>JAYVUU010000118.1:0-15812 GCA_043787635.1 Synechococcales cyanobacterium | reverse complement strand
TAAATTCAAGGGTGTGGAAGCTGTGACCGTGAGTACAGGTTCGGACTTGGCTTCGATGCGAAAAAGTTGATCCCCATCCTCCGATCGTAACAAGTCCCCTTCTTTCAATACCGTCCCACGAGGCAATTGCAAATAGACAGTCAGATCATTAGGCAGGTCATGACGATAGCGCGATCGGGTGCGTTCATCAGCGGTCAGTAAAAGCGTCGCAACAACTGAAACTTGGGGATCAGGAGCCAGACATTTTGTTAATACAATCATCGTTATCACAGTATTTTGATTCTTATAGCAATCGTAAGTGATTAATGAAACTCTGGCGATCCGCCCCCCAGCCCCCAAGTTTGGGGGAGTCAGAGAAATAATCATAGCCCCCAGAATTGGGGGTTTGGGGGCAAAAGGATTAGGATCTCACAAATAATTTCGGACTGCTACATTAAGCCATAGTTTTTAGTCCTTTGAATCTAAGATTATTCTATAATCTACTCGAAATTTCTGAAATACTTCTGTATGGTTCACTCTGCTGAGTTGTTTTTACCTGATAATTGCGTGCCCCTCCGATCGCCTTGGCGGGGTCAATTAGATCTCACCTATGCCTATCAAAATGGCGAAACTCGTCCAATTCATGTGAAAACTCAAGCCCCTTTGCGCGTGCAACGACCACATTATCCTGAAGGACGTTTGATCTGCTATTCCACAGTGGTTCATACCGCTGGAGGTATGGTGGGCGGCGATGAACTGGTTCAAAATATTCACCTTCGACCCCACAGCCAAGCCCTAATCACAACGCCTGCGGCCACTAAGGTGTACCGATCGATCGGCCCAATCTGTTATCAATCTACAACCATTCAATTAGATACAAAGAGTTATTTGGAGTGGTTTCCGCAGGAGACAATTGTATTCAATGCTGCAAAATACTATCAGCAACTTCGGATTAATCTTGAGCCGGGGGCGGCGGCGTTGTTGTGGGACATTACGCGATTTGGGCGGACGGCACGGGGGGAATGTTTTGATGTGGGGGATTGGCGATCGGATGTGGAGGTGTGGCAAGGCAGTAGACCGTTGCTAATCGATCGGCAACATCTACGCGGAAATCCTGAAATATTGCAAAATGTCCATGGTTTAAACGGTTTTCCGGTAGTGGGGACGTTTGCGTTAGTAGGGCTTGATTTAAGTGATGATCTATTGTTAGACCTACGTCATGCCTTGCAGCAATCTGGAGTTCCTGCGATAAATATAGGACTAACACGGGGACTGAAGGGGGTGACGTGTCGGTATCGTGGCAATTCCAGTCAGGAAGCGCGACGAGCATTTGTTGCATTGTGGCGGGTAATTCGGCAATTCCGAAATGGAAAGGTGCCACCGTTACCTCGGCTGTGGTATTAGAAAGTAGGTAGATCTTTCGCGTATATTTCGCAATCTATCTATAAAAAATCGCAAACTTACGATCGAAGAACCTATGCAATTGACCCCCCAAGAAAAAGATAAGTTGTTGATCTTCACGGCTGGCATGGTGGCTGAACGCCGGAAAGCAAAAGGCTTAAAACTCAATTATCCAGAGGCGATCGCATACATTTCAGCAGCGATTCTGGAAGGGGCGCGGGAAGGGCGGACGGTCTCCGAATTGATGACCTACGGGACGACGTTGTTAACGCGGGATGATGTCATGGATGGTATTGCGGAAATGATTGATGATGTTCAAGTGGAAGCGACGTTTCCAGATGGAACAAAATTAGTAACGGTACATTCTCCGATCGGGTAATTGCCCCTACAAATCCAGATTCCAATTCCCGTAGGGGCATGGCTCGCTGTGCCCCAAACCAAACGAAGAACGCAAATACACTTTTAAATTTATTTAATCCTCAGCTTCTTAGTAAACACTATTTGATCAACGCCTCACATATACACAGCCACAAATTCCCGATATTCCCGGAAACCTCAGAGAGTTCTTAGAAATTTTGTCAATAGTTCAACATAATTCTTTTCAACATTTGTAATTTTGGTGTGAATCGGTAAAAGCTTTGCCCACAGCGAACTTCAGGGAGTCTGATTCTTCCTCCTGTAACAATTTTTATTTAATCAATCCTTACTTTGTATACTAAGATACACTCAGTTTCTAGATCAACTTCTAGCATCTGTGAAATGTAACTTGAGCAATTTTTGATCAAGTTTAGGCTGAGATTTGACGGTTTGATTTTTGTGAGGATTTTGTCAGATGAATAACAAGTTTGGACGGCGTGAGTTTTTATTATTTGGGTCTACGATCGCAGGAAGTCTACTGCTTAAATCCTGTGCAACCGCACCCAGCCCCTCTACAGCACCAGGCGCATCCACTTCAAGCGCACCAGCAGGCGATGTCATTAAGGTCGGAATTTTACATTCTTTGACGGGCACAATGTCCATCTCTGAAAAGAGTGTGGTCGATGCGGAAAATCTTGCGATCGAAGAGATCAACAAAGCGGGCGGAGTCCTGGGTAAACAGATCGTAGCCATCACCGAAGACGGTCAGTCCGATTGGCCGACGTTTGCTGAGAAAGCGAAAAAATTGATCGATCAAGACAAAGTTGCTACCGTGTTTGGCTGCTGGACCTCTGCGAGCCGTAAAGCGGTTTTGCCTGTATTTGAAGCGAAGAAGCACCTGCTTTGGTATCCCGTCCAGTACGAAGGTCAAGAATGCTCTAACAATGTGTTCTACACCGGAGCTGCTCCGAACCAACAAATCGAACCATCTGTAGATTGGTTGTTAGAAAAGAAAGGCAAAGAATTCTTTTTGGTGGGTTCAGACTACGTTTTCCCTCGCACAGCTAACACCATTATCAAAGCTCAGCTTGCTGCAAAAGGGGGCAAAACGCTTGGAGAAGACTATATCCCCCTTGGCGTTAACGAAGTCAAACCTGTTATTGCCAAAATCAAGGCAGCCCTTCCTAATGGCGGTGTGATTTACAACACCCTGAATGGGGATACGAATGTAGCATTCTTCAAGGAAATGCAGGCATCGGGTATGGGTCCAGACAAATATCCTGTCATGTCCGTGAGTATTGCTGAAGAAGAAGTGCAAGCGATCGGTGTGGAATACCTGAAAGGTCACTATGCCGCTTGGAACTATTTCCAAACTGTAGACAATCCAACTAGCAAGAAATTTGTCGCCGCCTTCAAAGCGAAATTTGGTGAAAAACGGGTGGTCAACGATCCCATGGAAGCCGCATACATTATGGTTTATATGTGGGCCGCAGCGGTGAAAAAAGCGGGCAAATACGATGATCTTGATGCCGTGAAAAAGGCTGCCTATGGTGCAACCTTCGATGCGCCTGAAGGAACGGTCACCATGAATACCAATCATCACCTCTCGAAATTTGTACGAATTGGCGAAGTGGTTGATGGGGGGCTATTCAAGATTATTTATGAAACAAAAGAAGCGGTTAAACCATTGCCTTGGAATCAATATGTGGCTGAAACTAAGGGCTTCTCTTGCGACTACTCCGATCCTGCGAAGGGCGGCAAGTTCAAGGCTGCTTAGTTTGTAACGACGTTTCGATCCCCCTAGCCCCCTTGAAAAGGGGGAACAAGAGCAAATCTTATTCTCATAGTCCCCCTTTTTAAGGGGGATTTAGGGGGATCGGATCTATGGTAACGACGACTTAATTCTGTATTCCAATCATTCCCGGAGAACCCTGCTATGTGGTCTGCATTAGTTGATGGTTTGTTTAGTGGTGTGAGTATTGGGTCTGTGCTTTTGCTGTCCGCATTGGGATTGGCGATCGTGTTTGGACTCATGGGGGTAATCAATATGGCGCACGGCGAACTCATGATGTTGGGAGCCTACACTACTGTTTTGGTGCAAGGCACACTTAAAGGCACGCCCTTATTTGATGGTTATATTTTATTCGCACTGATTGCCTCTTTTATTGTCACAGCATTATTTGGACTATTACTCGAACGCACTGTCATCCGATATTTGTATGGTCGGCCCCTAGAAACGCTTCTAGCGACTTGGGGGGTGAGTTTGATGTTGCAACAATTTGTTCGTAGTGTGAGTTGGGAGTTCATCATTGGTACCGCGATCGCGACTGCTCTTTTTATGGGGGGCACGATCGGAATCAAACGTATTCCCGCTAAGTTTCGTGATGTAAGTACGGCGGGTATTGGCTTGGTTGCAGGCACGAGCGCCCTTCAAATCAGCAATGCACTAGGAAATATGTATGGTTTGGCTATGACTAAACCCTGGTTTGGCGCACAAAATCAAGATGTCACGGCTCCTCAATGGTTGCGGGGTGGATTAAAACTTGGGTTTGTGGATGTGCAATTCTCCTATGTGCGAATTTTTATTATTGTATTAACCTTGATTTGTCTTGCGGCGGTCTATTTCTTTCTTAATCGTACTCAATGGGGCTTACGAATTCGGGCCGTGACGCAAAATCGAAGTATGAGTTCTTGTTTGGGAATTCCTACCGATCGAGTCGATGCGTTGACCTTTGCGGTGGGTTCTGGCTTAGCGGGCATTGCGGGTTGTGCAGTGAGTTTGCTGGGATCAGTGGGTCCAAATACGGGACAGAACTACATCATTGATACCTTTATGGTCGTCGTTGTGGGCGGGGTTGGCAATCTTGTTGGGAGCATTGTCGCGGCGCTGGTGATTGGCATGTCGAGCTATTTGTATGGCACGTTTGCAGGGCAAATTCCAATTATTCAGGATTTATCAAAGGCGATCGGGATTGATCTAGGCGCTCAAACTATGGCGAAAGTTGTGGTCTTTGCATTGATTGTCGTGTTCCTTCAGTTCAAACCGGGCGGGCTATTTCCGCAGAAAGGGCGGACTGTAGATGCTTAGGGAATTGAGAATGGTGAATTTTGAAGGAGAAACTATTTGTGAATACGACACCTAGTACGACATCTAACCGGAACCGATCGCGACTATTAATAGAAACATTGATTGTGGTTGCGATCGCGATTGCAATGATGACTGTTGTTCCTGGTTTACTGAATGCAGTGGGGCAAAGTTTTCGGGTGGGATTGTTGGGGCGATTTATGGCCTTGGCGATCGCGGCGTTGGGGATTGATTTGATCTGGGGATATACGGGAATTTTGAGTTTGGGGCATGGATTATTTTTTGCCTTGGGTGGTTATGCATTTAGTATGTTTTTGCAATTGCAACCGCCTCCCGGTACCACTGGATTACAATTGCCAGATTTCTTAGTGCTGTATGGTGTAACCGATTTGCCTTGGCTCTGGAAACCCTTTGAATCTCTACCTTTTACCACGATCGCTATTGTTCTATTGCCGACGATCGTGGCTGCAATACTCGGCTATCTGGTCTTTCGTAATCGAATTCGAGGGGTTTATTTTTCAATTTTGACCCAGGCGGCGCTGATTGTATTTTTCAACTTCTTTAATGGCCAACAAAAGCTAATTAATGGAACCAATGGACTCAAAACCGATACCACTTATTTGTTTGGTCAGGTGATGAGTTCGCCGACAATGCAAGCGAATTTTTACTACCTTACTATTGTTCTGCTCGCCTTGGCTTATGGGTTTTGTCGCTGGCTGACGAGTGGCAGATTTGGTCAACTATTAATTGCCATTCGTGATGATGAACCCCGCGTTAGGTTTACAGGCTACGACCCGACGGTTTTCAAAGTCCTCGTTTTTGCCGTTTCAGCGGGTCTTGCTGGAATATCGGGAGCCTTGTACACCGTGCAATCTGGCATCATCACGCCCAAAGCTATGGACATTGCATTTTCAATTGAAATGGTCATTTGGGTGGCAGTTGGTGGACGAGGCACATTAGTTGGTGCAGTACTTGGAACATTGATTGTCAACTTCGCCCGTAGTTTACTATCTGAGCAGTATCCAGCCTTTTGGCTCTTCTTCCAAGGTGCTCTGTTTCTCGCCGTCGTTACGGTTTTACCTGATGGATTTGTCGGTTGGTTCAAGACTACTATTCCTGAACTTGTGCGCCAACTCACCAGCAAAACCAAAATTTCCACCTATCCAAGCTTAGAAAATAACCCGGACTTAGACTATGAGCGACAAGTTGTTAGCGATCGAAAATCTGACCGTTAATTTTGATGGATTCAAAGCCCTAAATAATCTCACATTCAGTATGGATCCCGGTGAATTACGGGTCATTATTGGACCCAATGGCGCAGGCAAAACCACATTTCTCGATACCATCACAGGCAAAACCAAACCCACCCAAGGCACAGTTCATTTCAAAGGTCAAAATCTGGCTAAATTCAAAGAACACACGATCGCAAAAATGGGCATCGGACGCAAATTCCAAACGCCCCGTGTCTATCTCAATCTCTCCGTCCGCGACAATATGGGGCTTGCTTACAATCAGCAAAAGTCATTACTCAAAACATTATTTCCACAATCAAATGGAGGTGAAAAAGATGATATTGCTCAATTGCTAGAAATCGTCGGACTGCTAGGGAGAGCGAATAGTCCTGCGTCATTGTTGGCACACGGTGAAAAGCAACGGCTGGAGATTGGAATGCTGGTGGCCCAGTCGCCTGATTTGCTCTTAGTGGATGAACCCGTTGCTGGATTGACGGATGAAGAAACTGAGAAAGTTGGAAATCTATTAATTGAACTAGCTAAAAAGCATTCCATTCTTGTCATTGAACACGATATGGAATTTGTTCGACAAATCGCCCAGAAAGTCACGGTTCTCCACGAAGGCTCGGTTCTTTGCGAAGGAACTATGGATCAAGTTCAATCCGATCGGCGCGTCATCGAAGTCTATCTCGGCAACCAAGAAGAATAACGTTATAAATTTGTGAATCTAAATCCTATGCAATCTCAAACTATCCTTAATCCTGCTGCCAACGACGATCGCGAAGCAACCCTTAACCTGTCCAATCTCAATGTTTACTATGGTGAAAGTCACATTCTCCGTAGCGTTGACTTAACCATTCATCCCGGTCAAATGGTCTGTCTGATTGGGCGAAATGGCGTGGGGAAAACCACATTACTCAAAACCGTCATGGGGCTTTTGCCTGCCCGAACTGGCCGCATTGAATTTGAAGGACGAACCATCGGTAAACTCACCCCCGATAAACGCGCCCGTCTTGGAATTGGCTATGTCCCTCAAGGTCGCGAAATCATTCCAAAACTAACAGTTCAAGATAATTTGTTATTAGGATTAGAAGCACTAGGCGATCGCGCACCCAAAAGTCAGAAAGTTCCCGATGAGATTTACGATTTGTTCCCCGTTTTGAAAAAAATGCTAACTCGCATGGGTGGAGATTTGAGCGGCGGACAACAACAACAACTCGCGATCGCCCGTGCCCTGATGGGTCAACCCAAACTATTAGTTTTAGATGAACCGACCGAAGGCATTCAACCCTCTATTATTTTAGACATTGAAAATGCAGTTCGCCGCGTTGTGGAAACCATGGGAATTTCGGTTCTCTTGGTAGAGCAGCATTTGCATTTTGTTCGTAAAGCTGATTGGTATTACGCCATGCAGAAAGGGGGAATTGTCGCCGCTGGACCCACGAGCGAACTGAGTCAAGATGTCGTCCAGCGATTCCTAGCGGTTTAACACTTGAAAGATAATTTTTTCAAGTGTTAAACTAATGCTCATTCCAAATTTCCACTCCCATATCTTTGAGATATGAGACGGATTGCATAACATTTACGTCTTCCCCATCCAAAAGTAAATCAAACCATCCGCCGCCGATCGCTTTCTGGTCTAGGATTGCACCTCGGATATTAACAACAAGTTTGTATTCGGAAATCAGGGTTGAAATAATGGGAACTTGATGGAGAGATTGGGGAACTTGAATACGAATTGTTTTTTGCATGATACTTACCTTTTCTGAGCCTGAATTTGATCAAAGATCGCCCCGTCTGCAAAAAATTTACTTTGGACAGCACTCCAACCCTGGAAATCCTTCACCGTTGCTAAATTTTGAATTTTAGGGAATTTTGAACTATTTTCAGGTGTGCCTGCGATCGTGGGATCAACAGGGCGGAATCCTACTTTAGCGAACTCAGTTTGGGCTTCTGGTGAAAACAGATATTGGACAAATGCTTCTGCTACTTTTCGGGTTCCCTTTTTATTTACGACCTTATCAACGACTGCAACAGGATTGTCGATCGAGATATTGACTTCAGGAATAGTCATAGTCCCCTTTTCACCTTTTTGTTGTGCAAACAGCACCTCATTTTCATAGTTAATCAGCGCATCCCCCTGACCTTGTTTAAAAAAGACATCGGTTGCTTCCCGCGCATCTTTCGTTAAAATCGGGACATTCTTATAGGCTTTTGTGATTAGTTCTTGAGCTTTTTTATCATCAGCACCAGACTTGACCGCCGCATTCCAAAGGGCCAAATAATTCCATCGCGCAATTCCAGACGTTTTGGGGTCTGCTGTGATCCACGACACTCCGTCCTTACTCAAATCCAGAAAATCTTTGATCCCTTTCGGATTTCCTTCGCGGGTGACGATCGCCGCCACCGATTTGGACACCACGCTATCGTTCGGAAATTTCTTCTCCCAACCTGCCTCAATCAGACCCTCCTTCTGGATTTTATTAGTATCTAACCCCAGAGCTAGATGAACCACGTCCGCCTCTAGTCCATCAATGACAGCCCTTGCTTGAGAACCAGATCCCCCGTAACTCTGATTGAATTTAACTTTTTGTCCTGTCTCTTTTTCCCACTTTGCTGCAAATTTTGGCAGAATTCCCTCATAGGCTGCTTTGGTAACAGCGAAAGAAACCAAAGTCAAAGACACTTCAGATGGATTCCCACTGCCCGATTGAATCGCTGAATTACCAGTATTTTTACCACCGCAAGCGACCACTCCGCCACTCACAACCAATCCCAGCAGAACCATGGCAAATTGCCGACGGGACACTACAGATTTCGCAGAGTTTGTCTTGAGTTGACGAATAGAATACATTGCTTATCTCCTAATAATCTACGGTAACTACGTCAGGATGCCGTTGTTTGTTTCTGGTGGCTATCCTAGCAGACCCTTTTGGAGTTTGTCTACTAAATCATCTTAATCCCGACCAAGTTGCCGTAGATTTATGGGGATAGCTGTTCTACCGTTTGCAAGACTTGGTCTATCCCAACCGATCGTCCTCAACTACAAACTATAAAATCCATCATTTATGCCTTAATTCCCATCAGATCTACTACATGATTGAATAGATGTGATAGATACTGTCAATCTCGCGATCAATCTTAGGAAAGTATTATCTAAATGAAAACTTATTCAATGAATTCTGTTTCAATGCAAACGCGAGATGGAGTCCGTCTGGATGCAGATGTGTATTTGCCGTCGCTAATTGCACCAGGTCAAACATTTCCGGTGTTATTGATGCGTCAACCCTACGGACGATCGATCGCCTCTACAGTGGTCTATGCCCATCCCATTTGGTATGCGTCGCAGGGCTATATTGTAGTGATTCAAGATGTGCGAGGACGAGGTACATCTGAAGGAGTCTTTTCCCTATTTGAATCTGAGATTGAAGATGGTTATGATGCGGTAATGTGGGCAGCGAATTTACCGCATAGTAATGGGTTAGTGGGAATGTATGGTTTTTCCTATCAAGGGATGACCCAATTGTATGCCGCAGCCCATCGACCTGAGGCTTTGAAAACAATTTGTCCGGCAATGTTAGCCTATGATTTACGTGAAGATTGGGCTTATGAACATGATGTGTTTTGTTTACAATCAAATTTAGGGTGGGCGATTCAATTAGCCGCAGAAACTGCGAGGCTAGAGGGAAACAATCAACAGTTTCAATTACTCAAAACAGCGGCAAATAATCTGCCTTTAAATAGTGAAATTCCGGCCTATCCTGAAATTCTGAAGTCCTTAGCCCCAGACTCGTTTTATCATGATTGGATTTCCCGATCGGAGAATGATCCCTATTGGAAAAAACTATCACCGCGTTATTTTATGGATGCAATATCAGATTTACCAATGTTGCATATTGGCGGTTGGTTTGATCCCTATTTAAGGGGAACTCTGCGGCTCTATGAGGCAATGGGTAAAACAGCGACACAGCATTTAATTATTGGTCCTTGGGCGCATTTGCCTTGGGGACGACGATCGGGAGTTGTGGACTTTGGGGCGGCGGCGGCGAGTGATTGCGATCGGGCGCAAGTTCGGTGGTTTGATTATTGGTTAAAAGGTGAAGGATTGCTTGAGAACGGGGCGGTTTGGTTTGAAATGGGAACAAATCGCTGGGTGAAGGCTGACCAATGGAATGAAGGTCTAGATCATCAAATGTGGCAATTGAAGACAACGGGACTCACCTCAATGCGCGGGGGTGATCTGGTGCTTGTGAATGGAGGAGATGTCGATCGAAGTTCTAATTTAATTTCTAATTCAATTGCAGATGCGATCGTTCATGATCCGTGGCGACCTGTGCCGTCTTTGGGTGGTCATGTGGGATCCCCTGCGGGACCAATGGATAGAAGTAGGATTGACGATCGGACTGATGTTCTTTGCTACACCTCTTCACTATTAACGAAACCATTACTGATTCAAGGAACTCCTACGATCGAAGTAGACTTTTTTAGTGATGCCACATCTATTGATATTCATGTTGTATTGTCCCAAGTCAATCCGACAGGTCAGATACTCTCAATATCACAAGGTGTATGTACGGTTTGCCCACAGAATCAGACAAAAGCAAGAGTTTCAATGCAGACTACTAGTACTGTTATTCCGATCGATTCTGCATTGCGATTAAGTATTAGTCTCTCTTGTTTTCCAGCGTTTCCCGTAAATTCAGGAACAGGTATTTTGGCGGCTGATGCGAAGTTGATCGATGCTCAGGTGGTGACGTTGTTTTTACAGGATGGTGTATTGAAATTACCGATCGGATTGTTATCGCTCTAGTGATCATACCGTTTGCCTTTGGCTATGTCCGATCGGGTGGAGTCGCGCTATTCTGGTACGATCGAAGCCCCAACATACAAAATCAGCATAGAAATCACCATGGGTAGCACCTTCGGACAGGCATTTCGAGTTACAACGTTTGGGGAATCCCATGGGGGCGGTGTGGGAGTAGTGATTGATGGCTGTCCGCCCAAGATTGCGGTATCTCGCGAGGCAATTCAGTTTGAACTCGATCGTCGTCGTCCCGGTCAAAGCAAAATCACAACGCCACGTAACGAAGCGGACCAGTGCGAAATCTTGTCGGGGATGCTCGATGGGGTGACGCTGGGAACTCCGATCGCGATCATGGTGCGCAACAAAGACCAACGATCGCAGGACTACGGCGACATGGAACAAAAGTATCGACCTTCCCACGCTGATGCAACCTATGATGCAAAGTATGGCATTCGGGCCGTGGCGGGCGGCGGGCGATCGTCAGCGCGGGAAACCATTGGCCGGGTAGCAGCAGGGGCGATCGCAAAACAAATTCTTAAAGATTTTGCCGCCACTGAAGTGATTGCCTACGTGAAGCGCATTAAGGATTTGGATAGTCATGTAGATCCAGCAACCGTGACCATGGAGCAAGTAGAGAGCAACATTGTCCGTTGTCCAGACAGGGAGGCTGCCGATCGGATGGTGGATTTGATTCAGCAAATGTCCAAGGAAGGCGATTCGATCGGCGGTGTGGTGGAATGTGTGGTGCGAAATTGCCCGATCGGATTGGGGGAGCCTGTGTTTGATAAATTAGAGGCGGATCTAGCCAAGGCGGTGATGTCGTTGCCTGCGACTAAAGGGTTTGAGATTGGGTCGGGGTTTGCGGGGACGCTACTGCGAGGCAGTGAACACAATGATGAGTTCTACATGGAGGGCGATCGGGTGAGGACCGTAACGAACCGATCGGGTGGGATTCAGGGCGGCATTTCTAACGGTGAATACATTACGCTGCGCATTGCATTTAAACCAACGGCGACGATTCGGAAGGAACAAAATACAGTGACGAATGGAGGCGATGCGGTGACATTATCCGCCAAGGGACGACATGATCCCTGTGTGTTACCCCGTGCAGTACCGATGGTAGAGGCGATGGTAGCATTAGTACTGTGCGATCATTTGATGCGTCAGCGGGCACAGTGCGGAGAAGGCTTTTTAGGGTCGAGTTTCGAGGCTGGGGATGAGTAATTTTTTTGAGTTTGAAGCGGATTTTGTGGAGTCGCTGCGGTGCATTCCCATGCAGGTGCGGTTTAAGTTGGATACCTGCGGGGTGAAGCTGAAGTTACACCAGTGGAGTGTGTTTAATGCAGACGATCGGCTTCAGCTAGTCGATCGTGGTTGTGTGAGTGATGCTGAAATTCAGGCGTACCGATCGTTTTTGGAGGCGCTGATCTTACTGCGATCGGGTGAGGTTGCCACTAGGTTAGCGATCGATCCTGAGCCACCTTGGTCTAATGATTTGGTAATCCCAGATTCGGTGATGGCGAAAGCTGAATCGGTGGGGGAAAAGATCTTGCTTTCTCAGTGGACCGCATTGGAGCCGTTAAAGCGGTTTGCGTTGATTAAGTTAAGCCGATCGAACCATGAGAACACTAATTTTCGCCCCGCATTGGAGGAGTTTGGGTTGGTGTAGAGAGAAATACCCTATTCGGCTTGAGCGCTGAGACGGTAGTTACCCCGATCGCCCGATGTCATAGAGCCGACCCAAATTTTGTAGGTGCCAGCGCTCCAGTTACTGCCGGAGAAGCTTGCATCTTTTTTGCTGCCTGTGTCATCGCCGCAGCGCAGTTCATTCTCTGGACCTTGGATAACAATTGTGGTGTCTCGTCCGCTGCTGTTAACTTTCAGGTTGAGCTTGGTGACGGCTTGGGTCAAGGTCATTAGGTGATCGGGTTTAGAATCGCCGAAGCCAAGGCATTTGTTGCCGGAACGATCGCTGCTTCCGGTGATGCTGGGAATAGACACACTGCCACCTGTGGAGCCACCAACGGATGCGGTCTTTTTAGTCCCATCGAGGGTAAACCCGTCAAAGTTTGCGGCGGTTTGCGCCATAGCGACGGTAGCGGCGATCGTGATGCTGGTGATGATGAGACCTGTGGCGATTGCAATGGAATGAATCAAAGATGCCATTTGGGCCTCGTAAGGTTGAAAAATCGAGTTAAACAAATACCTTTGCTTATGTCTATAATCTCTCATGAACCCGTTCCTTTTCCCGTTGATCGGGACAGATTCCCGATCGCCACACGCCCGGGAACCGATCGCAACTTGTTTGTCGTTTCAACAGAGTTATCCGTAGCCTAATATCGCAGTTATTGTCCTATTTTCAAAAACATAACATTCGACATTCGACGTTTCAAACGTCCTCTTAAACAGATTATCCAGTGCCCAAGGACCAACGATCGCCTTCCCATTCTTCTCTTTCTCTGCCAATTCCAAATTCAACGTCAATAGTTTCTCTAAAAGATCATCAGTCTTGCTGAATCCATAAGCTTTGAGTACAAGCTCATCTAGTTTTTTATGAAGTTTGAAGAGCTGTGAGGCAGGTTCATCGAAAAACTCATTGTAGAGTGTGGTGATGCCCCATTCTAGACGAGTCATTTGAATAATGCGGTAGTCATGGAGTTCTTGAGCTGTAGTGCGGATGCTGACAATAAGCTTGGGAGCTACCTTCTGCGGGAAAGGGAAGGTTTCAAAACAAGTATTATGAGTGTAAGCAATTGTTATTCCTAGAGTAGATTTTTGAGCATGCATCCAAATGCGATGTGTATTGGATGTGAGAATTCCTAATATGTAGAAATCATCAGATGCTACGACAACTGATTTATCACCAGGCAGCCAATTTGGTAAAAGAGGGATAAATATAGACCACTTAGAAACTCTTGGCACCGCAAAACATCTGGTAAGTGGGGCGATCGCTTCTCTCATCGTTAATCTCTTTCCTTCAAACTTCCACCAATTTGTTTTTAATGTTTCATTGCGATTATTTTGACGCTCTATTGGAATTGTGGATTTAATATGTTCAAATGGTAGACTGTAAGCCTTTGCTTCTTCCATAGACATATCATTAAAATCAATAATCCATCGATTGGGAAGCCCATTCAAGTTTTTAGCCAAATTAGCTCCCATCGAAAATAGCTTAAGAACGTTCTGGTTTTTAGAATCTGCTTTAATCCATTGCTCGGCTTTAGATGCTGTGATAACAAAACCCTTCCCGTTAGGAATCACACCTTGAAAGCACCAGCTTAGATTTGCTTTTAGACGAGTTGCTTTAGAAACATCGATCGAACCTTGTAATGAAGAATTAATCTCTGCAACTTCCTCACTATCGAGGTAAAAAATCTGAGGAACCTGTTTGCTCCAATTCGTTAAACAGACATGAACATTAGCTTCTCCTGACCAAACTTGGGTTGAAACCGCATCGTGAATAATTCCACCCTGTTCTGTGACATAGTCGAGCGAAGCTTTTCGGCTCTTACCCTGACTAATTGAATTTGTCCCCACCAATCCAGCTCGACCCAATTCACCTAAATTATCCTGTGCCAATCGAAACCAATAGGCACAAAAATCAACGTCTTTAACATCAGGAAAACGCTTAAAAACTCTGTCAACATACCGATCGCCAAGCTGAAGTCGCATTTGTTTTCCACCCAAAAATGGTGGATTACCCACGATCGCATCTACTTTTACCCACTCCGTAAACAGCGCATCTTTACAAACAATGTTGTTATTCAACGAATCCAACGGCAACGCAGGCTGATCCAAAACCCCAAAATTATCGATCGCAATCTTCCGCGCAATCATCATCGTCACCCGCGCCAACTCCACCGCAAACTCATTCGTATCCATCCCAAAAAACTGCAACGGACACGCTTTTCAACAAATTTTTCTTTTATTAGTCCATAGTTGAGAGACGAATTTATGAATTTAATGCGTTTTTCATCTTGAAAGTCATTAGCGTGTATATTAATTTTCGTATTGATTAATTGTTTCTTTGGTATCATGAAAAGCACGCGTTCCAAAGACGTTCTTGCCGTCTGCGTTCATAAAGTCCGACGGTTTAACCATTAATTTTTCGTAACATAATAAATACTACATCGCGAGATATTTATGCGTGATAGCGAACCAACAAATCATTTTGTTGCTGCCACAGCGGAACCCGAAACACAAGACATTCCAATAGTGCCGCAGCTTCTCCGCCCAGAAACACCACAAATAACAAATATAATTTAAAAGATTTAACACTTCGAGCGACACCGAAGAAATTAGTAATTGAATATTTTGAATGGACCTTCTTCTTTTCTCCACTGTCTTTGAGGCTAATTTCAGTTTTCGGAATCGGTGAAAATAGCTGGAGTGTAATTTATTAAAATTATTAACGTTTACCATAAATTAATAATTTGTCAAACAACATGCGATCCGCTCTGGCTGATGTTCAGAATAAGCTTGGATGGTAAGGTGTTAAACTTTTGTGAATTTATCAAACGTTTCGCTTGAAATTTCTTTTGAATGAAGCCCTCGTTTAATTTGACGTTAATTTCGCCTTTTTTGTATAGACTCTGGAAACATAAAATAGAAAAAAAAGTTGATGCCGTTCACGCGACCAGCATCTTTTGACACTTATCTGCCTTTTAGAAATCTTCTCAACTTATGATTGATAACAACCCGAGTTTTAAATGCCGCAAATTTACGAGAAATGGCTGTGAACAGTTCGTCAGTGATGTTGATCAAAGCTGGTCTCGACTTATAGCTTCAACAAACTTCCACAAAAGTTTTGGACTGACTTTACCTTTCCATTTAACATCAATTACAACAGTCCCCGTTTTGAGTTCCAGTCTTGTGAAGTTGTTTTTCAGAATCCCATTCAAAAACCCCTCGATTTCCTTTCATCACAGAATTCATCTTCAACAGTGTACCGATG
>JAYVUU010000117.1:0-5804 GCA_043787635.1 Synechococcales cyanobacterium | reverse complement strand
CCTTCATCGTTTACCGATCAATAATTTGAAGTTCGATCGATCGTTTGTGAACCAAATGGAGAACAGCAAAAAAAATCATCGCATTGTCGAAACGATCGCGACCCTAAGTCAACAATTAGAACTTGATGCGATCGCAGAAGGAATTGAGACATCGCAACAATTAGAATGGCTGCAACAGATAGGATATAAATTTGGTCAAGGCTATCTATTCTCAAAGCCTCTCAGTCAAGATTTGGTGGAACAACTTTTAGGAAATGGTGAAGTCCCCATTTCCCTAATTCGGTAGTTTAGAGAAAGATTCCCCGTGCAGTTGATATTGAAAAACAATCTTCTCCTTGATAGTTTTAACGCGATCGGTTCCCCATGCGATCGGCACCTTCCTTTAACTTTTGTAACCAAAATGCCAACAGAGTTGCTATGGTAGATTCCCCGACAGGATATGGCTCTCGCGTTAGTCTGCCGTGTACACAGGTCTGAAAAGTACCATCAGCTACACCCACCATGAAATAAAATCTACTCTTGTTCCCCCTTTTCAAGGGGGCTAGGGGGATCGGGTTTCAACGCTAATCGGAACACATCAATCTATGCTTACACAGCAGCGCATTAGGTCTCGTTCTGTTGGGAATTAGCAGACTTAATTAACTCAGGCTCAATGTTTTTATGAGTGCGATCGCCCAACTGTCCCCGCCCATTCGTCGAAATCTTTGGTTTTTGTTTGCATCAGGCTTAGTCTTTTGGTCTTGCATGGCCAGCTTATTGCCCATCCTACCGCTCTACATCAAAGACCTGAACGCCACAGCCCAAGAACTCGGCATCATCATGGGATCCTTTGCCGTTGGCCTGCTGCTCTTTCGGCCCTATCTAGGAAAAATGGTCGATTCGGGTGGACGAAAACAGGTCTTGGTCTTGGGTATCTTGGTCGCTATGACTGCTCCGGTTGCCTATCTGTTCGTCGCTCAAAAATTCGCCTTAATTGGGGTCAGAGTTTTTCACGGGATCAGTATCGCCGCATTTGCCACCGCCTATAGTGCCCTAGTAGCCGATATTTCACCCCCTCAACATCGAGGGGAGGTCATTGGGACGATGAGCCTTACCTATCCGATCGGGATGGCCTTTGGACCCCTGTTGGGGGATTGGATGCTGCGATCGCAGGGCGATGCTAACTACTCGGATTGTTTTTGGTTGGCGAGTACATTGGCAGGTATCAGCTTTGTCTTGGCGACTCAAGTGCGAGTTCCCCCCAAACCGAAGCCTACGACTCAAACTCAAGATACTGATTCCGTTTGGACAATATTAACAAGCAACAGCTTTCGACTTCCGGCCTTGACCCTGATGGTGGTGGGTCTGGCTTTTGGGATTCTGAGTACTTTTGTGCCGCTGTATGTGCGAGAAAATCAGCTTAATGTTACGGCCAGCGCCTTCTATTCATCCGCTGCAATTATGGGATTCACTACCCGATCGATCGCTGGAAAACTAAGCGATCGTTATGGTCGAGGTCGATTTGTGACTCTGGGAATGACGGCTTATGGAGTCTCGATGGCTCTGCTGTGGCTGGTTCCAGGCGATCGGACCTTTGTCCTAGCGGGATTGATTGAAGGCATTGGCAGCGGAATGTTTTTGCCTGTGACCCTCGCCACGATTACCGATCGGTGTGCCCCGGATCTGCGAGGACAGATTTTTGCGTTAAGCCTTAGCGGGTTTGATTTAGGGATTTTTATGGCTGGTCCTAGTTTGGGCGTGATTGCCGACTCGATTGGTTATCGGGGGTTGTTTGGAGTGGCGACGGGGATTGTGACGATCGGAGTATTATTGTTTATCACCCTTTCAAGTAAGGACTTACGGCATTCCCTATCGTTTTCTCTGTTTGGCGGTCCTGATGTTTATGCGCTACCGCAAAAGTCCTTAAATTAGGGATCTGATGGCGGATCCTCTAATCATTAATAACTGTTACAGATCAATGTCATTCAGGAATCGGGGCGATCGTCAGGGGTAAAATCTCAACTAAATGTTCTTTGAGAGAGCGAAACGCATGTCGGAAACCCTCACAGGAAAAGCGCCCCTATTTCCGGGCAGTACTGGCGGTCTGTTGACTAAAGCAGAAGTCGAAGAGAAATATGCAATTACGTGGTCTGGTAAAAAAGCCGACGTATTTGAGATGCCCACGGGTGGCTCGGCAACGATGAATGAAGGCGAAAATCTTTTGTATCTTGCGCGTAAAGAACAATGTTTGGCATTGGGTACCCAGCTCAAGGTGAAGTTCAAAATCACAGACTATAAAGTCTACCGGGTTTTCCCAAGCGGTGAAATTCAGTACTTGCATCCTGCTGATGGTGTGTTCCCTGAAAAGGTGAATGCAGGTCGTGAGATGGTGAATCATGTTCCCCGCAATATCGGTTCAAACCCTAATCCTTCTACCCTGAAGTTTAGCGGTAAACGGACGATTGATCCTTAGGGATTCTCTATTATTTCTGAAGTTTAGAATAATAATAGGCGTAGATTGGAAAACATTCCGATCGCGCCTTTTGTATTTCAAGATTGAGTTAGAGCAACGATGAACTAGTGTGTCTAAAAAAGGCTAGCGGATGACATTGTTTCCTATTTTCTATAGCGATCGGTTCCTAGACCATGACACGGGCGAAGGTCATCCCGAATGTGCCGATCGCCTGACCGCAATTAAGACCAAACTAGAACGATCGACCTTTGCCGATCAATTGGAATGGGTGGAGCCAACTCCGATCGAAGTCCGTCCCATTAATGATTTATTGTTATCAGCACATAGCGCCCAGCATATTGCGCGAGTGGCAAAGTTTGCAGCCTGTGGCGTGAGTGAGTTTGAATCAACGCCTGTGAGTGTCGCGAGTGATGCTGTTGCCCGTTTAGCCGTAAGCGCTTGGGTCGATGGAGTCGATCGAGTGCAGTTGCAAGACCGTCCTGCTTTTGTATTGGCGCGTCCGCCCGGTCATCATGCATTGCCCGATGAAGGAATGGGGTTTTGTTTGTTTGCCAATGCAGCGATCGCCGCCATTTATGCCGTTGAGCATTTGGGATTGTCGAGGGTCACTATTTTAGATTGGGATGTGCATCATGGGAATGGGACGCAGGCGATCGTTGAAAAGCATCCCAAAATTCGATATTGTTCACTCCATCAATTCCCCGCCTATCCGATGACAGGTGCAGCAAATGAAACTGGTGAATTTAACAATATTTTGAACGTGCCCCTAAAACCGGGAAGTGGCGCGAATGGGTATGGTGCAGCGTTTAAATCACAGGTTTTGCCATGGTTACGATCGGGCGATCCAGAATTATTAATTATAAGCGCTGGGTATGATGCAATGGCGGTCGATCCGTTGGCGCGGATGCGATTAAATGCGGATGACTATGGTCAATTTACAAACTGGTGTTTAGAGATTACGCCGCGAATTTTGTTTGGATTAGAAGGGGGCTATGATTTGGAGGGATTGGCAATGGCGGTGGAAAAGACGATCGAAACTTGTTTAAATTAGTTCAATCCAGCCATTAGCGCAACTTCCCAAACCAATTGGGGTTGAACGTAGGCGCGTAGATACTCTTTAGATTTTTCCAGTTGTTCTAATACCGAAATGCTAGCCTTGCCCGATCGCCAGTAAACCTGCTGTAAATAATCTAAAAGCCATACTTGAGATTCAGTATCTAATGTTTTCGTAATTTGTTTAGCAAGACGGAGCGCATCGGAAACAGTCGTAGGGCGCTGGATGGCTTGGCTGAGTAATTCGGGGGGAATATCCTGTAATCGTTGCCATTGTTCAATTGCATCACCAGGACTCCCTTGGGCTAGGTCTATAATTTGCGGCTGGTCTAAAAGTTGGGGATAATCCGATCGTTGGACCACATCGCAAAAATCAGTATGAGACAATCGATAAAAGGGAATCCGCTGAGATCTAGACACCAAAGTTGGCAGCAACGACTCGACGCTGGGCGCAATCAGAATAATGGTGGCGCGACCGGGTTCTTCTAATGTTTTTAACAATGCATTGGCGGCTGATTCGGGCATGGTTTCCGCACTGTCAATCACCACGACTGACCGATCGGACTCCAGCGGCGGGCGGCTAAGAAATACGGACAGTTCGCGGATTTGCTCCAGACGAACGATCGGGGCAGATTTACGTTTGACCCCGGCGGCTTCGGCTTCGGTGGGACTGTACCGTTTGCCTTGGTGGAGGTACGTTGGCTCAATCCAAAGCAAATCAGGATGGTTTCCCCGCTGCGTTCGATTTCCCGTGTCGCCCAGGAGTGCCCGCAGAAATGCCTTCGCCGCCAATCGTTTGCCGATGCCATGTGCGCCCGCAAATAGGTACGCAGGAGCCACACGGTTTTGGGCGATCGCCTGAGTCAGGAGTTCGACGGCGCTGGGTTGTCCGATCAGGGTTGGAAAGAGCGGTGCAGTAAGCATGATGATTGTGGGATGGGGCACGATCGGCGGCATCGAGACCTTGTCATAGGTCTCAATCATAGGTCTCAATCATAGGTCTCATGGTTTGCGGTGCCAAAATTTTAGATATGTATCGCCAAACCCTGCAAAAAATAGAAACGCCTTGTATTGTAGTGGTTAGCTGGTTTCAATTGAATTAGAGGATTTCTCCTATGTCAGATGTTGTACTTTCTCCTGAAGCCGCGATTCATCAGTTGCAGTGGCGGTATGCCGTGAAAAAGTTTGATTCTACAAAAATCATTCCTGATGAGATTTGGACTGCTTTAGAACAGAGTTTAGTATTGGCTCCGTCGTCCTTTGGACTGCAGCCTTGGAAGTTTTTTGTGGTGAAAAATCCTGAGATTCGATCGCAGCTTTTGGAGCATTCTTGGAAGCAGTCCCAAGTGGTTGATGCGTCCCATTTGGTGGTGTTAGCGATTAAAAAAGATATGAATGATGCCGATGTCAATCGGTACATTGCTCGCCAAGCCGAAGCCCATGGAACCACAATTGAGGCGATCGCGGCGTATTCCGAACTCATCAAAGGATTCATGGGACGCAACGCCAATGTAAATGAATGGTCATCACGTCAGGTCTACATTGCATTGGGGCAGTATATGACCACAGCCGCCATGATCGGCATTGATACCTGTCCGATCGAAGGGTTTATTGCGCCTAAGTATGACGAAATTTTGGGTTTGACGGCGTTGGGGTATGCCTCCGTGGTGGTGTGTCCAGCGGGATACCGATCGGAGGACGACAAATATGCGTCAATGCCCAAGGTTCGTTTTGCGACGGATGATGTAGTGGCTTATATCTAGTTGGATACTGAGGATCATCTCATTGGGGTTAGAACACGGCAAGCCATGTCCCTACAGATCTCGCGCTGGATTTAGGAAATATACCAGGTTCCAGTTACCGTAGGGGCATGGCTCGCCGTGCCCCAAACCTAACGAAGAAACCAAATAAACCTTACAATTTATTCAATCCTCACCTCATGCCAGTTTTACAGAACTAATACAATTCGTATTTCATCAATTGACAGGGAATGGTGCCATTGTATACGGCAGTGCGCTGGGCCGATCGTAAACCAATACATTGTGAAAGTTCTTTATTTCCACTCAAAACATAGGCGGTCCAACCTTTGAATTCTTGCTTCATAACATTACCCAATTGCTTATAAAAAGCACCTAAATCACTATCTCGACCGATGCGTTCACCATAGGGTGGATTGCAAAAGAGAACTCCACTATCAGAAGGTGCCACCACTTCAGTTAGGTCGATTTTTGAAAAGTAAATGTGACCCGTGACTCCGCATTGGGTTGCATTCACGATCGCTTGGTCTACAATTTCGCCA
>JAYVUU010000116.1:0-16562 GCA_043787635.1 Synechococcales cyanobacterium | reverse complement strand
CCGTTTTAAGAGATCCATGAAACAGATCATTCTTCAACTGATTTTCGTAATGCTTTAAGGTCCGATCGGTGTTTTTTGTCTTCCAATCGTCGTCGTTCTTGCCCACGGCTTGGCTTCGTTAATTTTCGAGGTAAAGCCACGATCGCCACACTCAAAATCAATGCTCGTAAACGATTGAATGCTTCTGCTCGATTGCGTTCTTGGCTACGATGTTCTTGGGATTTTAGAACAATTACGCCATCATTAGTAATTCGTCGATCGCGCAAATTAAGTAACCGTTCCTTGTACCGATCGGGCAATGACGACGCTTTAATATCAAACCGTAAGTGAATTGCACTCGCTACTTTATTCACATTTTGTCCGCCCGCACCCTGCGATCGAATGGCGCTGATCTCAATCTCATTCAGGGGTAAACTGAGTGTCCTACAAATCTGAAACATGGTGAGAGTCTCAAAACTACTGTGCTAATTACTGTGCTTAGGATCCGATCGTAGCAGTATTTAGGAGATAGAATATGGGAGGGTTTTATTGATCTAGAGAAACTTGAACTATGAATCGTCGTGAATTTATGACTTGGGCCGGGGCTGGCTTACTGGCGACTTCATTGCCCGTTGCCCTTGCTGCTTGCTCCTCCAGTGTGACCACCAACTCCGCACCCAACCCCTTACCCGTTCCCGGTGCATTGCCTGAAAACGGTGCATTGCGTCCTATTGCCTCACTGACGGATTTAAAACCTGGCGTTCCGTTTGAAGGCAAAATCGACGGCAAACCCTTTGCGATTAGCGGCAACCCGTCAAACCCAGAGTCTATTGTCGCCGTCAATCCAAGCTGCACCCACAAAGGGTGTGTCAGTCCGTGGAATGCTGAAACCAAACAATTTGTATGTCCTTGTCATGGAGCCAGTTTTGATGACAGTGGCAAAGTGCTGAAAGGACCAGCCGACAAACCTCTCGCGAGCTATGCGATAACGGTTAAGGATGGAAAGATTTTCACCAAAGTGTAAACTTAAGCGTAAATTTAGTGGCCCGTTCCTTTAAACTATATAACGGTTTAAAGAGTGATGGGCACCTAATGCGACTTTCCAAAATGTTATTTGTCACCCTGCGTGAAGATCCCGCAGATGCAGAGATTCCTAGCCACAAACTCTTGGTGCGAGCGGGATACATTCGTCGTATTGGAAGCGGTCTTTATACCTATATGCCGCTGATGTGGCGAGTGCTACAGAAAGTTAGCGCTATTGTTCGTGAAGAAATGAATGCCGCTGGTGCTCAAGAATTACTGATGCCGCAGCTCCAGCCGTCCGAACTTTGGCAAGAGTCGGGGCGCTGGGATACTTACACCAAGGCCGAAGGAATCATGTTTTCCTTGACCGATCGTCAAGGTCGTGAAGTGGGTCTTGGTCCCACCCATGAAGAGGTGATTACTGCGGTGGCGCGGGATATGGTCCGATCGTACCGTCAGCTTCCGGTGAATCTATATCAAATTCAAACTAAGTTTCGCGATGAGATTCGGCCTCGGTTTGGTTTGATGCGTGGGCGCGAATTTATTATGAAGGATTCCTATTCATTTCATACCGACGAAGCGAGTCTCAAAGAAACGTATGCGCGGATGCATGAGGCGTATTGCAATATTTTCCGTCGGAGTGGGTTAGAGTTTCGAGCCGTTGATGCGGATTCTGGAGCGATCGGCGGGTCTGGCTCCCAGGAATTTATGGTGTTGGCTGACGCGGGTGAAGACGAAGTTCTCTACACTGAAGATGGGCAATATGCAGCCAATGTAGAGAAGGCGATCGCCCTTCCTGCTGTGGCTGAAATTTCGCAATATACCACCTACGAAAAACGCGAAACCATTGGGACGAATGCGATCGTTAAAGTCTGCAAAGTGCTTAAATGTTCGCCCACAACTGTTCTAAAAAATGTATTGTATCAAGTGACGTTTGATAGTGGAATGACTGCCGCTGCTATTATTTCCTTGCGCGGTGATCAAGATGTGAATGAAGTCAAACTGCAAAATGAATTGACTAAACTTGCCCCGAATTACAACGCCACGACTGTTGTTGGTCTTGTGGTTCCCGATGAAGAAGCCCAAGCAAAATGGCTAGCAAAAGCATTGCCCTTAGGATATATTTCTCCTGCGATCGCCGATGAATATATTCAGGGGAATGATACGGTTTCACCCCAGTTCATCCGATTGGCAGATCATACCGCCGCCGACTTGAAGAATTTTGTCACAGGTGCTGACGAAATCAATCATCACGTAGTCGGCGCAAATTGGGGAACGGAATTTGCAATGCCATTAGTGGTTGATATTCGTAAAGCGGTCGCAGGCGATCGTGCCCACCACGACAACAGCCAAACCCTACAAACAGCACGAGGCATTGAAGTTGGGCATATTTTCCAGCTTGGAACCAAATATTCTGAAGCCATGAATGCGACTTTTACCAGCGAACAAGGGGAAGAAAAACCGTTTGTGATGGGCTGCTATGGCATCGGAGTTTCCCGATTAGCCCAATCCGCGGTAGAACAGTCCTACGATAAAGACGGTATCATTTGGCCCGTTGCGATCGCCCCTTACCATGCGATCGTGGTTGTCCCAAATGTGAATGACGAAGTGCAAATGACCGCCGCGGAAAAAATCTATGGGGAGCTAAATGCAGCAGGCGTTGAGACGCTACTGGACGATCGGGATGAGCGAGCGGGCGTAAAGTTCAAGGATTCGGATCTGGTGGGAATTCCTTTCCGTATTGTCACTGGGAAAGCGCTGAAAGACGGCAAAGTTGAAGTCGTGATTCGAGCGACAAAAACTGCACAGGAAATTCCGATCGGAGATGTTGTCAGTGTTATTACTCAATGGATCAAAGACGCTTTGTAGGGGTAGCTGTAGTATGGGCTTGGATTAATTGTCTTTGTCTGAAGCGACCATTTGGAAGTACCAATCTCTAATGCGATCGATATCGCCGTCTCGATTGGCTATTTTCCGGATGGTCTTCAATTGAAACCAAGATATACTTGAATCCCAATGCATCATTACAGACTATTCTTAAGAAAGTTTGTGCGTTTAGTTAGGTCTATAGAGTGTGGGAAGCCCAATGATTCAGGCATTAGCCGAAATGGTGCCCGTGACGCTCTGGGAGTCTGTCCCCCCTGAGACGGCTCACAGATTGCAACAAGCGTTACGGGTTAATCTTCAGCCTCTTGCAGTCGTAACCCCTCATACTATGGATCAACTTAGTGCGGTTGTAGCCAAGCTGCATCACGATCGAATTGCAATGGTGCCGATGGGAAGTGGTGGCAAACTTGATTGGGGCGCGCCTGTGACTCAGCCTGCGGTGTTTATTTCTACTGAACATCTAAATCAGGTTGTTGATCATGCGATCGGAGACCTCACGGTAACAGCCCAAGCAGGGACTAAGTTTGAGGCGTTGCAATCTACTTTGAGGCAATCGGGTCAGTTTTTGGCGATCGACCCCAGTTGTCCATCGGGAACCCTTGGGGGCATTGTAGCAACGGGAGATTCGGGGGCGCTGCGGCATCGATACAACAGTGTGCGGGATATGGTGTTGGGGATTGAGTTTGTCCGATCGGATGGAAAAATTGTCAAGGCGGGCGGACGGGTTGTAAAAAATGTCGCGGGCTATGACCTGATGAAGCTGTTGACCGGATCCTACGGGACTCTGGGAATTCTGACTCAAATTACAGTACGGCTCTACCCCAACCAAGAAGCGTCGCAGACTATTTTGTTGGCAGGTGATCCTGAGATATTGCAACGAGCTGTTCAAGGAATTTTGAATTCGGGGCTTACACCATCGGCAATGGATTTATTATCTATTGGCGCAATGAAAGGGTTGGCTCTGGGTTCGAGTATGGGATTGTTGATTCAATTTCAAGGATTAACGGAAAGTGTCCAAGAGCAATGCGATCGGGTTTTGGAACTCGGTAAATCACTATTTCTTAGTGCTGAAATTCAAGCCATTGATCAATTACTTTGGAATCAGGTCTCTCATTTTATGATGCCGGGTGAGGTTGTTTGTAAATGGGCTGTCCGATCGAATCAAACCGTTTCGACATTGCTTCAAGTTCAGGCGATGGTTCCAGATGCGATCGCCCGTTTTCATGTCAGTGGTGGACTAGGGCAATTGCAGCTTGAGGCTGATGTGGCGAGTGATGTGGTGCAAAAAATTCGATCGATTTGTGAATTAAACGGTGGGTTTTTAAGTATTCTAATCGCTCCGATCGACCTTAAATCTAAACTTGATATTTGGGGATTCCGAGGAAATGGCGAATCTTGGATGCGATCGATTCGGCAGCAGTTTGATCCGTTAAACATCTTGAGTCCGGGACGAATGGAACGCTAGTATGTTGGATATTGAGACTAGTATTAACTAGATGGTTAACGTGTATGAAATTGCCTGAATTAGATTCTGAAACTATTGATCGTGTTCTAGAAATGGCCTGGGAAGATCGAACTCCCTTTGAAGCGATCGAACTTCAATTTGGGTTAAGTGAACCGCAGGTGATTGCGGTAATGCGCCGTGAAATGAAAGGGTCCAGCTTTCGGATGTGGCGCAAACGGGTGACAGGACGGGCGACGAAACATGCTGAACAACGAGATTTTATTGCAGGTCGATTCCGATCGCAAAACCAAAAGGGATCCTCATAGATCAATATTTACTTGAACAAGAATTTAATACGATCGACATTTTCAATCAAGACATTGAATACTCAGAATCTTTTCATTGGGTTCAGGACACGGCAAGCTGTGTCCCTACAGATCCAGTTTCCAAGACCCGTAGGGGCATGGTTCGCCGTGCCCCAAACCTAACGGAAAAGTCAAAAAACTTACGATTTATTTAATCCTTATTCCTTAGGTAGTTTGTATTGTGCGACAATCCGTTTTGCAAACTCAGGAACATGATGTTCTAATTTTTGCGAGTAATTGCGTTTTACAAATAGATAGTTGCGGGTGAAATGAGAATCAATGGAAAATCGTGCATATTCTAAACCCTTTGGACCAATTCGTTTAATCACAACGCCCATTGCCTTCGCGACCCACATCGGTAAGGTCATCGCATTATCATAAGCCGCAATCCCTTGTTGAACCGCAGCTTTCCGATCGCCTTGGCTGGTCACAGGTTTGGTCGTAATCGCATCTTGAATTAAATCCAACATTTCTGCACCTGTTTCATTGCGAACCACAATCCATTGGGAACCAAACTCAGCGCCCATATAGCCCACAACAATATCGGCAAGGGCATTCGTATAGTCAAAACAACTCAAACAAGACGGTGCAAATACATCTTTCAGTTCTTTGGTATTCAGGCCGAAAAAGGGCACTAGTTCAGTCGAACCGTCTTCATATTTGAAATGAACATTGAAATCCTGCATGAACTCGTAATAGACCACTGTTTCAGGCGATCGGCTGGTGGTATCCAAGAACTTTTGAAGTCCAGCACGGCTCACATTATCAGTACAGGGCGTTCCCAAAACATAGAGCTTTTCTAAGCCAATTTTGTCTTGAACTGCTCTCAGGGCTTGAATTTGACAACCCACCCCGATCACTAATAAACGCTTGAGACCGGATTGTTCAACGAGGTCAAGAATATTTAAATTGGGTGAAAGAGTCGGTTTATTCACCTTGGCCGCGAGAATATCTTCACGAGTTTTCGCAATCACAGGCACAGGCGTGAATCGATCGTTCGCCGCACTTTGGACACAGACCACGCCTTCAACTAAGCCCCGCTCCAACATTTCAATCGCGATCGTACTGACAATTCCGGTCCACTGTGCGCCGGGAATCGGTTCTTTTTTCCGAGCCTGCATCATCGATTGATGGACACCGAAATAGAGTTCTTCTGGAGAATCGAGGTTGCGACTGCGGCCATGAACCAAGGTTTCCAGCTTGTCAAATTGCTGATTGATAAATGCACAAGCCTCTTTCACATAGTGAATGTAGGAGGTGTCACAAAGTCCACATTCGCTACACAGCTCCTTAGCCGGACGACGGCTGCCCGGTTTGAGGGCTTTGGATTTTTGGTGAGGCTTATCGTTGTTTGTCGAAGCGAGGGTCATGGGTTCGGCTTATATTCGATACTCTTTACCTTACCGCAAATCCGAGCTTCACCTGGTTGTAGGACAAGTTGATTTATAACAAGCCTGTTAGATCCTCACCGCAGCCTTTAGAATAGAAGATATGGCGAATTCGATTATGAGTTCGATCGTGCAGATACTTGATACGTTCCAGTCCAATTTCATCCAAACGCTAAACAGGAGAACCAATGACTCAGGCAGTCGCAACACCCCAAGGTATCTTAATGTCGGAAACTGCCTTAACCCAAGTTCGGGCGCTACGGGACCAACAAGGGAAAGACCTTTGTTTGCGCGTGGGGGTTCGGGGCGGGGGATGTTCAGGCATGTCCTACACGATGGATTTTGAAGAAATTGCCAATACCCGACCCGATGATGAAGTCTACGATTACGACGGGTTTAAGGTGATTTGTGATCCAAAAAGCCTGCTATACATCTATGGAATGATGCTTGACTACAGCAATGCGCTGATTGGCGGTGGCTTCCAATTTACCAATCCCAATGCAAGCCAAACCTGTGGCTGCGGTAAGTCGTTCTCTTCATAGAACTAACATTGAATTCAGTTAGATTCAGTAAAGAACCCCATTTTTATGACATTCAGTAAAAACGGGGTTCTTATTTTGAAGAGTGGAAGGCTTCGATCGGTGCAGTTAATCAGCTTTGTTTTGTCTTAATTAGAATCATCTTAACTAGTTCTCTCCTGACTATTTTTGTCGCCAGTAAAGGGTTGAATTCCAGTGGCTGGATAGTTATTATCATCTAGCCCAAAAATGCGACTGACTGCTTCTGAAACATACGATATGACATTGACCAGCAATTGTTGAATTCGCATAAAACAACCTCGTAAATGTAGTTTGACTGATAAATGAGGACGAAGGGAATCCAGTATTAACAGGGCTAAGGGTTGACCAAATGTTGTTGGGATTTGATCTGTCCTGACTATAGATCAAAAGATTATTATTCTATCACTTTGGACACGATTCTTTGTACTGTCTCCCCAAACCACGATCGATTTTGTTGTAAAAAATATAATTAAGGTCTAATTTCAAGACTCCAGTCGCGCTTTAATGACAAAAATCGTTCGGGAAATCCTTGACTTTTGGTTGAAATTACTACAACAATGATCCGTTGTTGGTCAACTCTGTTGCGATGAGCACTGCCCTTGAATCTAGTGTGGAAGATTTGAGCCTGTTGAATCATTAGAAACAATTGCAAAGAGAACCCGATCGTCGGTAACTGCTTTACCATTGAAACCCGATCCCCCTAGCTTTCTCAAAAAGGGGGAACAATAGTAAATACTATTTCATAGTCCCTCTTGCTAAGGGAAATCAAGGAAGATCTCTATGAATCATCTAAAAATTGCGCTCTTTGGAACTAGTGCTGATCCGCCAACTTATGGGCATTTGGCGATTTTAGAATGGTTAGCATACCGCTACGATCGGGTTGGGGTTTGGGCTTCAGATAATCCATTTAAACTAAATCAAACGGCTCTTTCTCACCGAAATCAAATGCTACGATTACTCACAACAACCCTAGAAAGCAAAACTCCAAACCTTCAAGTTCACCCAGAATTAAGCTATCCACGCACAATTACCACTGTTCATCGTGCCCGTGAAATTTGGCCACAAGCGAAGTTTACATTTGTTTTGGGTGCGGATTTGTTACCACAATTGACAACTTGGTATCAGGCAAAAGAATTGCTGGCGGAAGTTGATTTACTCGTTATTCCACGATCGGGATATACCATTCTTCCTGAATCAATTTCTCGTATTGATAGGTTGGGCGGTACGATGACGATCGCGGGTTTAACAACTCCTAATGTGTCATCCAGCGCCTACCGAAATTACGCTAAACCTGATGCTGTTCCAACATCAATACAATATTACATCCAACAGGAGAACCTATACTCATGCCCAATCGTTTGAGTTCTGAAGCAAATCGTCAACGGAAGGGAAATCGATCGGAGGATTGTTTTGATCAATTAAAGTTAGCTGATTTTAGGGTCGGAGTTGATAATGTAATTTTTTCGGTCGATACTGATTTAAAACGGTTGCTGGTGTTGTTGGTAATGCGGCAAGAGGAGCCATTTTTAGGGCAGTGGTCTTTGCCCGGAACATTAGTGCGAAATGGGGAAGCTTTAGAAGCGGCTGCCGATCGTATTTTGGCTGAAAAAATTCGGGTTCAGAACCTTTACCTTGAACAGCTCTATACCTTTGGTGGACCCATGCGCGATCCGCGAGAAGCCGAGGCTAGCTACGGTGTACGGTATTTGGCTGTCAGTTATTTTGCGTTAGTTCGGTATTCGGAGGCTGAATTGATCGCCGATGGTGTTAGCGGCATTGCTTGGTATCCGATGAACCAGCTCCCCGAATTAGCGTTTGACCATTCAAAAATTATTCAATATGGTCATTGTCGATTGCGAAATAAATTAGAATATAGTCCTGTCGCGTTTGAAGTGTTACCAGATTTATTTACATTAAGCGATCTCTACCAACTTTATACCACCGTATTGGGAGAACATTTTTCTGACTATTCAAATTTCCGATCGCGCTTATTAAAACTAAAATTTTTACAGGATACTGGCATAAAAACCTCCCGTGGTGCAGGTCGTCCCGCTAGTCTGTACAAATTCGATGCGGAGGCATTTGAACCTTTAAAAGATAAGGCATTAGTTTTTATTTAGGTCGCTAAATTCACTAATCCCAACAGACTTAACACTACAATTGAGATCTACTATGAAAATTACGATCGCTCAACTGAACCCAACCATCGGCGACCTGTGTAACAACGCTCAAACTATCTTAGCAAGCTCGATCGAAGCGGCAAACAGTGGTGCAAACCTTCTCCTAACGCCTGAGTTGTCACTGTGTGGCTATCCTCCCCGCGATCTATTACTAAAGCCAGAATTCATTGATGCAATGCGATCGGAACTTGAACAATTAGCCGCCAATTTCCCAGAGAATTTAGCGGGATTAATTGGGTTTGCAGAGCGCAATCAAAATGCAGAAGAAAAGGGTGAGAAGCCTCTTTATAATAGCATTGCACTAATTCAACATAATCAAATAAAACAAATTTTTCATAAGCACTTATTGCCAACTTACGACGTATTTGACGAAGCAAGATATTTTCAATCTGGTGAATTACCCAATCATTTTAAATTAGATAATATTCATATTGGTGTGACCATTTGCGAAGATCTTTGGAATGATGAAGAATTTTGGGGAAAACGTGCCTATGGCCTGAACCCGATCGCAGACCTTGCTGCCCTAAATGTAGATTTCACCGTCAATCTATCGGCATCGCCCTACACAATGGGCAAACAACAAATTCGTGAACGAATGCTAACCCATACAGCAATTCGATTCGACCAACCTATTATCTATGTCAATCAAGTCGGTGCAAATGATGATTTGATCTTTGATGGTGGGAGCTTTGTTGTCAATCGGGATGGCACACTCTGCGATCGGATTTCACAAATGAAACCCTGTGATCACACAATTTGTTGGGAAAATCGAAAATTCATATCGACAGAACCAATTACTCCAACATTAAACGCATCCGCAGAACTCTATGCAGCCTTAGTTTTAGGTGTGAAAGATTATGCCCAAAAATGTGGATTTAAACAGGCATTACTAGGATTGAGTGGCGGGATTGATTCCGCATTGGTAGCGGCGATCGCAGTAGATGCATTGGGACCAGAGAATATATTGGCAGTCTTGATGCCATCGCCCTACAGTTCAGATCATTCCATTAGTGATGCTAAACAACTCGCACAAAATTTAGGCATTAAAACGCAAACCGTACCGATCGAACCTGTCATGAAAAGCTATGATGAATCACTCACTGAAATTTTCTCTGAGACCGCGTTTGGAATAGCTGAAGAAAATCTTCAATCTCGGATTCGGGGAACGTTACTGATGGCAATTTCAAATAAGTTTAATTATTTGTTAATTACAACGGGAAATAAATCTGAGATTGCAGTTGGATACTGCACATTGTATGGTGATATGAATGGTGGATTAGCCGCGATCGCAGATGTTCCCAAAACAAAAGTATATGCACTATGTGAATGGTTGAACCGGACTACAGGAATTATTCCCAGCAACATTATCACCAAACCCCCCAGCGCTGAATTGAAACCTGGACAACTTGACCAAGACTCGCTTCCAGACTACGAAATCCTAGATGATATTCTCGATCGTCTCGTTCAAAACTATGAATCCCCAGACCAAATTATCGCCGCAGGTCACGATCGCACGACTGTTGAAAAGATTTTACGACTGGTCAAGATTGCAGAATTCAAACGCCGTCAATCTGCACCGGGTCTAAAAGTCACCGATCGCGCCTTTGGTACAGGTTGGAGAATGCCGATCGCGCAACGTTGGGGATGATCATAATGAACCTCTTTCACTCGTGCATTGAGTCCGATCGTCCCCCATTCTCACCATGAAACCTTCTCCGCTTGCTCGTCCGGCTGTTAAACAAAGCTTAGTCAAACAGAATCCAGTTAAACAAGTTCTAGGTCATGTGTTACCGATTGTCGTCCTGTTTGGGGCGGGTGGATTGGTGGTAGGAAGTGGCCTAGTGGGATTGCAGTTTATTTTAGAGCCGAAGTCGGTGGTGTGGCTGAATGACTATTTGCCGGAAAAACTTCAAATTCCCCTAGCTAATTGGGATCGACCTCAGACCTTAGAGGAGATTGAAAAAGACTTGACGAAGAGTAGTTTGACCCTAGGTGAATTCATTGATTTAGCCAATGGCGATCGGATTACGACCATTTCACAGCCGCGCTACAACTGCATCAGCCGCTGCGATCGAATCACAGAACTGCGGGTCTATCGCAAGGCCAAAGCTTACGGACCCCAAAAGAGTCAAACCCATTATCGAATGGTGGTCCAGCTTGCAATCTCCAGCACCAACGATCGGGTAATTTTCGACGCATTGCAAGCGGGAGAGTCCAACACCGTGGAAGTCGAGGAAGATTTGCCCTTAGAGACGTTCGATCGATTTGACCCGCCAACTCCAAACAGTGGGAATTGGTTTAACCTCACTGGAAAACGCCCTCAAGGCGACAACACCGTTACCTACGGTCAACTTTTTCACTACGACGAATCTCGAACAAAATTAACCGCGCTGGTTCAATGGGCCAGCCCAGCCGAAACCCAGCCCATCATCTGGCAATCGATCGCCGCCAACGATTCTCAAAAATTGCTAATCAACCAAAGCATCGGTCTCGAACCCCAATTTCTAGCCTACAGCCTGACAAAAGTCACAGCGCCCCCCGAGCTATTCTTAATTTCCATTACTCAACCTGCTCTCAACGATGAGGAATTTCAGAAGGCAATTCAACTGGCACAGGCTGGATTATGGTCACTCGCCGCCGATCGGTTAAAGACCGTGAAGCTCAACAATCAGGAGTGGTCTACTGCGGCTCAGTTGCAATTTGATTTGATTACTTACCATGGGAAAATCGCCAAAAAACAAGCCCAGCAAACTTGGACCAATTCCACTCAGCAAGTCATCGCACAGTTATTAGACGGTCAATGGAAATCCGCGATCGCCCCCTTTGAAAAAGACCCAACCGCCCGAACTGAACTGCGTCAAGGCATTGCCCTAGAAGCGCCGCGCTTATGGAAACGGATCACTGCCGCACTCAAAGACGATCCCAGCAATCCCCATTTGCAAGCTTGGGCCGCTCGCGTCTCCCTGGATCGTGACGGTAAATCAAAGGCGATCGCTTGGGTCAATCAACAAGGTGAAAGCAACGATCGCACCATAGCCCTGAAGCTGCTTGCCCCTGAGCTTTTACCCACAGCAAAGCCGATCGTTCAAAAAATAGAACCCGCCACGACCGATTCTCCTCAACCTTCGCCTAGCCCTAATCAACAATCTGCACCCACCATTAAGCCGAATTAAATCAACACCTGAATACATTCTCATTAGTTTGAGTATTTATTGACTTTTAGTCTCATTAATAGTGGTATTTTGTGTTTAATCTTGCTTAATTTAAGTGAGAATGATAACAGTTCTATTTTATCGTGTGTGGACGTCTTTGATGAATCGCTTTTTATTGCTCTCTACGATCGTCAGTACCCTTACGGTCAGTCTTGCTGTTGCGGGTCCGGTCCAAGCAGAAACGATCGATGAACCTGATTTTGCCTCGCTTGAAGTCGCTCCCGGAATGTCTGCCGTCACGTCAGTGTCACAACTCAGCGATGTCAACCCAACAGACTGGGCCTTCCAAGCGCTGCAATCTTTAGTTGAGCGCTATGGTTGCATCGCAGGTTACCCCAACAAAACCTATCGCGGCAATCGGGCCATGACTCGTTATGAGTTCGCAGCAGGGTTGAATGCTTGTATGGATCGGGTCAACGACTTGATCGCCGCATCCACAGCCGACATGGCGAAAAAACAAGATCTGGACGTTTTGCGTAAGTTGCAAAATCAGTTTGCAGCAGAACTCGCAACCCTTCGCGGTCGGATCGATGGGTTGGAAACCAAGACTGCATTACTTGAAAAACAGCAGTTCTCCACAACCAGCAAACTCAACGGTGAAGTCATCATCGGGTTAGCGGGCGTTGCGACGGGCCGAATTGCTGGTGTCGATGTTAGCCGTAACACCGTAATGGGATATCGGACGCGGTTGAATATTGATACTAGCTTCACAGGTGAAGATCTCCTGCGGACCCGTATCCAGGCTGGAAACTCTGATTTTACCAATGCGGCGACTGGTATTTCTGAAGGCTCTCTTCGGATGGCGGCTAACAGTAAATCTGCGGCGACGATCGATGCTCTCCTCTATCAGTTTCCCTTGGGTAAAAATACAACAATTAGCCTTGAAGCCAACGCGGGTGCGATCGATGACTTCACCGATACCCTCAATCCATTTCTGGATGGCGATGGTGGCAGTGGTGCATTGTCACACTTCGGCACTCGCAACCCAATTTACTATTTGATGGGTGGCACCGGAATTGGTGTACGGCAGAACTTTGGTGAAACGCTTGAGTTGAGTGCTGGGTATTTGGCAGGCAGCAGCACAAATAGCGCGGCTAGTCCAACTGCTGGAAATGGTTTGTTCAATGGACCCTATGGAATCATGGGACAACTTACCTTTAAGCCAAGCGATCGGTTGAAAGTGGGTGTCACCTACGTCAATTCTTACAATACTGACTTTGCTAGTGCAGGCAGTCCAACAGGAAGCACCCTCGCAAATCCTTTCACCGCTGCCAAGGGCAACACCTCAAGCAACTCTGTTGGAGTCGGCGCATCATTCCAGGTTAGTGATGGTTTGGTGGTCAATGCAAATGCGGGCTACACGCGCACAAACGTAATCACAGTGGGCAATCTAGATATCTGGAACTGGAGTGTTGGGTTAGCCTTGCCTGACTTTGGCAAAAAGGGGAATATTGCGGGTCTGATTGTGGGCATGGAACCCAAAGTAACAACTGCAACGGGTGGATTACTTGCAGACACAGGAACTTCGATTCATGTTGAAGGCTTCTATCAATACCGCGTCAACGACAATATCTCCATCACGCCCGGAATCATTTGGTTGACAGCTCCTGACCATAACTCGGCTAATACTGGCGCAATCATCGGTGCTATTCGTAGTACGTTCACATTTTAAGTGCGCTAATACTTGAGTACATTCATACTTAAATGAATTAAAAAAGCGGCTAGAAATCAATTGGTTTCTTGCCGCTCTTCTAGACTGTAAATTAAGTAATCTCTAAAAAACTATTTCCATTTACGAGCAACAATCTCAGCTAAATCTACAACCCGTTGGCTATAGCCCCACTCGTTGTCATACCAAGCAACAATTTTAATCATATCGCCACCCATTGCCATGGTTAATGCCGCGTCAATAATTGATGATTCATCAGTTCCAGCGTGGTCAGACGAAACCAATGGTTCTTCGCAGAACTTGATAATGCCCTTCATTGCACCTTCAGATGCCGCCTTCAGGACATTGTTCACTTCTTCCGCGATCGTTGTTTTTGCAACGTTAGCCACCAAGTCAACAACAGAAACGTTAGGAGTCGGTACCCGCAATGCGATTCCGTTCAACTTACCCACCATCGGTGGATAAACAAGAGCCACAGCCTTAGCTGCACCTGTTGAAGTCGGAACAATATTGACCGCAGCCGCACGGGCACGACGTAAATCGCGGTGGCTAGAGTCAAGAATTCGTTGATCACCCGTGTAGCTGTGGGTGGTGGTCATCATGCCTTTGACAATGCCAAAATGTTGGTCAATCACCTTAACAATAGGGGCTAAGCAATTGGTCGTGCAACTGGCGTTACTAATAATAAAACATCGATCGGGATCGTAATCATGATCATTCACACCCACCACAAACGTTCCATCGTCGCCCTTTCCTGGCGCTGTAATTAGAACGCGTTTAGCGCCTGCTTTGATATGTTTCATCGCCCCTTCTTTGGTGATGAAAATACCCGTCGATTCAATCACTAAGTCAATGTCCCACTCTTTCCAGGGCAAGTTCTCAGGGTTGCGATCGGAGCAGCACTTAATAACATTTCCATTGACGGTGATGGTGGTATCATCTGCACTCACCTCACCTTGGAATCGACCCATCGTGGAGTCGTAGCGGAACATGTGTGCGTTACTCCGGGGATCGGACGTGACATTCAATGCCACCACCTTAAAAGCACTGTCTGAGCGCCCAGCCCAACAGCGTAAAAAGCTACGTCCAATACGTCCGAAGCCGTTGATCGCGACTCTAATCACAGTGTCTTGCCCTCTGTTAGTAATTACCGATTGACGCAGCCATCATATCTTATAAAGGTGACCGAATTTACAAGCTCCAGTCGAGTCTGAATTCAATCCCTGAACTCTTGATGGTACTATCCTCCATATCATCATGTGCTGCATCCATTAATTGACAAATTGCACTACCTCTAGATTTTTTAATGAAGTGAGGGGTGGTCTGTGTGCTTTCTTGGGCTAGCTTGAGCATACGAGAGATTCGGTGTAGATTAGTCGCATAAAATCAGCGACTGATTATGATGGTCAAAATATAGTTACGATTTTGGTGTGTGAGGATAAATGATGCTGAATTCAATCGATTTCAGCGGAAGACCGTTCCACTTTTTAGGTATTGGCGGCATCGGCATGTCGGCGATCGCCCACATTTTGGCGCATCGTAACTTACCTGTCTCTGGTTCGGATCTGAAGCTAAGTCACATTACAGATCGCTTAACAGCGATGGGAGCGCACATCTTTTCGTCCCAGGATGAGAAGAATCTTGCCTACTTTCACTTGAGGCAATTGCCTCAAGTGGTCTGTTCAACTGCCATTACTACCTACAATCCCGAATACGCCGCCGCACTCAGGCTGGGATGCCCTATTTTTCATCGGTCTGATATTCTAGCGGGTTTGATTGCTGAATACAAAGGGATTTCGATCGCTGGAACCCATGGGAAAACAACAACCAGTGGACTTGTTGGGTATTTATTGCTCAGAGCAGGTCTCGATCCGACGGTGATTGTTGGAGGTGAGGTCGCCGCTTGGCAAGGCAATGCCAGAGCAGGCAATGGACCTTACCTTGTGGCAGAAGCAGATGAATCAGACGGATCACTGGTTAAGTTTGAGTCTTACATTGGGGTCATCACTAACATTGAACATGACCATCCAGATCATTATAAAGATTTGGCTCAAGTTGTTGATGTGTTTCAAACCTTTGTCAGCCGGAGTGAAGTTGTCATTGGCTGTATTGATTGTCCGGTGGTGCGGGATCAAATTCGTCCGGCCATCAGCTACAGCATCGATCGATCTTCCGGTGCGACCTACAGCGTCGATGAAATTTCCTATACGGCTAACGGAACCCATGCCAAACTCTGGGAGAAGGACCAATATCTCGGGTCGATTCATGTCTCGCTTCTGGGATCCCATAACCTAAGCAATGCCTTAGCCGCGATCGCAGTGGCTCGGCATCTCGGTGCAGACGTTGCGTCGATTCAGGATGCTCTATCTAGCTTTGGCGGTGCAAAACGTCGCTTTGAAGTGCGCGGGGATGCGAATGGGATTCGATTTGTTGATGACTATGCCCACCATCCGAGCGAACTTCAAGTCACCTTGGCTGCTGCTCGACTTCAAGCGGGCGATCGCAGTGCCCCAAATCGTCGAATTGTCGCGTTTTTCCAGCCTCACCGATACAGCCGCACTTTGACCTTTTTGCCGGAATTTGCTAAATCATTTGCAAATGCAGATGTCGTTATAATTACTGACATTTATAGCGCAGGCGAGGAAAATCCAGGTAATGTCACGGGTCAGCAGCTCGCCGATCTAATCTCTCGATCTCAGGCTAACGTATACTACCGCCCCACCCTGGATGCGGTAAAAGCGTTCCTGCCTGAAGTGTTGCGTCCCGGTGACATTGCTATCTTTCTCGGTGCTGGTAACTTAAATCAAATTATTCCGGATGCCCTTGCATCTTTTCAGGAATATGAATTAAAGCAA
>JAYVUU010000115.1:0-36936 GCA_043787635.1 Synechococcales cyanobacterium | reverse complement strand
CAATGGGTTTTGTGACACCGTTGCAGTTTTTTGGGATGGATACGAATGAGTTTGCGGTGGAGTTGGCGCGGGTGACGCTGATGATTGCACGGAAGATTGCGATCGATAACTTCGGGATTTTGGATCAGCCTGCGTTGCCGTTGGATTCGTTGAATGACAACATTGTTTGTAAAGATGCGCTGTTTACAGAATGGGTAAAAGTAGATGCAATTATTGGGAATCCGCCGTTTTTGGGTGGTCATCGAATCCGTTTAGAACTGGGTGACGGCTATGCTGAAAGAGTGTTCAAGAAGTTTTCTAATGTTAAAGACAAAGTAGATTTCTGTACTTATTGGTTTCATCTGGCGCACGACTATCTTCAGGGGAATGGACGCGCAGGATTAGTTGGATCAAATAGCATCAGCCAAGGGGTTAGTCGGCGTGCAAGCCTCGATTACCTTCTTCAAGGTGGTGGTGTTATTCACGATGCTGTTTCAACACAAATATGGTCTGGACAAGCAAATGTTTATGTCAGTATTGCTAACTGGGCTTATGAGAAGCCGGCCAATTATTATCTTGATCAGCAATCTGTCTCTATGATTAGCTCTTCGCTAAAGTCTGAAATAGATGTTTGTGGTGCTTATCAGCTTAAAGCTAATGTTGATTTTGCGTTTAAAGGTGTTCAGCCAACTGGAACTGGGTTTATTGTCACAGAAAAAGATGTAAATCAATGGATTAAGTTAGACTCTAAAAATAAGAAAGTTCTCACATTGTTCTCAGTTGCTGCAAACCTAGCACGTAATCCTCATGGCAAGCCTGAACGCTGGATTATTGACTTTAATGATATGAGTTTTGAAGATGCCAGAGAATATAAATTCCCATTTGACCATATCAAAAAATATGTAAAACCAGAGCGTGATAGTAATAGAGATAAAAGAACTCAAGATTATTGGTGGCAGTTTCCTCGATCGCGTCCTGCAATGAGAAGACGTATTTCAAATCTATCTTGCTATTTCGCAGTTCCGAGAGTTTCAAAATGGACAATAATTGTTCCTTGTCCATTGGAATGGTTACCTTCTGATCTACTTGTTGTTATTGCTTCCGATGATTTCTACGTTCTCGGAATACTTACATCAAATGTTCATCGGACCTGGCTCAAAGCCCAAAGTTCATCATTAGGAGAAACTTTACGTTACACTCACAACACCTGTTTTGAAACCTTTCCATTTCCGCAAACTCCAACCACTAAACAAGTCGAATCCATCCGCAAAACGGCCCTTGATCTTCACGAGTATCGCAGCGACCAAATGGAGAAGAAACAATGGGGAATCACCAAACTCTACAATGAATACTTCAATGAACCCGCCTCGCAACTCTTCAAACTTCATAAAATACTAGATGAACTTGTCCTCAAGGCTTACGGCTTCAGCAAGACCGATGATCTATTAGAGAAATTGCTGACGTTGAATTTAGAAATGGCAGAGAAAGAGAAGAATGGGGAGACGATCGTTGGTCCTTGGGCACCGGATAGGAATTGAGAATGATGAGATGAAAAGTGGGGATTGATTAGGACGTGCGATCGTGCAGACATCTATCTGCCCCGCGTTCCCCTCTCGCAAATCGTCCCGATCGTCCATCTAAGCTGTGGGTTCTTTCCAACGATCGATTTTCACGCAATCAATATCAAACTGATCTAAAGCTCGTGCCACCACAAAATCAACCAAATCATTAATCGTTTTTGGATGGTGATACCAAGCAGGAGTCGCCGGAACAATCCGCGCCCCCGCCTCCGCTAACGTCGTTAAATTGCGAAGATGAATTAAATTTAGCGGGGTCTCACGGGGCACAATCACCAGCCTTCGCCCCTCTTTGAGTTGCACATCCGCCGATCGTTCTAATAAATCTGAACTCAACCCCGCCGCCATCTTGCCCACCGTACTCATGCTACAGGGAATCACCAGCATTCCCAAAGTCCGAAACGAGCCACTCGCGATGTTTGCCCCCACATTGCCAAAGGCATGACAGGTTAACGTCCCCAAAGACTCAACCCCAGATTTTTCACGCCAAAACGCTTCCTGACCGATCGGGTCAATCGGCATTTTGATTCCTTCTTCTTCCAGCCAAACCATATGGGCCGCCTTAGAAGCCACAAGTTGAATACTATAGTCAGCAGTCAATAAGTGCTTCAGAGTGCGTACAGCATAAATCAATCCCGACGCACCCGAAACACCGACGATCAAGGGACGAGTCATGGATTTAGTCTCACAGCAATAACCTGTTCGTGGTGGAAGCCTAGAGTGACCAACGGAAATGGTGCTTTAGCGCTAGGGGAAATCACACTCAAAGGATCAAAGCCCCCATCTCCATTTCAATCAACTCATCTATCAGTAGTCTAACTTTTGTTTGCCAGTTATCAACAGTTTTCAGTTGTTCTCAGCCCCCCGGTTTAACCTTGAGTTGCACAGGGGGCTTGTCGTAGGGACCGTCTTCTGAGGTTGGAAATAAACTTATTAGTATGACCCTGGAATATTTTGTTCACTGCAGACTACATAACATTATTGAGAATCAAGTCATAAGTTAATCTCACCGCTATGATTACTTTTAGAGACTAAGAAATTACGATCGGAAGTTGAACAACGGGTTAGGATTTTATCGCAGGCAAAGCATCCACTACAGGGGATTCGAGAGTTTGGACGTAGTTCACTTTGACTTCTTCCATTAGGTCTGTCATCAAGCCTTGCAGCTCATCGAGTGAATTACCGTCCTGAAGTCCCTCAATCATGGCGCGTCCAAAATTCTTTACAAATTGGTTGATTAACTCTGCTGCAACTTGATCCTCTAAGGCCTGACTGAGTGAATCATAAGCGCCTGAGGTTACACTCGAAATCAATTGTTCATTCAATTGACTCTGCACCGTACCTACTAATGGAATTGATTTAAATCCTTTATAAATAGGAGACTGTTCCAAGACTCCTTCCATCACATGACGAATGACCGCTTCAAGTTCTGGTTTAACCTGGGGCAAGGCTTGATTAACCGTAATTTTTAGTACCCGATCGATGATTTCTCTAATCTCATCGCGTTGGTTAATATCTTGATAGGGTCGATTGAGAGCATTCATGACCCATCGGGTGATTGTCCCGGTGGAAATATCACTCTGAAGCCGATTGATCACCTGCACCAACACCGCTTCTGTCAATTCTTCTGCAATATTGCTGACAAACCCTTGAGTCGCCTGATCTCGAATTCGATCGAGTTTGATTAAATTAGCCTGATCCAGGCGAATGGCCACTGGAATAATCCGCAGCCATTGCCATATTGGGATCAAGAACAATAGGTCATACCACCGCCACAGCATGGCATCGAGCCACTTGAGATTACGATCGCGATAGCGGCGCGTTAGGTAAAATGTCCGAGCTAAAAACTCAGCCCCAAACAGAAAAACAAAGGGGGCATCAATGACCCAGAAATTATCTGTCGGTAGACCATTCTCCCCAGTGGCGCGATAGTAGTTTGTTGCGAGTAAGGGTTTAATCTTTTTATTAAAGAAAGCAAGTTCCTGAGTCACACCCTTGCTTTGTAAATGGTCTTTATCCCAGAACGTATCAAAAGATTTCCGTGCGGATTTCATGTCAATCCGATCGCGCATTCGATTTTTAATTTTTTCGAGATTCCCTGTCTTTCCCGCCACTGCAAACCAATTGCCGTCAATCATTTTGGAACTCTCGCTCCGTAGATCGTTCAGTACGGTCGAACTTTCTGGTGAATCAATACCAGATTGAGCAAGTTGCGCTTCTAAATCTTGAACTAATCGTAGATATTGTTCAGAGTCCCGGTGCGGCTCAATGCCCTTGATTGGGTCATACCATTGCACAATGGGTGGCATAGGCACCTGAAACGACAGCGGTCCGATCGACACCACACCCCGCAGCCAAAAATCTCGCAGCGCCACATAGCTACTGTCAAATCCCACAATGCCGAGGTTGACCACAGCGATCGACACCATGAGACGTTCGTACCAAACATTTTTTCGAGGCATGGTCATGACAACAGGAGATTATGGCATTCCTTAGGACTTAAACGTTCGCTTAAACTCTTCAATCAAATCATCCAGTTCTTCGATCGCTTGGGTAACATCCAGATGCAGGGCTAGGAGGTCGGGATTGTCGAGCAACGATATCAGCGTAGAGCGCCTTAGTTCTAAAGCTTCGATGCGACGACGAAGCTGAGATGGATCTGTCATGCTTAAAAGCCCAATTAAGATATTAAATTACACCTAGAATATTGTATCTAGAAAATCTGCCGTGACACTTGTTTTTCGATTTGAGCTTGGGTGTATTGCAAAAGCTGGGCGCGGCTGTCGTTGCTGTGGCTGCTGTTGCCATGAACGGCCTGAGCCATGTTAGGAACAAGTTTTCGAGTCTGTAGTGTCATATGAAGCTGTAGATGAGCAACGTATTCACTGAAGTCTTCCCGTGGAGCAGTAGGCGCAGTGTGGGTACGAGATGTCACGGGTGATTCTCCAGAATAGTAATAACCTACAGCTATTATTAGCCGATCGCTTAGTGCTCTGGACTGATTCTTCAAAGATGTTCACGAAGTTCGGCTGAGATTGTTGGGGATGGGATATGGCGAGGACTATTTTCGGATTTTGGGTTGCACTTTCAAAAGGCATTGTGCTAATCTCTAACCCAGTAAGGACGTATAGCTCAGTTGGTTAGAGTACTACATTGACATTGTAGGGGTCACTGGTTCGAATCCAGTTACGTCCATTAATACCGAATCCATCAGTCTTTTCGGGCAGACGAGAGTCAAATTCACACAAAGCAGACAGTGCTTGTTGATTTTCCTGGCTTTTTGGTCATTGTCAGACTATTCAGAGGGTTTTAGTTATTCTGTTGGAGAATAGTGTGATGCAGCGAATTTGTAGAGGACATGCGCTCAAGGTCATACTGGGTATGACAATCGCTCTAATCAGCGTAACGGCTACAACTACTCAGGCAACGGCACAATCTTGTTACGTGCTGACGACCTCGGGGAAAAAAATGCCACTGGGCTCTTTGTGTGGCGAGATGCCCTCAGAATCGACGGGGGGCACGTCTAGAACCTCCACCGCCAAGAATGGAGTTTATCGGGTACCGATTAAGCGTCGCCTAGCTTCCACACCCGTAATCGATGTGATGTTTAATGGCAAAAAATTTGAAATGATTTTGGATACTGGCGCAAGCAGTACCTTGATTACGCGACGAATGGCGATCGCTCTAGGCTTGAAACCTACAGGTGCCCGCCAAATGATTATTGCTGATGGATCTCGGGTGCGTTTTCTGACAGCTAACGTCGGATCCGTGACAGCGGGGGGAATGCCTGCGAGGAAACTGACGGTAACGGTGGCTCCAAATTCAGATATTGGGCTGTTGGGGCATGATTTCTTCGATCGGTACGATGTCAAGATCAAACGAACGGTGATTGAGTTTGCCCCTCCGACTGAGTAATAGATTGGTTGTATGGTTTTGCGGTTGCGGTTTTGTTGAGTCCTTTAAGCAGGACGATCGTTCCGTGGCATAATTGCTATCATTCACGTGTTTCAATGTAACGAAGGGTTTGGGTATCGGTTATGACAAAGAAATATGGTTGGGGAGTTTTACTGTTCTCTGTTGGGGCAATGGTCCTTGGAACATCTTCGTCGGCGTTTGCTGCGGACAAGCTGACGGGTCAATGTCGGGCGGCAAAGCAGGCTACGGGACTTTATAAAGAACGGAGTACCAGCAGTACTGTCGTGTTGTCATCGCTGAAACTGGGCGATAAGGTGACGCTGGCAGAAGAGATGCAGAAGGATAATATGATTTTAGTCAGCACCCCAAGCAAAGGATTTGTCCAAACGGCTAACTTGAAGATGTGCCCTGGTGCTGTCGTTCCTGTGAACCCAAAGCCTGACTCATCCAACACGTCTTCCTGTCGTTTAGTGACCCAGGTAAGAGGTCTCGCAATTCGTAAGGGACCAAGTAGCACTGGTGAAATCGTTTCAGGTGTGGCTCAGAACGAGAAAATCACGCTTGCAATGCCTCTTGAGGCTAAGAATACAGGCGATGGGCGGACTTGGATTAAGATTGTTAAGCCTGCTGAAGGTTGGGTCTCTGAGGGGTTCCTCAATGCTGGAAAAAATGTCGTACCTTGCCCATAATTTAATTAGAGACTGAATTTAGAAGGGAAGCGATCGGATCTGATTAGGGTCCGATCGTTTTCTTTTTCATAACCTCTGAGATTTAGATAATACTTTTTTGTATCCTAGACCCAATCTCCTTTTTGAGCGGATGTGTACAGACACAACTTGGTCTGTTTCTACCAGAATTGGAACCCGATCCCCTTTTAAGGAGAATTTAGGAGGATCGGGTCTAGGGCGATCGGCTTAGGCTGCGATCGGAGGATTTAACGCAGAAGGTTGACGACGGATCACTTGATCAATTAGCCCGTAGGTCGTCGCTTCTTCCGCCGACATGAAGAAATCTCGCTCCGTGTCTTCTTGAATCTTTTCCAACGGCTGACTTGTATGCTCTGCCAACAGCCCATTCAAACGGCTCTTGATGTATAAAATCTCCTTCGCCTGAATCGCAATATCCGTCGCCTGACCACTTGCCCCGCCCAAAGGTTGGTGAATCATAATTCGGGAATGGGGCAGACTCATGCGTTTGCCCTTGGTGCCAGCGCTTAACAAAAATGCCCCCATCGATGCCGCAAAGCCCACACAAATCGTGGAAACATCAGGACGAAGCTGCTTAATCGTGTCGTAAATTCCCATACCCGCCGACACCGAACCGCCGGGGGAATTGATGTAGAGATAAATATCCTTCTCAGGGTCTTCAGACTCCAGAAAAAGTAACTGCGCTACGATTAGGTTTGCGACCTCCGAATCAACCGCAGACCCAAGAAAAACAATGCGTTCCCGCAACAGGCGCGAGTAGATGTCAAAGGCGCGTTCTCCGCGACCTGATTGTTCAATTACGGTAGGAATCATTAGCTGTGCCTGTGCGTTCTGGATGACTTAAATCGTACTGATTTCGATCGTACTAGCTTTCATTGTAGCGACTGCCTGCAATTCCGCAAAAGTCGGAAAACCGATAGACCGTTTTGGACAGAAACTTAAATCGCGATTTAATAGCCGATCGCCTCAGTTTCGGATTCATAGATTGAATACCTAGAATAGCGGCAATTCTTAAAGCTGAAACCCTTGCAGGCTAAGATATTCAGCCACTCTTGAAAGCGCTACTTTTACGACAAAATGAAGCGACTAAAACAAGCAAACAGCGGTTATAATTAGTAGCCTGCCAAATCAGGCTAAATCCGTTCCTAGAAAGGCTTAAAATCAGCAACTTCAACCGATCGGACCAATTCACGACCCTGCTTCTGGAGTATCTCTTTATATGACCTTTTCTCAAGACACGCCGAACGTGGAACGCATTGTTCCGACTGACTTGCGCAACGAGATGCAGCGGTCATACTTGGAATACGCCATGAGCGTTATCGTCGGTCGTGCGCTTCCTGATGCTCGTGATGGACTCAAACCCGTTCACCGTCGCATTCTCTACGCAATGCACGAATTGGGCTTGGCCTACGATCGTCCCTTCAAAAAATGCGCCCGCGTCATCGGGGAAGTGTTGGGTAAGTATCACCCTCACGGCGATCAATCGATTTACGATGCCCTCGTGCGGATGGCCCAAGATTTTTCTATGCGTGCCCCGCTGATTGACGGTCATGGGAACTTCGGGTCGGTAGACAATGACCCACCCGCTGCGATGCGATATACCGAGTCGCGCTTGACCTCATTGACGGCTCATGCATTACTGCAAGATATTGAATCCGAAACAGTCGATTTTGTAGACAACTTTGACGGCTCGCAGCAAGAACCAACTGTCTTACCCTCCCGAATTCCCCAGCTTCTAGTTAATGGCTCGTCTGGGATTGCCGTCGGTATGGCGACCAATATTCCACCGCACAACCTCGGCGAAATCATCGATGGATTGATGGCACTGATTCATAATCCTGAGATTACCGACCTTGAACTCATGCAGTTCATTCCTGGTCCTGATTTCCCCACGGGCGGCGTGATCAATGGAAAATCAGGCATTCGTGAAGCCTATACTACCGGGCGCGGTTCTGTTGTGATGCGCGGTGTTACTGCCATTGAAACCCTAGAGCGACGCGGCGCACCCGATCGTGAAGCGATCATCGTTACCGAGTTACCCTACCAAACCAATAAAGCTGCCTTAATTGAAAAGATTGCTGAATTGGTGAATGACAAAAAACTCGAAGGTATTTCTGATATTCGTGACGAAAGCGATCGGGACGGAATGCGAATTGTGATTGAACTCAAGCGCGATGCCTATCCCCGCGTTGTGGTGAATAATCTCTATAAGCAAACGCCCATTCAATCTAGCTTCGGCGCGAACATGTTGGCGCTGGTAGACAATGAGCCACAAACCCTGACGCTGCGTGCTTTTCTCATCACATTTCTAGACTTTCGGATTGAAACGATCGCCCGTCGAACTCGTTACCAATTGCGAAAAGCTGAAGAACGTGATCATTTGCTACAAGGGTTGTTGACAGCCCTCGCAAATTTAGATTCTATTATTTCCTTAATTCGTCGATCGGCAGATTCTGCGATCGCCAAGGCCGAATTGATTGAAACCTATGCCCTGTCTGAATTTCAATCTGATGCAATTTTGCAGATGCAACTGCGTCGTCTCACGGCATTGGAAGCCGGAAAGATTGAACGAGAGCATGATGATTTAATGGTTCAGATTACTGATTTGCAAGATATTTTGGCTAATCGTGATCGAATTTTGACCATCATCACTGAAGAAGTCGCTGAAATTAAGAAAAATCACTCAACGCCTCGTCGCACGCGAATTGAGCAAAGTGAAACTGAATTGATGGATGAGGATTTGATTGCCAATGAAAAATCTATCATTTTAATTACCGAGCAAGGCTACATCAAACGAATGCCTGTTGATTCTTTTGATGCCCAAAGCCGCAATACTCGTGGGAAAGCGGGTGCGAAAATGAAAGTCGATGACGCGATCGACCATTTCATTACCTGCTGCGATCATGATGTGGTGATGCTGTTCAGCGATCGGGGCGTAGTGTATGCCCTTAAAGCGTATCAAATTCCCATTTGCTCACGAATTGCCAGAGGGACACCGCTCGTTCAACTGCTCCAAGTCACGAACAAAGAGAAAATCACTTCAGTTGTTCCTGTAAGTGAATTCCGAGATGATGTTTATCTCGTGATGTTGACCAAGAAAGGGTTTATTAAAAAATCTGCCCTCACCGCCTTCGGAAACATTCGTGCGAATGGGTTGATTGCCATTTCCCTAGAAGAAGGCGATCAATTGCGCTGGGTGAGTCTTGCGACTGCTGCTGATAGCATTATTGTTGGGTCAAGCCAAGGTCGATCGATTCACTTCAGAGTCAACAACGAGCAACTGCGTCCTTTGGGTCGTGCAACTCGTGGGGTCCGATCGATGAATCTGAAAAAAGACGATAGCTTAGTCGGAATGGCTATTGTCTCTAGTCAAATTTTGGCAGAGTATGCCGCATTGCTGGAAGCCGGAAGCGATGATGAAACCACTGAAGATCTTCCAGAGGACAAAACTAGAGGCCCATGGATTCTGATTGTCACGACAGGCGGACTTGGAAAGCGCGTCCCCGTTAGCCAGTTCCGTTTGCAAAACCGGGGCGGCATGGGCATCATCGCAACGAAATTCCGTAAGAAAGGCGATACGCTGGCGGCGCTGACCATGGTGAATGAAGACGAAGAACTGATGATCGTCACCCATCGCGGCATTATCATTCGTCAACTTGTCAATGCCATCTCGAAACAATCTAGACCTGCGACGGGTGTACGTTTGCAACGGTTGGATGATTCGGATGCGATTAGTGCTGTGGCGGTGGTGCCATTGACGGGCGAAAGTGCTGAACTCGATGAAGAGGGCGACGAATTGGATTCCGATGCGAGTGATGCGATCGTTGATGTTGATGCTGTGGAAGAAGCGATCGTTGCCGAGGACGACATGACTGACGACGTGTAAATCACGGGGAATACCGATAGATTCGCTATCCATAAATTGAAATCAGGTTGTTGAGTAGAATTATTGGACAACCTGATTTTTTATAGTTATTTGAGCGCCTCAATTTCGTTCAATGTTAGGTCCGTCATTTCAGCAATGACCCGATCGTCCATCACCCCAATCAGCCGTCGTGCAATCTCAATTTTGGTTTGTTTATTGCCCTGTTCGATCCCTTGCTCGATGCCTTGTTGGATGCCTTGTTTTAGTGCCTTGACGATCGCACCTTTCTGATCTTGAATAAAAAATAATTGATGCTCTAATTCATCCAACTCCTCACGGGTTAATGTTGCTCGGTTTGCAATATCAAATGCCTGCTGAATTTCTGTAATATTTGCCATCACCTGTGGCACTAAACTCAAGTCTGGCGCATGTTTCATAAAATAAATCCACTTATCCGTTAGGCTTTTTAGTTCGTCAAGTGGAACCTGGAATTTTGGCAATTCTAGAAAAACAAGTTGTAAATCACCGTTCAAATAATCAATCAAACATTCCTTTTCTTTTAAAACAAATCGAGAAATTGGGCGGTCTATTTCTGGAAACATCTCAAAATTAGTAATCGTCAATGCAATTACAGGACTTAATTCTGTGTAGTGTTCACCTTTGTCGAGCTGAATTGAGTAGGCTTTCGCGGCATTGTAGAGAACTCGTTTTTCAAAGCCCTCAACATTCAAAACTTGCATTTCAATAATAACGGTTTCACCGCTTTGGAGTATGGCTCGAACATCCAGATAGGTGTCTTTTACCCCACGGATTCGAGGCGATAAATAAGGATCAAGAATCGTTAAATCTTTAATAATCGATTGACCTTCGTAAAGGATCCCATTCAGAAAGCTAATCAAAATTCCATGGCTTTGTTCAGAGCCAAAGATTTTCTTAAATGCAAAATCTGTTTTTGGATTGATAAAGATCATAATTTGGTGTTCTCATAGCTTAATTAGCTTATACCTAGGGTAGCAAACTTGATTATGAATTCGTTGGATAACAAATTAAACTAGGGCCGTAAATTCTCTATAATTAAGGGATTATATTGTAAAGGAAACGACCTGTGACCGTTCAAGATAAACAAAGATCCGTTTCCTTTGAAGTTTTTCAGGCCATGAATCGATCGGTCCACCGTACCGTTTTAGCCAATGGTATTATTCTAATTGTCACCGAAAACCCATCAGCCGATATTGTCTCAGCACGAATGTTAATGCAGGGAGGGCAACGGTTTGAAGCACAACCTGGGGTGGCGCAGCTGGTCTCTTCACTCCTAACTAAGGGAACCAAAACCCGATCGTCTTTTGAAATTGCAGAACAAGTCGAAGCCATTGGAGCAGGTCTGGGCACCGATAGCGCTGTGGATCACTTTCAAGTCACGGTTAAAACGGTATCTGCTGATTTTGGCGGCATTTTGGCATTGGCGGGAGACATCATGCGATCGCCTTCATTTCCAGATGAGGAAATTGAACTCGAACGAAAACTGACATTGCAAGGAATTCGATCGCAGCAAGAACAGCCGTCTAGTGTGGCGATGAACAAATTACGGCAGGCATTCTATGGCGATCATCCTTACGCAGATTCAGGACTAGGAACCGAAGAAAGTGTATCGAATCTAACGCGGGAAAATTTGCAAACCTATCACCAGCAAATTTTCCGGCCCGATAACCTAGTGATTAGCATTGCAGGTTGCATTACTGTTGATCAGGCAATGAGCCAAGTTTCTCGCGTCTTCGGAGATTGGACTGCGCCTGATACTATATTCATGAAGCCATCGCTGCCTACCATTACTCACAATCCAAAGACCATCATTACATCTCAAGACACGGCACAATCGATCGTGATGGTGGGATATTTAGCCCCGGCGATCGAACCCAACAACTCTGACTATGCCGCTTTGAAGTTGCTTAATAGTTATCTTTCAGGTGGATTATCGAGCAGACTGTTTGTGGAACTACGGGAACGACGTGGCCTTGCCTATGAAGTCTCGGCATTTTATCCTATGCGACTTGATACATCGTTTTTTGTGGGATATATTGGCACGGCTCCAAAGAATACTGCAACGGCATTGGAGGGATTACGATCGGAATTCCATCGTTTGACAGAAATTACGTTAACAGAAGTCGAACTGCAAACCGCAAAAGATAAATTTTTGGGTCAATATGCATTGAGCAAACAGACTAATGCTCAATTAGCCCAGACCTTTGCTTGGTATGAAATGTTGGGTCTAGGCTTGGAATATGACGATCGGCTTCAAACTGATATTCGTAATTTGACGGCATTGGATTTACGGACGATCGCAAAACGAATTTTCGGGCAACCTTACATTTCGATTTTGGGACCAGAAGCAGTGGTGAATGAATTGAGAACGTAATTGTTGAATTGATTGATTGATTGTTTATTGCCCAATCACATTCCGATCGGGCGCACCTAACTCACTAATCGGTGTATTAATGCTGGGAGTTGGAGTGATTGTAGTTGAACGAAGTTCTGGTTTCCCCCAATGGGTTTGGAGTTGGTTTAGTAGAATATCTTGCTGATTTCGTAGACCGTCGATATTTGTCCCGCGATTGATAATCGAAAACCAAACGAGGCCACGACTTTTAGTGGGCATCACGCCAGACAGCGCACTTACTTCATTCAAACTTCCAGTCTTAACCACCGAATTTTTAGGAATGCTGCGATCGATTAATGTCCCCACATCCGTTCCTGAAATTGGAAATAAATCAGACACCGTAAATCCATTTCGTTCGGCATATCGGGCGATTGCACTAAACATCGTGGTAGTTGCGTGAGGTGAAATCCGATTTTCAGTCCCCAATCCCGACCCATTAATCAATTGAATCTCACTGGGCGATAATGATGCCGCAGAGGCTGATTTTTGTTGTGTTGGTCCAGCCCCACCCAAAAGTTGAGACAGCGTTTCGGCCATCACATTATTACTATAAACATTCAAACGTTTGACCAAATGCAGTAACGGCAAAGATTTGTGTTGGATGATAGCGCGGGCGTTGGGCATGTCTCCTAGGCGAACACTTCCGTTGATGGCGATCGTCGGTTTAGCGGGCTTCGGTTGCATTTGGCTATATTGATCTGCTACATCCGCTGGCCATGTTTTTGAGTTTAAACTTTGAAGCAACAACGCACCCGCTTTAGCCGGATTCACCTCAAAGTTCATGATGAAGTTCCCCGAAATCACCAAATCTCCGGTCACTTGCTGGATACCCAATTGATTCAGCGTATTGCCCAACGCGATCGCCTCTTCCCAAACAAACATCGCATCGCCGCCACCTAAAATCACCAAATCTCCTTGTAAAACCCCATTCTGAATTGGACCTGTAACCGCGATCGTTGTATCGAATTGATGCTGTGGTCCCCAAGTTTCAAGCGCCGCCAGTGACGTGGTAATTTTTGTCAGGGAAGCCGCAGGAATTGGAATTTTACCCTGATTTTCCACCAGCACTGATGCACCCGATTGAAACCAGACCCCTTGCTCCGATGGATTCAAACCTTGGGTCTTAAGCGTGTTGAGATACCCTTGCACAATCTTGTTTGCTACTGGATCCTCATCACCGACAAGTGCGATCCAAGGTGTATTTTGTAAGACTGTAACCCCCACGGATTCGGGTAGTCTAAGTTCCTGCATCAGCTCAGGTTTGGCATTACCGAAGCCATTGAGCAACATACTTAACGGCGCGAAACTGCACAAGACAGAGAAGTATAAAATAGAGGATTTGAAACGCGACATTGCAGGGTATAAGAAGAAGGGAATTCGCTACTGGGACAAAGGGTATGGCAAAGCCTGATCAGAATCAAGTTATTCGACAACTTCCGATCGCAGCTGGAATGGTGGCAGGTCTACTTCTGTTTGCCAATCGTGTGCTGACGGTCCAGTTGACCGAGACCCAATCCCGATCGGATGCGTTGGGGGTGATTGTCTGTGCGGTGTTGATTTTGGTGGGATTGTTGTGGGAGCGGGTGCAGCCAAAGGTGCCGGATAGTGTGGAATTGTTAGGCGATGAATGCTTTGAATTTAAACCGCAGTTGTCGGAAAATTTGCAGGCAGAATTGGCCTGGACTTCTCACATTTTATTAACCAACACATTAACCCGATCGTTCATTTTGCTTTGGGATGGGGATGTTTTGCTGCGTCGTGGAATTTTACCAACAGAGTCAAATGTAGTTCCAGGAACCATAGTAACGCGTGTAATTGACAAACAAAAAGCAATCTATTTAGTCGATTCAAATAAATATCCTGGAAAAATTGAATTTAATTATTTACCTGAAAATGCTCAAGCTGTAATCTGTCAGCCGATCCCCCCCAAAGGAGTCTTAATTCTTGCCTCCAATGCCCCGCGCAGTTATACCCAACAAGATGAAAACTGGATCACCGCGATCGCCCAAAAACTCAGCTACGTTTTAACTCAAGAAGTTGGTCCCGAGACCGAATCATCTGACTAGAGATTTAGGGATGGTCACGTTTGTTGCTGCTACCGAATTCACAGCAACGCTAGCCAGATTGTTGATTCTCCTAAGAAATTAGGGAACAATTATGCTGTTCACTCGTCATCTTAGTAAAATCCAACGCAAACAACACAATGAACATCAATAAAAATTTCCGGAATCCTCTACTCAGCCTCATCTCAGTGGCATCTGTTTTTGCGCTCAATATGCCATTTGCTGAAGCGGCTGGCTGGACCTTTAAAGTGACCAATAGCGGCAAATCTGCCATCTCAAAGATAGAAGTTTCTGAAGACGGTAAAAGTTGGGGCGACGTTGGGGGTAGCTCGCTTAAACCGGGCGAAAGCAGCACATTTGAATGGGCACCTTCAACCGATAATTCAAGCTGCACGTGGAGCATCAGAGCAATCTATGCAGATGGTCCCTCAGATGCTGCCCCGTTTGACTTTTGTAAGGAAACAGACCTAGAGTTTAACGGCTAATCACGATTTCAGACACTAGTCATCAGGATGCCAGGGCTACGATCGGAATCGTAAAGTGAAACTCACTGCCCTGGTCTTTCCCCTCCGACTCCGCCCAAATTCGACCGCCCCAGCCATTCACAATTTGCCGACAAATAGCAAGACCAAGACCTGTTCCCCCCACACTCCGTCGCAGCGATCCTTCTTCTTGATAAAATCGCTCAAACACCGCCTCCAAGGAAGCCGGGTCAATTCCACGGCCCGTGTCCGCCAACACCACTTCTAGCATGTGTTGAATTCCCTGACTGGTCGATTGATTGGGTGATTGCACCGCTCGAATCCGAATACAGCCCGTTGCATCTGTAAACTTGCAGGCATTGTCCAAAAGCTTGGAAAGAACCTCCACTAGCCACTCCCCATCTACCCGCACCAAGGGCAACAGGTCCGGAATCTCCACCACTATTTTGGGCAGCCGAATGCCATAGCGACTTTGGAGACTACTCAGTGCTAAGTCAATACATTCTTGCAGGGGTTGCGGTTCTACTCGCCACTCCACCCGACCACTTTCTAAACGAGATAAAGTCAAAAAGTCCTGAATCAACTTCCGCATTCGATGTGCATCTTCCATCGCCGCATCTAACATGACTTGACGTAATTCCTGCGGCATATCCGGTTCCGTGGCCAAACTTTCCAAGCACACTTGAATGGTTGAAAGTGGGGTTCGTAACTCATGGCCTGTAATCGCGATCAAATTACTGCGCGTCCGCTCAAGGGCTTCAAGCTGTTGATTAAGATCTTCTAAATTCGCAAAGGACTCCGCCTGAATTAATGCTGTTCCGACTTGATTTGCGATCGCGTTGACTAGATCCAGTTCACTTTCATTCAGATTCTGAGGCTGATGGTAATGAAGTTCAATTACACCCAAAAGACGCTTTTGGTGAATTACTGGAACCATTAACCAGCTACAAATCTTACCCGTAGTCGATAAAAGCTGAAGAGTTCGCAGTGACTCGGAATCAAGTCGAGTGGTGGCCAAGTATTGTGCCAAATCGGGGACAAAGACTAATGTTTGCGTAGTGACAATTTGCTGAAAAAATGGATTGGATGCTAGATTCCAGCTCATCCCTAACAGCGACGGAATCGACCGATCGTCAATCCGATCGTCATCCGGCAGCGGCACAGCTTTTGTCACCGCTAGAAATTCATGACTCAGCTTCACTACAGCATTTGCGGCTCTTGCCCGATAAATCAAGCAGCGCGACGGCTTCAGCACCTGCCCCAATTCTTGGGTTCCAACCTGAAGCACCTCTTCAGGATCCAGTGATTCCCGAATTGCCGTCGTCATCAAATTTTGCAAGCGTTCTTTACGCTCGCCCTCGGCGAGCGATCGGTATGCCTTCGAGAGTTTGTACTGTCCCGCCTGCAAGTAGGTCACGAGTCGTTCTGAAAACGGATCCGCTACAGACGGCTTGAATCCCTTGAGGGTCTCGCGGTTGAGCTTAGCAAGGGCTTTTCCGACTTTACTGGCGAGTTCAGGTCGATAACTTAAAATGCGTTGAAGCAGCAGTTCAGCCGATTTATTGACAATTTCACGATCGAAGGTCCAAATACCCTCAAACCGCCGACCTTGATCCACATGCAGCACGCCCTGATTGGTCTCATCCCCCAAGCGCTCCCGACAGATCAAACAGGACGCATGATGTTTTCCTATCACGACCAAATGCCATTCCTGAGCCAACCCATCCGTTGGGTCAAAGGCAATGGTTTCGTACTGTTGCGATCGGTTTTGGAACTCCGTCTCTGGAGCGGCTAGCACATAGACCTGGTCGCTACGCTCCGAAATCCGCACATAGCGATGCGCTTCTTGATTATAAAAACGTTCCCGTTGAAAACTCGCAATCACCAGTGGTTTGTCTGACCCGGCCAAGACCTGATCCTCCATGGCATGAGACAAGGCGGTCATGGAGGACTTGAAATACGTATGGGGATGGATTTGCTGAGATAATGCCGCAGACAAGTCATCCAATAGCGAAGTTGAGATAATCATTCCGCTGGACAAGGCAAACAACCCAAAGAACAATAAACTTGAATTTATATTCTATCTGCTGACTCTGGTTCTCTAATCATTTTGATGGAAGAACCTTGATAAATCGCAATATTTGCCGCTAAAACCAGATCACTAAACTGCTGAATGCCTCTATCAACTCAGCAGCCTATGATCATTGGGTCTAATCACAGGCTGCTGAACGTATTTATGGAGCCAAGCGGTCTCGAACCGCTGACCTCTGCAATGCCATCGCAGCGCTCTACCAACTGAGCTATGGCCCCTTTCTTTTATATTGCCTTGAACTAGCAATTGAAGTCAAGAGATTTTAAAATTCAGATGCCCCCGCTTCGATGTTAGGGTGGGTAGCGATCGTTGTAATAAAGCAATATGACTGACACTACCTCCACAAACTCCACCGATCTGGCAAGGCTCGATCCGACTCAAGCCTATGAATTGTTCCTCTCCATGCGCCGCAAGATGGGAACCTGGATCGATTGGGCGGAAGCCTGTCAAAAACTCTCAAAAAGCGGCTACAACGATCAGGTCATTTTTGAGGCTACCGGATTTGAGGCAATTCAGCAAAACCAAATCATGGTCGCCGTCCAGGTTTATCAATCCATTGTCAGCGTCGGTGTAAAGCCAGAGACCGTAGCTCATTTCGGCTATCGTGCGTCCGATGTGCTGTATGAGTTTCGGATGCTCTCACCCGTCGAACGTGCCGCTGCTGCTGACTTCGCCGCCGATCGTAAAATGGACATGGACGAAGCGCGGGAGATGGGCAAAGCAATCAAAGATTTCTCCCGAATTAGCCAGCCTGCGGCGGAATTCTCTAGCCATCCCGGCGATGTTTTAGCCTACTTTGCTTGGCGTGCTGCAAAACAAAAATCCGACCTTCAGGCCCGATCGATCCTGATCGCCCGCGCCCTTAAATATGTTCAATCTGTCACCGCTCGTCAACAAATCGAAGCCTTACTCATCGACTTCACCCAAGCCCCCGAAAAACTAGCTCCTCGGATGCCCGTCTACCGTATCGAGTCTGATGAAGAACTTCCCACGGTCCTCCCTGTCATTGGTGTCATGCCCCTGACTAAAGCTGATTTTCAGGCACCGCCGCTCTATGATTCAGAAGAGCCGTTTGGATTAGTACGATTCACGGGTGCGGGTGCATACGTGGCTGTTCCAGGCTACCAGGTGATTCGTAATTGTTCAGACCCGATCGCATTCCTCGTTGATAGCGACCAATTGCCCACCCGACTTCTCGGCACCCAAGAACAAGTTTTAGTCGTGGTCGATCGAGCCGATCGGATTTGGAAAGAAGATGCCTACTTTGTCGTGGATGATGCTGAGGACCAGTTGCAATTGAATTGGTTTGAAACTGCGCCTGAAGTTCAAATCCTAGGTCGAGTTATTTTGTTGCTCCGTCCCAAAAAGGTATTGGATGAGGCATACACCAAAGAACTATGGCAGTTTGAGGAATAGTCTTCAGAATCGGGAAATTTAGGGACCAGATCAGGTGAATTGGAGACAAATCGATTTGTGTGTGCATAGCAGCTCAAAAGGGACGACTATGAAACAAGGTTTGCTCTTGTTCCCCCTTTTCAATGGGGCTAGGGGGATCGGGGTCTTGATGCCAACCAAAAGCCAAAACACTCTAACTACTTTCAGGAATGATCGGACCCAACCGCCGAACTTGAATTTGATCTAGTCGAGGTCCAACCGACGCAACCACCGTCAGTTCGCAATTACCGTCCTGTAGTGTCTCCCCTTCCCCCGGAATTCGCTGCCATCGATACAGCAGGAAACCGCCCAACGTCTGATATTCGTCCGAAATTGGTAGCTGCACCTGCAACACCTCGTTCACAGTCTCAAGCGAGAGCTGTGCCTGAACCATAAAGGTATGGGGATCGACCTGTTGGATCGAATTTACCGTTTCCATTTCATTCTCCGGTGACTCTCCGATGATCTGTGCGATCAAATCCTGAATCGTCACTAGCCCCGCCGTGCTGCCAAATTCATTCACCACCACCACAATGTGATGTCGCGATCGTTGCATTAAGGTCAACAGCTCACCCAAAGGCGTAGACTCTGGCACAAACCGAGCAGGCCGAATCCAAGGCTGAATTGGACTATCCAAAATCAATGTTCCCTGGACTAGAGGTTCAGCTAATTCTTTTAAATGAATCACCCCACACACATCATCCACCGAATCAGAAATGACCGGATAACGCGAATGATGACTTTGGGAAACTTCATCTAAAAGATCGCGAACTGTTGCATCAATGTCGATGGTCGTCATATTAGTCCGACGAATCATCACCTCATGGGCTTTCACGTCGGTAAACTCAAAGACATTACTGAGCAGTTCTCGTTGTTCTTCGACTAATCCCATCGATTCACTTTGCGTTTCAATCATGAGCTGAATTTCTTCGGATGTAACCTGGTTATACCAGCCCTGACCCGTATACCGAATGCCAATTAACCGCAACAACAATTGGGTTGATTTATTTAAAATCCAAATAAATGGATGGAAACATCGGGCGATCGCGCTACTTAATGGTGCTAATGCCAAGGCAATATCTTCTGCATAGAGCAACGAAATTGACTTGGGGCACAGCTCGCCCAAAACAATTTGGACATAGGCAATCAACAAAAAAGCGATCGGCACCGAACAAGATCGCGTCATCGCCTCTAGCCAACTCTCTGGAAAGAACGTCATCGATCGAATTCCCGATCGAACCACATTAGCCATCGTACTTTCACCAATCCATCCCAGCGCTAGACTGGACATCGTAATGCCGAGTTGCGTTGTGGACAGCAATCGATCGATGCCAATCTGCAACTCCTGCACCGTCTGAGCCTGCAAATCGCCCGCATCTACTAACTGGCTAATGCGCGATCGTCGGACTGAGACAATGGCAAACTCGGTCATCACAAAGAACGCATTGATCAGTATCAACACCAAAATCGAAAACAAACGACTACCCACTTCAGAGGAGGATGCAGGGGAAGGCAACATGGGGAAATTTACGGTGAATTCCTAGGTACTGAATTCGAGTTGATATTCTAGGCGATCTATACTTAGTGACCCTCACTTGATCGGAACATCCGAAACTTCCAGCTGTATTTTTCTATCTGGATAGTCAGAGAGCTGTAGGGAAACTTTACTCGCATCTGCCAACAGACTACTAGAGACTTTCACGGTCCCCGTCACCCGATCGCTCTTTGCCGCGAGTTGTGGAGGTAGCCCAGTCGTTTCACCATTTAACAGCCGACCTTGATCGTCTGTGATGGTCAAAAAGCTGTACAGGAATTTAACCGTTTGGATGCTGTCATTTTTGAGCGCAACATCGAAGCTAACCGTATCGTCTTGGCGACGAATGGCCGTTACTTCGATCGTTACTTCCTTGTCCTTGCCTACGTAAGGAAACTGTTGATTCGTCTTTTTAGATTCAGAAGTTGGCTTGATCCCATCTTTTTGATCCGCTGCGGAGTCTTGCTTTGCCCCTGCTTTGAGACTGCTATTAATTTTCTCCTTTGCTGCCTTCAAAATATCTTCTTCGTTCAGAAGAGTGATTTCTGCCTGCCCCGAAGTCCGCTTTTGGATATTTCCACCGCTGCCACTGGATGTTTTATTAGGTCGACTATCCGGTTGACGAACTCCCTTCAGAGCTTCAGTCCCCACCGAAAAACCACCCATACCGCTCACAACGCCTGCACTCCCCATCAGAAACAGAAGTACGAAGGTGAATATTGCTGTTGAATTGAGTTTCATGGGATCTCAAGGAGAAAAGTATTTGAGTAAGGAAGTATCGGGTTTCCTTGTATTTTGATGACGATTGTATACCTAGGTCTCAGGAGTGCGTCAGCTATTTTTTGAAAAATTTAACTTAATAGCCCAACCAGTTGGTTAATTCACGTTACAATCGAAGCAATGATTCTAACCGAGTCATAGTAATTTCCAGGGTTGGCCGAGCGGTTTAGGCAACGAGCTCATAATTCGTACCAGACGGGTTCAACTCCTGTACCCTGGACTTCTAATTTAAAGACCCACTCTAAAAATGCGATCGTATCGTGATTCTGAATCATCAGACAGCACCTACTCAGAAGACCAGTACTCGACAGCCATCGCCCGTGAATGGTGGGCACAGCGTTGGATAGATGTGCTGGAATCGTTTGGATTCCGACAGCGGATGGCTAGAGCGCGCAACTATGCCAAAGATGGAAACGTTCTCAGCCTAGAATTTCACAATGCCAGCGTTGTTGCAGTTGTCAGCGGATCCGCTCCTGAACCCTACAATGTACGGTTTCAAATCGAACCGTTTACTGATGAGCAGTGGGGCTACATTGTTGAGTCGTTGGCGGAACAAGCTCTGTTCAGCGCCAAGTTGTTATCTGGCGAAATGCCCCAAAACATCGAAGAAGTGTTCACGTCCAACGGTCTGAGCCTCTTTCCGTTCAATCAATTTGATATTGTCAGTGAATGTGATTGTCCGGATCCAGTTAATCCCTGCAAACATATTGGCGCAGTCTATTACTTACTGGGCGATCGGTTTGGGGATGATCCCTTTGTTTTATTCCAACTCCGAGGCCGCAACAAAACCGAGATCATTCAAGCCCTGCGCGATCGGCGGGCCTTGTTAAATAAAAATGACGGGGCATTGCTAGATAATGACAGTGAAACGATGCTGTCGATCGATGGGGATGCTCTCGCTAATCCGGACTCTATCCGATCGTTTTGGGCATACAATCAGCCGATCGATCCCAGCTTGATATTTCTCGCCCCCTCTAGTGACAGCGTTCTAGATCTAATCGGGGTTCCCCGCCAGATGGATGCCAAAACCGCTGCGACTTGGATAGACATGATTCGCGATCGGCATGAACAGGTCAGCGCCGCCATCACCGCCCAAACCCTGGAAACTCTATAATTCTCAACGCCCAATTCGATCGAATTGAGTCCGTCACGGCGTAGACTTGATAGGAGTTTTTTTAGAAGTAGATTTGACCCCGTGCGAAAGATTATTCTTGCTGGCAATTGGAAAATGTTCAAAACCCAAGCCGAAACTATCGAGTTCGTCCAGGGGTTTAAATCGCTTGTGGATGATGCCCCGATCGATCGTGACATCGTTCTATGTGTGCCTTTCACGGATCTTGCCATCCTATCGAAAACCCTGCATGGCAGTCGCATCCAAGTCGGAGCGCAGAACGTCCATTGGGCTGAAAATGGCGCATATACGGGCGAAATATCAGCGAGGATGCTGCTGGAAATCGGGGTTCGCTATGTGGTTATCGGCCACAGTGAACGTCGTCAATTTTTCGGCGAGACGAATGAAACCGTCAACTTCCGACTCAGAGCTGCTCAAGATGCAGGGCTAAAACCAATTTTGTGTGTTGGAGAAACGAAACAAGAACGAGATGCCGGGAATACAGAATCTGTAATTTTTGAGCAGTTGACCAAGGGACTTCCGGGAGTTGATCAAACTAATCTTGTGATTGCTTACGAACCCATTTGGGCGATCGGAACAGGAGATACCTGCGAAGTGGCAGAAGCCAACCGAATTTGCGGAGCTATTCGCAGAAAGTTAAATAACCCGAATGTGTCGATTCAGTATGGTGGTTCCGTCAAGTCTGAAAATATTGATCAGATTATGGCTCAGCCAGAAATTGATGGAGCCTTAGTTGGGGGTGCGAGTCTGGAACCCGAAAGTTTTGCTCGCATTGTTAACTACAGATCCTAGCTGACTACAAATCCTAGTTAGAGTTTGGTAGATTTTTCGTTAGGCTTGGGGCACGGCGAGCCATGCCCCTACAGGTTTTGGGACCCGGATTTGTAGGAGCACGGCCTGCTGTACCCTAAAACCAATGAGAAGATTTTAAGGATTCAATGTCTCAATGTTCCCGATCGGTAAAAGCCCCAAACTACTGCTCAAGGCTATGTCGATCGCCGTCATGTCTGAACAATGTCCTATTTTTTTAATAAATGCCTGTTCCTTAATCGTCGCAAGATTATCCGTCATTACCACCGAGTCCATCATTAATCCCATGAATCGACCTAGCTCACTAGCGCAATCGATCGGAACCCTCGTAACTCCTGTGCGCTTTAGATTTGATGTAATTAAAGCCACCAATTTTTGATCGCCGCCCCGTTCAACATCATCAGATTGAACAATTAAGACGGGGCATTTTTTGTAACTCGTCATATCTGAATTCGGAAACAAAGACAATACAACATCTCCCCGACTATAGATCATCAGAACCGTCCGTTATAGGTTTTCCCGTATCTTCTAATGAATTCAAATCGTCCGGTTGCATCGTCTCATATTTCTCAAATGGCTGATGAATCCATGGATTGTGTTCCAGATAATCAACATAGTAATCAGGCTTAGCAATAGAACAAGATTTGTACCATAGCACCGCAGTACGAATTTCTTCAATATAAAAACCGTATTTCCGATCGAGCCAAGGAATTGTCTTTTGCAACGTAATTCCCGAATCTACCAAGTCATCCACTAGTAATATATGGCTGCCTAGATGTTGCGTTGTCTTTGTTAAATCATCTGAAAATACAAGCGTACTCCGACGATCTTTAATCTGCTGCCCATCTTCCCCATTATTATTGCCATTAGATTCTCGATAAGAAGCGGTCGAAAGTATGGCTAGGGGCACATTGTAGAGACGAGCCAACACATCACCCACCCGCAATCCACCCTTTGCTAAACATACAATTTGGTTGAATGTCCAGCCCGATTGATGAACCTTTAGGGCGAGTTGCTCGATGTTATGGTGATACTCGTCCCAGGAGACATATAGGTCTTGTCGCGAATCGGTCATAAGGTATTCTGCGTCCTAATCTTTCATTGTTGTTGAATTAACAAAATGATACAACGCAGGTTGAAAAGTGCGCGGATGTCCTAGGTGAAGTATCCTGTGAGGGCAGATTTTGAAGCAGATTGCTGACCTGTGCCATGACCTCCCCAGTTCTCCCATCCAAACTGACGTTCGCTGAAAAACTTGCCTATGGTGCTGGCGATATTGGGCCTGCCATGACGGCTAATTTATTAATCTTCTTTCAGCTCTACTTTTTTACCCAGATCGGAATCCCGGCAGGGCTTGCGGGGAGTGTCTTGATGATCGGAAAGATTTGGGATGCGGTCAACGATCCGATCGTGGGAGTGTTAAGCGATCGAACCCGGTCAAAACAGTGGGGACGACGGTACCCTTGGATGTTAGGTGGAGCCATTCCATTTGGGATTACCTTTGTGTTGCAGTGGGTGAAGCCAGACCTTGATGTGATGGGGCTGTTTTGGTTTTATGTTGTGATGGGTGTTTTGTTTAATACCGCCTATACCGCAGTGAATTTACCCTACACTGCACTCACTCCAGATATGACTCAGGACTATAATGAGCGCACAAGTTTAAATGGGTTTCGATTTACATTTTCCATAGGTGGGAGTTTGCTCTCAATTCTTTTGATGAAATTTGTCACCGGAATGGTCGGCGAAACCAATCAAATCAATTATTTAGCCACAAGTGTCATTATCGGTATCATATCCGTCGCATCGCTAATTTGGTGTGTGTTTGGAACTAGAAAACGGACGCTCAGCAACCCAGATCACCATTTAATTAATGAAGAAAAAGAATTACCGATCGCACAACAGTTCAAACTTGCATTCAGTAACCACTCATTCCTATACGTAATTGGGATTTACCTTTGCTCTTGGCTGGCTCTTCAAATTATGGCTTCTGTCATCCTATTCTTTGTTCGTGATTACATGTTGCTGTCGTCTGATGTTGCTAATAATCTAGTGCTAGCAGTTCAGGGTATGGCACTAGTAGCGCTTTCATTTTGGAGTTGGTTTAGCGGACGTTACGGTAAAAAAATCGCGTACTTCGCAGGAATGGGAATTTGGCTAGTGGCGCAAATTGGATTATTTACACTCAAGCCCGATCAGGTGACATTGATGTATTTCTTAGGAGCATTGGCGGGGCTTGGGGTTTCGACCGCCTATTTAATTCCTTGGTCAATGTTGCCCGACGTGATTGACTTGGATGAATTGAATACTGGAAAACGTAACGAGGGATTTTTCTATGCCTTTATGGTGCTGTTGCAAAAAATTGGATTAGCGGCTGGACTGTTTGCCGTGGGTCAAGCCCTAGAACGATCGGGGTACAACGGCGCTTTGACTAGTCAACCCCCCGCCGCGATCGAAGCCATTCGGTGGTCTATGGGTCCATTGCCGACGGTATTTCTGATTTTGGGTGTGATATTGGCGTACTTCTATCCCATCACTCAGAGTTACCATGAAGAAATTCTGTTGAAATTGGCAGAACGAAAACGGCAAGCCCAAACTGATAGTGCAATTCCTGACTAGAATCTACATACAAATCAAACGATGTAGCGTTCAATCTTGCCCCCTGTCCGATCGTCCATCCGATCGGCTCCAGTTTCGCCATTCACCCGCGCTCCGAATCGCTAACCACAGTAGCATCAGTGCAATCATTCCCCCTTGCTGTGGTGCATTCAGTGCAAAAATAACTAACATCACACAGAGAAAGTCCTGAGCAAAAACCGCCCACAGCGGCAACCCTTGCAGTCTATAAAACCAACCGACTTGAACCAATTGCAATACAAACGCTAGTAGAGCGCTGATCGAACCAAGTAACAGAACAATGTCATTGCTTAAGTCTGTTGTTCGAGCGATCGCAGCCCCCAAAAGTCCACCGACGAGCGGGCTGAGAATTAATTCTAAAATCTGTGAAATACGAATTCCAATTCTGTTTTTGGACGCTAATAATTCAATAAGCGATCCACCGATGAGAACTCCCAATAAAGTTTGGGGCGAAATGTGCTCCAAAATCGGAATCTTTGACCAGCGATCTGAACCCGCAATACAGCCTATGGTCAGCAGCGGCAACACCGATCGCATTCCTGCTGCGGCAGACACAGCTAAAACGGCTAAAACTATTTCTATCATTCACGTTTGAGAATAATTAGAGCTTATTGTAGCGCTCATGGATTGTACGCGCTGGGATAAATAGAATTAGAGAATTAATTGACGGAACGCCTGTTCGGCAGCCGCTTCATCAGCGGCTTTAGTATACCGACGAAACCCGTCTGCTGACTTGTGACGAGTGAGCGTCATGGCATGGTAGGGATTCATTCCTTTTAGCAACAGATTGGTTGCAAACGTGTGACGGAATTGGTGGGCATGGAAATCAAAGCCGACGGTTTTTGAAATGGATTTTGTTAGTTTTTGAATGGTGTGATAGCCCATGCGTTGTCCAGCATTACGATTGGAATGGGAGGCGAGGAGCGGGCTTTCGTCCGTCAACACCTCACCTTGCTCCTCGCGCCATTGAATATATCGTTGTATCCACATTTGCCCATCTAAGTCGATCGGGACTCTGCCTTTACTGTCTGCCTTTGCCCGACGAATTTTAACGCGCTGCCCATCAAAATCACCTTTGTTCAAATTAGAGGCTTCCTGTGCCCGCAATCCGTGGCGCAAAATCGATAACAATGCCATGTTGCGCTCCGGCAAACTGGTTTCCATGGCTGCATTAAAAATGGCCGAGACTTGCTCATGGGTTAAATGATTGGCTTCGGGTTCTTGAAGTTTTGGCAAATTCACGTCATGGCTAGGATCGCGATCGATATAGCCCGATCGGGCCATCCACCCCAAAAAACTCTTCAACGTTTGCAATATCCGTTTGACTGAAGCATCCGCCAACGATCGCACGCCTCTATGGTCAACCCGCAGTAAAAATGTTTTAAACTGAGTCACCTGTCGGGGCGTAACCCTATTCCAAGGTTGATCGATCCAAGCTATAAATCGCAAAAGATCATTTTGATAGGCTTTTCTGCTGTTGAGCGTAAGCGATCGGGCATCCAAAAACTCCTCAATCCTCAACTGTCGCAGCTCCACAGGCTCCAAATGCCTCACCTGTGAGGGAATAATCAGTTGGGGTTCGGGGACGCTTGAGATTTTTGACATAGTTTTGACATCGTGGTAGCGGGCTTTCAACAAGAACTCATCTTGCTCGATATCTTAGCCCGTAGCCTCAACATCGGTGTGGACCGGATAAAATCCTGCTTTCACCTTATTATCTTTTCGTAATTTAAGACTAGTTTCAACCTGTCCCCAAACGTCCTATTCTTACATGTAGCCTTTGTAGCCTTTTGCAACCGGGAAGAAACTCCGATCGTCACTTATGCAATTCAGTAAAATTTTGATTGCCAACCGAGGGGAAATTGCCCTTCGGATCATTCGCACCTGTGAAGAGATGGGAATCGCAACAGTGGCGGTCCATTCCACGATCGACCGAAACTCACTGCATGTCCAACTTGCGGACGAAGCCGTCTGTATTGGTGAACCCGCCAGCGCAAAAAGCTATCTCAATATTCCCAATATTATTGCAGCAGCCCTAACTAGAGGCGCAACAGCTATCCATCCTGGCTACGGATTTTTAGCGGAAAATGCTCGATTTGCTGAAATTTGCGCCGACCATAAAATTGAATTCATTGGCCCTGCTCCTGAATCAATTCGATCGATGGGCGACAAAGCCACCGCAAAAAAAACAATGCTCCGGGTCGGAGTGCCAACCGTTCCAGGCAGTAAAGGGCTAATTTCTAGCGAAGAAGAAGCGCGGGAAATTGCGGCGACGATCGGCTACCCAGTAATGGTGAAGGCCACAGCAGGCGGGGGCGGACGAGGGATGCGGTTTGTCCAAACTGAGGCAGACTTAAACAAAGCATTAGCCGCTGCCCAAGGGGAAGCCGAAGCCGCATTTGGAAATGGTGGGGTTTACATTGAGAAATTTGTTCAAAACCCGCGCCATATTGAATTCCAAATCTTGGCCGATAAACATGGAAATGTCATCCATCTAGGCGAACGCGAATGCTCTATCCAGCGTCGTCACCAGAAACTGCTCGAAGAAGCCCCAAGTTCGGCCTTGAATCCTGAGCTGCGGGAAAAAATGGGTCATGCAGCGGTGTTAGCGGCCAAATCGATTAACTATGTCGGAGCGGGCACGGTAGAGTTTTTGCTGGACGATCGGGGTGATTTTTACTTCATGGAAATGAACACGCGGATCCAAGTTGAACATCCGATTACGGAGATGATTACGGGAGTCGATTTGATTGCAGAACAAATTCGGGTTGCCCAAGGCGATCGGTTAACCCTGACCCAAGATCAAGTGCAATTGAATGGTCATGCGATCGAATGTCGGATTAATGCTGAAGATCCTGAGTTCAATTTCCGCCCAAGTCCCGGCAAAATTAGCGGTTATCTTCCAGCCAGCGGTCCAGGAGTGCGGATGGATTCCCACGTCTATACCGACTATGAAATTCCGCCTTACTATGACTCACTGATTGGCAAATTGATTGTATGGGGGCGCGATCGAGATTCAGCCATTCGGCGAATGAAGCGAGCACTGCGGGAATGTGCGGTGACGGGATTACCCACAACCATTGGTTTTCATCAAAAAATTCTAGATACCCCAGAGTTTATTCGCGGTGAAATCTATACAAATTTTGTCGATAAAGTCATGTTTAAAAAACCAGATGCGTAGGGGTAGAACATGTCTTGGCTTAATTTAGTTTCATTTGCTGGGATTTTTGTACTCTGCGGGGTGGCATGGCTCGGCTCCGAACATCGTAAAAATATGCCGTGGAAGGTGATTCTCTGGGGAATTGCGCTTCAATTGGCGCTGGGGTTGCTGGTGTTTCGGGTTCCGGTGACACGGGAAATATTACGAATTTTAAGTGTCAATATCAATGCAATTCTTGACGCGACGGAAGCGGGCGCACGGTTTGTATTTGGTGATTTATTAGTGCCTAATTCTGCGTTTGCTCCCGGTCCAGTCAGCGCTGGGCGTTGGTTGTCTCGTGCCTTGACTCCCGCTTATATTCCAGTGGCGGGCGATCGACTGACTCCTGATAATCTTAATTTGGGTTACATTCTTGCCTTTCGCGCCCTGCCCTCTGTTGTATTCTTTTCGTCATTAATGGCATTGTTGTACAACCTGAAATTGATTCAACCTGTTGTACAAGTTTTTGCAAAGGTTTTTTATAAGCTAATGGGTTTGAGCGGTGCAGAATCCTTGAGTGGTGCAGCGAATATATTTGTCGGCATTGAATCGGCGTTAGTGGTGCGACCTTTTTTGGCAGAAATGACCCGAAGTGAACTTTGTGCGGTGTTGACGGCGTGTTATGGCAGTATTGCGTCAACCGTATTGGCATTGTATACAAATCTATTACGTCCGACCTTTCCCAATATTGTGGGTCATTTGGTTTCAGCGTCATTAATGGCAATTCCAGCCTGCTTTGTAATATCAAAGATTTTAGTTCCAGAAACCGCGATCGCTAAGACCGCAGGTGGATTGCCAGAGGATTTGACGGATGACGGCATGAATCCGATGGAGAGTGTGATTACGGGTGCTTGGGATGGGGTGAGATTGGCAGTTTCGATCGCGTCATTGCTGATTGCTGTTTTAGGGTTAGTTGCGTTAGTGAATCTATTCTTTGGAAATTTGGCTGCTCTGGGACAAAGTACTAATCCTAACTTGGTACAAATAGGCAATGTATTCCGGGTGATTACAGTTCAGAATATTTTGGGTGCGCTGTGTTTGCCACTTGTGGCAGTGACGGGAGTTTCGGATAAATGGCCGGAACTCTGGCAATCTTCGGTATTAGTTGGGCGTAGGTTACTTGAAACAGAAGTCCCGGCTTATTTGGAGTTGGCAAAACTTTCACAACAGGGCGTGATTGGCGATCGGGCTTTAGTGATTGTGAGTTATATTCTCTGCGGATTTGCTCACATCCCAGCCGTTGGTATTTTTGTCGGTGGATTTGTCAGTTTGATTCCCACTCGCCGCAAGGATTTGACGGAGTTGGGCTGGAAAGCACTTTGGGCCGCGAGTCTGGCGACGGCGATGATTGGGTGTGTGGCGGGAGTGTTCTTCTCAGGAGATGCGGCGATCGTTGGTAGATGAGCATTAAAGCAATTAAATTGAGGATTTTGGAGGCGATATGAGAATTAGAATGCGGGCGTTGTTTGGGTTTATTTTTGTGTTCAGTGCGGTTGTATTGATTGCGTTGAATGGACTGTGGGAGAGAGCGATCGCCCAAACTCCCGTTCTACCTGCGCCACCCATCTTACCCAGCCCATCCTCTAGCCCGTCACCTGGTGCATCACCGAGTATTAATCCTGATGCAAACGCTCCAGCGATCGGGTCGCCCATTGATCCAATTCCGGGATCTCGCACTACGCCCCCCATCCCCACGCCATCGATCACGCCCAGCGCATTACCCACGGTGCCTGTACCCGTACCGTCGTTGATGCCATCATTGATTGTTCCAAATAATGCGCCTCCCTTACCGATCGCGGGTAAACATACGGACCCGGCAAAACGGTTTGAGATTGGATTGCTCCAAGGGTATCAGGTGACACCTTTGGGCGATTCGGTATTAATTGAGTCTCCCGATGGACGGTTGGCTTATACAGTGTTGTCACAAACGGCGGGGCAATTGGGATTGGTGTCGGGTTCTGTGACGTTAGACAATTTGGCACAGATTGCACGGAATGCCTTACAGCGCGGGGAAGGGTTTCAATCGGAAGCCCCTCAATCGATTGTGAATGGAATTCAAATGAATTGGACGGGGCAACTTACCATAGGCGGTAAAACTCAACCTGTGAAGGGGATTATTATGGCGAAACCTGGAAACAATAGTGTTTTACTCCTAACAATCGCAGCAACAGAAGCGGGGAGCGCTGATTTACCGGGGGCGATCGCGGCCTTGGGAGAGAGTTTGCAGGGGTTATAGACGATCGGTCCAGACCTCTGGGCTGAATTAGGGATTAACCGCTGTTTTTACCCAAGTATCATCTGTCTGGCGCTCATAGTCTGTCCGGTTTTGGGGATCACCTCGCAGCTCTAAATGATCCACTGTCTGCGGATCCATCAACAATACGCAAAAATTAGGCAATACCTCTGTTTCGCTCGGTAACTCCATTTGAAATGGTGCATCTAAATCCCGATCGGCTCCTGGATCAGCCCAAGAGAACTGTGCCCGCGCTGCTAAGGATAAATCCTGCCAGGTATTCGATCGGAGGTCTTGTAACTCCTGGTCATCAGTATGGAGCGACACCAGCGCCAGCCGTCCATGCAAGCGAAATTGCTCTCTAGTCTTTGGAAAATACCAACACACCTCGGCCCAGGGTTGTTCATAAAGGTCCGAAATTTTCTGGCTCCGAAAATCGGTAATAAACTTCAATTGATTGGTCTGCTCCCAAAATCCACGAAACACGACCGTTCGGTTTGCAGGGTGTCCATCAGGTCGCACGGTCGCCAGTTGCACAAATTTACAGTAGGCTAGCGATCGGTTTCGATACAGGGCATGGGCAATGGACGATCGCCAAGGCGCGAGAGACATAGGTGCTCCTGAAAGGGTTTTAAAAAGTTTCACAATACACAACACCTCTAAATCTGGAGATAGAGTTATTATCCTCTATCCTTTGGGTTTAATGCTTCATACTAGAAAAATCCCAATTGTTCATCCTCATTTGTATCTTCATTTGCAAGTGAATGATTCACCAATTCAGCCACTCTGCCGCCGCGCCGAAGACCGATCGCAATTTTGCTATGTTTTTCAATTTGGCTCATTACTTGTTTAGCCCGAAGAATTACAGAGCTTGGTAATCCCGCTAATCGGCCCGCCTCAATGCCATAGGACCGGTCGGCCCCGCCCGGTTGAACCCGATGCAAGAATACAATTTGATCGGGCAATTCCTTTACCGTTACTTGAAAGTTTGCAACATTTGGCAGAATTGATGCTAATTCATTTAATTCATGATAGTGAGTCGCAAAAATAGTCCGCGATCGAATCTCGGAAGCCAAATGTTCAGCTACCGCCCAAGCGATCGACAATCCATCAAAGGTCGCTGTACCTCGACCAATTTCATCGAGCAATACTAACGATCGTGCCGTTGCATGATTCAAAATATTAGCCGTCTCATTCATTTCTACCATAAAGGTTGATTGCCCCGTTGCCAGATCGTCCACAGCTCCAACGCGAGTAAAAATACGATCGCAAATTCCCAATTTTGCCGATCGGGCGGGAATGAAACTCCCAACTTGAGCCAGTAACTGAATCAATCCAATTTGGCGTAAATAGCAAGACTTTCCCGAAGCATTTGGACCCGTTAAAATCACTAAGTCGGGTACCGATTTTCCAGTTCCTAACTGGGTTGAATTCGGAACAAAGAACCCAGCCGGAAGTGATTGTTCAACAACCGGATGGCGACCGTCTACTACGTCTAGATTGCGGTCTAGATCCTTAACGCCTATTTCAGGGCAGCAATACCCTTGGTATACCGCCACTTCCGCCAAGCCAGCTAATACATCGACCGCTGCGATCGCCTTAGCCGCCGATCGGATGGATTCAGCCTGTTCTCCAACCCGCGATCGAACTTGTGAAAAGATTTCATATTCAATTCTGCCTAATTCATCTTTCGCCAAAAGCAAACGACTTTCACATTCTTTTAATTCAGGGGTGAAATAGCGTTCTTCATTTGTTAATGTTTGTTTGCGAATGTAATTATCAGGAACCTGATCCGCCTTGGCACGGGTAATACTCAAAAAATAACCAAAGTTTTTACTATACCCAACCTTCAAGGACGGAATAGCCGTTCTAAGTCGTTCCGTCACTTCAAGATTCGCAATCCATTGCTGGTCATCTTCGACTTGTTTGCGCCGATCGTCCAATCGATCATTAATGCCCGATCGAATCAACCCGCCATCGGTTAGCGAAATAGATGGTTTATCTACTAAATGCGATCGGACATCAGCCGCGACCTCATCTAAATTTGGCGGTACAGATTGCAGAACTTGCAAATAGGGAGACTTCGCCCCACTCACCAACGCCGCCAACACAGGCAGTTTTTCCAACGAATCCGCCAACGCCACCAAATCGCGAGGACTCGCACTCCCCGATCCAGCCCGTCCAGCCAATCGTTCAAGATCGTAAATTTGTCGCAGGAGTTTTTGCAAATCTTCCCGCAAAATTCCGTCATCAACCAACTCTCCCAACGTCTGCTGTCGGGCTTGAATGCCCACCGGACAGAGCAACGGCTGCTGCAACCATCGCCGCAATGCCCGCGACCCCATGGGGGTAATGGTCCGATCGATCGCCCACAGCAACGAACCATGAAACGTCCCATCTCGCTGGGTTTGAGTGATTTCTAAATTACGCCGAGTCGCCCCATCAAGCACTAAAAATTCCGACAAACTATACGTAGACAACAATTGCAGCGGGACTCTCGTCGTCATTTTTGTCGTTTCTGCCTCGCGACCCTGCTCCCACGATCGTTCAGACGTGCGCTCCAAATAGTCCAACAATCCCCCCGCCGCCCGCACCGCCAAGGGCAAATCCTCGCAGCCCAGTCCTTCCAACGATCGCACCCGAAACCGAGTCATTAATCGCGATCGGGCTTCCGCTTGGGCAAATCCACTTTGAGGCCGTAACGTGTAGCAAAACTGAGGCGGCATACAGCTTGGCAACTGATCCGACTTTTCACCGGGACGCAATAACCCAACTAAATCTGGCGCATTAGCCGGAACCAGAATTTCTGCGGGTTGAAGGCGTTGAATTTCGTGGGTTAAATTCTCAAGACCCGTATGCTGTGCCGCAAAAAACTCGCCTGTAGAAATATCCGCATAGGCAATCCCCCAATGATGGTTCGCAATCACCACCGCCGCCAAAAAATTATTCCGTCGCGCATTCAGCATTCCCTCTTCCAGCAATGTTCCCGGTGTCATCACCCGCGTCACTTCCCGCCGCACCAACCCCTGTGCCATCGCCGGATCCTCGACCTGATCGCACAGCGCCACCGAGAATCCTTTCTCCACCAACTGTGCACAATATCGATCGACCGCATGGTGAGGAATTCCCGCCAATGGCACCCGCCCGATCGCCTTCCCCGCATCCTTACTCGTCAACACCAGCTCCAATTCACGAGCGATCGTCACCGCATCTTGAAAAAACGTCTCAAAAAAATCACCCACTCGATACATCAGCAACGCTTGAGGATACTGATCTTTTGTTTCCGCATAGTGGCGCATCATGGGAGACAATGCCGCCCGATCGACCTGGTTATGATGGGTATACTTTGTTTCGTGTTTGACGAGACGATCGGGGATTTCGGGTGAAGTTTGAGACATAGGAGTTAGCGGGACGAGGAGAAATAGATAATTTTAGGCAAAAAATGAACCGAACAAGGTGAAAATAGAAGCTGCACAAATATAGATAGCTACATCGACAGAATTCCTGGCGATCTATCTCGCTCCAATCCCTACGCTACGATATATCGATATGACGCTGCAATTCTCCACCGATCGTCTCACGATTCGCCCCGCTGAAGAACGCGATGTCATTTGGGGCGCAGATCTAATATTTTCTGCTGATTCGGGACTATTTAGCTATGTTTTTGCATCTACCCCAGAAAAATCCGTAGATATTTTGCGTCAAGCCTTCGGAGAACCGAGTCATGCGTTTAGCTATGAATTCGCGCAGATTGTGGAGGTAGACGATCGGGTCGCGGGAATTATCTTGAGTTATCCCGGCACCACAAAACGCCGTGCCGAAGAAAATATTCAGGGCATTATGGCAAAAATTCTGCCCCTGCAACGCGTGCCTAGAATCTTGATCAATCTGGCCGACTTGAGTCGAATTAAACAAGACGTAAAGGCTCAGATGTATTTTATTTTGAGTCTTTGTATTGTGCCGGAATACCGCAATCGGGGGCTGGGGACTGCGCTATTAAATGATACAGAACTGACGGCGAAGGAATCAGGCTGTACCGTCATGGCCTTAGACATTGCCTACACCAACACCCACGCTCAACGGTTGTTCGATCGTCAGAACTACCATATTACCTGTAGCAAAACCAGTCAGCGATTTACCTCTATGACCGAAGCAGGCGGACTCCATCGCATGGAGAAGGTTCTGTGAATTGGATGATGGGGTTAGGGACGCGATTGACTAAGATAGCTGCGCGATTTCCCTGGTTGATCCCATTAATGGGTGGAATGCTAATGGCCCTGGGTCCGGCTCCTTTGAATCTATGGATTGTGCCGTGGGTGGCGATCGTCCCACTGTGGTGGATGGCAATTGAGGGCCGATCGCCCATCAAATCAGGAATTCTATGGGGACTCGCCTATCACGGCATTTCGCTATTTTGGATTACAGGACTGCACCCATTGACCTCCATGGGCATTTCCGGTATCAACAGCGTGGCGATCGTGGTGGTGGTTTGGCTCTTCATTACCCTGTTTGGTGCAGGGTGCGTCGGCTTGTGGTCCGGTTCGCTGGCTTGGATGGCGCAACGACGCATTCATCCCGTCATTCGAGTATTGAGTGCAGCGGCGTTGTGGTCTGCGATCGAGCAGCTTCGGTCTTACTCAGCTTTAGACTGGACGGGCATTGCTTACACCCAAAGTCCAGGAAATTTGGCAATTTTACATCTGGGTCAACTTTCAGGGAATGGATTGATTGCAGCGGCGATCGTGGCGGTGAATGGGGCAATTGCTGAATCGTATCAGTCAAGCCACAATCGATCGGATCTGCGATCGGGATTTCCCCGACTCACCGTTCTGCTCCCTGCAATGGTCCCCGCGATCGGTCTGTTTACAGCGGTTCATCTGGTGGGTTGGGGCATCTCCCTGAGTACGGTTCCAAGTCAAAGCAATCCAATCCGTATCGGCACGGTTCAAGGCAATCTCTCGATCCGAACTCACCCTTCGAGAGCCAACGGACTGGAAGGCTTCAAAAACTATGGTGGCGGATATGAAACGCTGGTGGCGGATGGCGCACAGATGGTGCTGTTTCCCGAAGGCTCTCTTCCCTTGGAATGGGTTAATTATCCTGACAGGCTGATCGCCCAAAAAATTAAAACCCTCAATGTCCCCGTCGCCCTCGGAGCCTCTGGAATTAGGGGCGATCGCAGAACACAGGCGATGTTTATGCTAGATGGGAACGGCACCATTACCAGTCAATACGACAAAGTAAAAGTTGTACCACTAGGGGAATCGTTGCCGTTTGAGGAAGTTCTGGGAAAATTTATTACCAAACTTTCGCCCGCCAGAGACTATCTGATTGCGGGGCAACCCGATCAAATTTTTAAAACCCCCTTCGGTCAGGCGGCGATCGGCATTTGCTACGAGTCCGCATTCCCCGATATTTTTCGTCGTCAGGTCCAGCGGGGTGCAACCTTTCTGATCAGCGCTTCAAACCTAGATCCCTTCAGCACCATTCTGATGGCCCAACATGAAGCCCACGACACCATGCGCGCCATTGAAACCGATCGGCCCATCATTCGAGTGACAAATACAGGCTATTCAGGCTTGATTGAATCCACAGGTCAAAGAAAATGGCGATCGCAACCTAATCGCTACGACCTCCACATCAGCGAGCTGTCTCCTCGCACTGGTGAGACGCTTTATGTTCGCTATGGCAACTGGATGACACCATTGCTATTGGCGCTAAGCTTGGTTTTGAGCTTAAGTCCGATCGGGCATACCCGCCATAAATAAGCCCAACCACTTCTAAACGCGACCGCGTAGCATTTGGGCCATCTCGTTCTGCTTCGTCGCCATTTCCAGTGCCACTTCTTCCGTGATGCGGCCTTCCTCGTAGAGCTTGAACAACGACTGGTTCATCGTACACATTCCATCAAACCCACAGCGCGAAATTACAGCTTCCACCTCGTCCAGTTGGTCACGGCGAATGTAATCTTTAATCGCATCGGTGTTCAGCAAGATGTCATGAAATGCGGCCCGCTTGCCATCTGTCGTTCGACATAACCCTTGGGCAATCACACAAACCAATGAC
>JAYVUU010000114.1:0-2898 GCA_043787635.1 Synechococcales cyanobacterium | reverse complement strand
ACAGGTCATGTCGGAACTTCGTTGCTAGACAACGTAAACGCTTAGGGAGATTGGGTCTCTGGGTTGGGTGCGGGAACGCTCTTAATTTAAGTCCGATCGTTGAACTAAGAATCTCAGTCACTTTAGTGCTGAGAGTGTCAATCTTTCTGGATATTCCCGCCTCGAATCCATCCATCTTTATCACTTTTCGTCCGAATTTTTTGCCATTCACTATCCGCAGAGGTTTCCAGAATAGTTACTTTTTCGTTAAATTCTACGCTCCCGATCGTCTTTGCTCCGGGCGTACCGCTATCTCGTAGGACTAGACCCTCGGCATAGGTAACACGGCCTTCAAACGATCCCGGTGGCAGTGGTTTTTTGGCAACCTCTTTATTCAGTTCCTTCGGCTCTTTGTTGCTGGGTTTAGTTGCCGACTTAGGGCTTTGGGGCTTATTGTCTTTCTTTACAAAGTCAGGACTGTCGTTAGGAAACGTGGGTTTTGGGGGTAGCTTGATCAGCTGGGTCATCAAATGGTTGACCGCAAAATAACCGCCCACCGCTAGAAAAATGGCAGCAAGTACTAGTCCTGTGAATGTTTTAGCTAACCAGCGCATCCCAACTCATCATCCTTCACAAATTTCATTCAGTATAGGAGAGATGTTTCAGGTTACTGCATCTGTTGTTGAATTCGATCGCTGAGGCTGTTGTATTTTGAGGCAAGGCGAGCTTTTCCGGAGGCTGCCCAAGCTTGGAGTGAGGCGATCTGATCTTGAGCAGTGCGGGCTAGCGGAACCATTTGGCTGGCTGACTCTAAGATGTCGTCGGTGGTAAAGTCGCGATTTTGGCTAAATCCAATGTGCATGGCTTCGATTAGGGTTTGTTCAATTTCAGCTCCCGAAAAGTCTGGGGTTTCGTAGGCGAGCCGATCGAGGTCATAACTTTGTAGTGCTTGGGGTCGAAGCCGGGTTAAGTGGACCGAAAAAATCGATCGTCTCTCGTCTCGGCTTGGTAATCCCACAAAGAAAATTTCGTCAAATCGTCCCTTTCGCAGTAACTCTGGCGGTAATGCCTGAATATTATTTGCGGTGGCAACAACAAATACGGGCGATGTTTTCTCCGCCATCCAGGTAATAAATGTCCCAAACACGCGACTACTGGTCCCCGAATCTCCGCGCCCATCCGCCCCGGCAAATGCCTTATCAATTTCATCAATCCACAACACACAAGGAGCCAAGGCTTCGGCTAATTGAATCATTTGACGGGTGCGAGACTCAGATTCACCAACCAATCCACCAAACAGCCGCCCTACGTCTAATCTCAACAGCGGTAAATGCCAATGGTGAGCGATCGCTTTGGCACTTAGGGATTTTCCAGTTCCCTGAATTCCGACTAGCAGTAAGCCTTTAGGATAGGGAAGCCCATATTGACGCGCTTTTGCACTAAATGAACCACCCCGCCGGATCAGCCAGTCTTTGAGATTGTCGAGTCCCCCAATGTCTGTAATGTCTTCGGTCGTCGGATAAAAATCGAGGATCTGGGTTTGGCGAATAGTCTGGCGTTTTTCCTCCAGAATCAACTCGACATCATTGGCCTGAAGTTTGTTGTGCATGGCGATCGATCGGGCTAATACTCGTCGAATTCGATCGATCGTTAGACCCTGACACGATTGCACGAGTTCATCCAGCGTTCTCTCGTCCAAGGATTGAGACAATGCACTGAGAACCCGATCGATTTCGGTCCGAATCGTTGCTGGGTTGGGTAACGGGAATTCCAGCACCGTCATAACTTCGCTCAAATCGTCCGGGATGGTGAGTTGAGGCGATAGAATAACAATATTTTTGGGCTGAGATTTCAGGGCACGGGCCAGATTTCGCAATTTTCGTGAGACCGATACATCATCTAAAAAACGATGGAAATCTCGCAAAATAACAACAGCACTTACGGTTGGCGATAGTTTTTCAATGAATTCCAGCGCCTGCACCGGATTCCGCTTCCCAAAGCCCGCATCATTTGGGTTGCCCTGATACCCGTCCACAAAGTCCCAAATATAGACCGATCGCTCCCCCAAAGATTTGGCGCACTGTGCGATCGAGGCTTCAACTCGTTCTTCTTCGCGAGTTGGAATGTAGAGAATGGGATAGCGCGATCGTAAAAGTAAACTAAATTCTTCGGGGAAAGCCATGACGGATACGCAGCGAACAACTTCAAGTTTAAGAAGGTAAGTCTAAGAGGGCAACTGACCTTTCAGCGCTTCGAGGGCGGCCCAACGTAAATCTCCCGTCGGTTGAGCATTCTCTGGGGCAATCTCAGGAATTCCCTCGCAACTGTCGCCGCAAATACTTTTGTAGGGCATTTCTAGACAAAGCTGCTCATAAACCCAAAGCGTTGGGTCAAATACGCCATCTTTTGACAACGTTTCGACCATATCATCTAGTTCTAAGTCCTGCTCAAAGGGGATACTAGCCCGATCGTCGTCGCTACCTTCCGAAAACCACAGTAGCTCAGTCGTATCAAAGGCAAGGCGTTCATTATATTGTTTCAGACACCGATCGCAGGTCAAAGTCACAATGGTATCTGCTTGGCCAACCACCTCTAAGAAGCTATCTTTGTGAGTCACCTGTAGCGTAGCTTGAACCGGAGTTAAGGTGTTTAGCTCCGGTAGAACAGCCTTGAAATCTAGAGTTTCGCAGCCGCCTTGACGGTGGAGAAGATGAGGAATAGAAATAGGTTCGGTCATGATGGAATGTCCTCCACGAAGCATGTAACAAATTTTTCTACAGATACCAACAATAAAGTCAGTAACAAAGTTTGACACTCTCGGCACTAAAGTGACTGAGATTCTTAGTTCAGCGATCGGACTTAAATTAAGAGCGTTCCCGCACCCAACCCAGAGACCCAATCTCCCTAAGCGTTTACGTT
>JAYVUU010000113.1:0-4701 GCA_043787635.1 Synechococcales cyanobacterium | reverse complement strand
GGTGATGTACGAAACTTTGATTTTCCTGATGGTGATTTCTCTCATGTGATTCATGCTGGTACTACCTCTAGTACGCCTTTAGAACCATTAGAAATGTTCGACACGATCGTGCAGGGTACTCGCCGAGTTCTAGATTTTGCGGCAACTCATCATACCCGCAAGTTTCTATTTATTAGTTCTGGCGCAGTGTATGGCAAACAACCACCAGAACTTACCTATATTCCCGAAGATTACCACGGCGCACCCGATCCACTAGACCCTAATTCAGCCTACGGGGAGGGGAAACGCGCTGCCGAACTACTTTGCACATTGATGGCAAATCAACATGGCTTTGAAGCTAAGATCGCTCGTTGCTTTGCCTTTGTCGGCCCCCATTTGCCGCTAGATGCTCATTTCGCGATCGGTAACTTTATCCGCGATGCTCTTCAAGGTGAATCGATCCGTGTCGGTGGTGATGGTACGCCTTATCGATCGTATCTTTACACTGCGGATCTGGCGATCTGGCTGTGGACGATCTTGTTTCAGGGCAGCGCAGGAAGAGCCTACAACGTGGGCGATTCGGCACAAATGACTATTCGGGAGATAGCGGAAAGAACGAGTGCTGCATTAGGATTGACAGCTCAAGTTCGAGTGACAAAAGATCCCGTTCTTGGGCAAGTTGTCTCTAGATATATCCCGAATGTAGATCGCGCTCGAACAGAATTAGGGCTTGAGTCCCGGATCGATCTAGTAGCTAGCTTAAAAAAGACTTCACTTTGGTACAAAAATAATGATGATTAAACTTTCCGACTACGTAATCCAGTTTCTTGTCGATCGAGGAGTCAAGCATGTATTCTTGCTAACTGGTGGGATGGCAATGCACCTCAATGATTCGCTGAGTGCTTGTCCCGATATCGAATATGTTTGCAATCTTCACGAACAAGCCTGTGCGATCGGGGCGGAGGCTTATGCTAAGTATGACAACAAATTGGGCGTTGCAATGGTTACGGGCGGCCCAGGCGCGACAAATACCATTACGGGAATGGCTGGGGCTTGGCTCGATTCCACCCCAATGCTGTTCTTAGCGGGTCAAGTTAAAAGAGCCGATCTCAAGGGCGACAGTGGACTCCGCAATCGGGGCGTTCAAGAAGTCGATATCGTCGAGATGGTTGGTTCAATTACTAAATATGCGGTAACTGTCACCGATCCGAATACGATCCGCTATCATCTTGAAAAAGCAGTTTATCTAGCTCAATCTGGCAGACCAGGCCCGACATGGTTGGATATTCCCTTAGATGTCCAAGCCATGCAGATCGATACCGATCTACTGACTGGTTTTGACGAGCCGTCAGAGGCTCAAACTACTGCTAGTAGCGTGCAAGCAAAAGTAAGTCAAACAATCGAATTACTCAAACAGGCTCAACGTCCATTTATTCTATTAGGTAATGGCATCAGATTATCATCTGCCCTGCCACAGATGCGCCAACTGATTGAAACTCTAAACATTCCCTTCGGATTAACTTGGCCTGCAATTGATTTTTTCCCCGATGATTATCCGAATTTAGTCGGTCGTCCCGGCCCGATGGCTCCGCGCGGTGCTAACTTTGCCCTGCAAAATTGCGATTTTCTCCTGACCATTGGCGCGAGATTAGATGTAGTCTGCACGGCGTTTGCACCAGAGAAACTAGCGCGGGCTGCTAAAAAAGTGATGGTGGATATCGATGCAGCCGAACTTAATAAGCTCGAACCATTTCTAGATGTAGCAATCTGTACGGATGCCGGATCTTTTTTAAATGAATTGTTGCCACAGCTAGCACCAGTTAGCTTGCTAGATTGTTCGGCATGGAAAGCCCGATGTAAAGATTGGACGCGAGAGTATCCGTTAATTACGCCAGAGCATCGTAAAAATGAAGGTTTGGTGAGTATGTATTATTTCACCGAAGCATTGTGCGATCGCATCGATGATGATGCGCTGGTAATTCCGACCAGTTCTGGTAGTGCGATCGAGGTATTTTTACTGGCTTTTAAAGTTAGCGCGAATCAACGGTTATTTATTACTACTGGTTTAGGTCCGATGGGTTTTGGGTTGCCAGCAAGTATTGGCGGTTGTATCGCTCACGGCAACAAAACCACGATTTGCATCGATGGTGACGGTGGTTTTCAGATGAATATTCAAGAGTTGGAAACGATCGTCCGCTTGAAGCTACCCATCAAAATTTTTGTGATGAACAATAACGGATACGCCTCGATGGTGGCTTCCCAAAGTACCTATTTTAAACGCTTAGTTGGCAGTACTCCAGAAACTGGATTGACTTTACCCAATACCCAAAAAATTGCCGCTGCCTACGGTATTTCTAGCTCCATAATTGCTTCTCAATCCGAACTGCTGGCTGGTATCGAAACAGCCTTAAAATCTGAGGGTCCACATATTTGTGAGGTGATGGTCATCCCTGACGAACCGCGTCAGCCACGGGTAAGCTCTTATCAGAAGCCGGATGGAACGATGGTATCGAAGCCATTGGAAGATCTCTTTCCCTTCCTACCTCGATCGGAATTCTTTGACAACATGCTCATCCCAGTACTGCCAGAATGAAAAATATCTGGAAAATGCTGATTGTCGGGCTGGGAGCGGCTGGGCAACGTCACGCGCGCAACCTCAAAGCAATTCTCGGCGATCGAGTCGAGTTATTAGCATTCCGTTCTCGAAATACCAGCCCCTGTTTGACCAAACAATTTGAAGTAATTCCTGATGCCGATCCGGCTGCTAATCTCGGCATTACCGTATTTACTAATTTGAATGACGCATTAGCCCAACAGCCGGATGCAGTTATTATTGCCAACCCTTCCAGCCTGCATCTATCGGTTGCCAATGCCGCAGCAGTAGCAGGCTGCGCGATCTTCTTTGAAAAGCCGTTGAGCCATAACTGGGAAGGGGTAACAGAGTTTCTGGAGCTGGTCGATCGTCAGCAGCTAATTACGCTAGTGGGCTATCAGTGGCGGTTTCATCCGTTGCTTATCGATCTCAAGCAATATCTAGCAACTAGACCATTAGGACGGACGATCGCCGTCAGAGCCACCTATGGCGAATATTTACCTGGATGGCATCCCTATGAGGACTATCGCCAAAGCTATGCTGCTCGGAACGATCTTGGTGGTGGTGTATTACTGACCCAGATTCACGATATCGACTATCTAGGATGGCTATTCGGCTGGTCCAATCGCGCTTTTACGGTTGGGGGCCATCTCAGCGATTTGGAGCTGGATGTAGAGGATATTGCCAGTACCCTATTGACTTGTCAAATCGATGGACGGAATATCCCCATCCATATCCATCAAGACTATCTTCAAAAACCTAGCTCTCGCAACTGCGAAATAATTTGCGAAGGCGGTCGAATTTACTTCGATTTAATTACTTCTACCTTGAAAGTATGGGATCGGTCGGGTCAGATCGTCCGCGATGAGGATTTCAGTACATTCGATCGCAACGAAATGTTTGTAGCAGCCATGAGTCATTTTGTGGAATGTCTCGAAGGACGTGCAACATCTTCGATTCCCGCCAGGGAAGGCGCACGCAGTCTAGCTGTTGCTTTAGCAGCTAAACGCTCTCTACTATCTACCAATCCAGAAACTATCATCTACCCATGAGTTTATCTCCCCTCGCTGAACGTTTGTTTTCTCTATCCGGTCGAGTAGTGGTCATCACTGGCGCAACTGGACTATTGGGTATCCGCCATGCCGAAATTATTGCGGCGGCTGGTGGAATCCCGATTTTGGTCGATTTGAATCAAGACCGAATCGACGAATGTGCCGCCAAGCTCTCAGAACGCTTCCCCAATGAGACGATTTGGGGCTTACAAACCGATATTACACAGCCAGAACAACTAGAAATATTATTGGCAAAGATTTTAGAACGCCATCACCACGTAGATGTCTTAATCAATAATGCTGCTAGAAATCCCAAAGTTGAAAATGCTGCTGAGGTCAATTTTTCACGAGTTGAGAATTTCCCATTATTGCAGTGGGATCTAGATTTAGATGTCGGTCTCAAGGGAGCCTTTTTATGTTCGCAAATTTTTGGCGGACAAATGGCTCGCTCTGGATCTGGAGTAATTCTCAATATTTGCTCTGAGTATGGCATTAATGCCCCTAATCAACGGCTCTATCGTCAAGAAGGCGTACCCGAAGAGCTACAGCCCGTTAAACCAGTGAGTTACACTGTGGTCAAAAGTGGTTTATTGGGTATGACCAAATACTTTGCCACTTACTGGGCGCATCGAGGAGTACGGGTCAATGCGATTACGGTAGCAGGCGTTCAAACCACTCAACCCGCAGAATTTATCGATCGATACGTCCAAGATGTTCCACTAGGGCGCATGGCGCAGCCAGATGAATATCAAGGTTCGATTTTGTATCTTTGTGCTGATGCCTCCAAATTTATGAATGGGGCTAATTTGATTGTAGATGGCGGCAAAAGTTGTTGGTGAAATTAGCTCGATCGTGGGTACTCTGATCATATGGGAGTGAATCTAACTGATATGAGCAACTACGAAAATAAAGCTTTTTTACTTGAAGAACTCGATCGACTACTCGATCAAGATCCTGCTGAAATTCAGGCTTGGGAACGCAGCTATTTTGATGAATTTGCGGGAGCTAAAGCCGATCGACTCGTCCTTTGTGGGGCTGGTGGTTTAGGTCGGACCGGCACGGTGATCACGGCGCCAA
>JAYVUU010000112.1:0-2487 GCA_043787635.1 Synechococcales cyanobacterium | reverse complement strand
ACACCCTGATGTGTACATACAACTTGATCTAGTCCTATTTGCATTGAAACCCGATCCCCCTAGCCCCCTTGTAAAGGGGGAACAAGAACAAATCTTATTTCATAGTCCCCCTTTTTAAGGGGGATTTAGGGGGATCGGGTCTAGCTGAAAACGGGTTTTAGACTTGTGTGTACACAGCAGCACTTACACCAGAAAACCCACCATGATCGCGAGCACCAGACCCATCACAAAACACATCAAACTTCAGATCACAGGGGATGCCGATGCCGTGAATGCCACGATGGTCTTTGACCGACCGGAGGTCATCGCCCTCCTCCATGCCCTCAACTTCATCAACGGCTCAATCTGGAGTCAGGCCATTCGTAAACGCGGAGAAGGCTCGATCGTCCGCGTCGCATCTCACCCCATCACTCTCCCTTAAGCGCCCCACCCACAAGCCCAAATGTATGACCGATCGTGCATTTGGGTCAAACTTCCTCGCCCTCAACCCCGCAATTCTGGGAGCTATGATCACATTTCCCTAATTCCCCCAAACTTGGGGGTCGGGGGTCGGATCGCCAGAATCTCATTAATCACTTAGGATTGCTATAAATCGTCACTGAATTTGGATCAGCAGCAACCACATTCACCACAGCTTCCGGCAATGCACCTTGCATCTTAGTTAACCAATCGGTCAAGTTCTCCAATTGTTGCTCAGGTTTAAGAATCCCCAAACCGCGCACTGTGACCTTGCCGGATTGGTAAACAAAGCGTGAGTGTAAATGCTTGGGCAAGTTCTCCTTGAGCAATTTCCAACCGGGTTCCTCCATAGGAGTTTCCAGGGAAATGTGCTGTGTACCTTCGGGTTTGATTCGAGAAAATCCCATTTTTTTGGCGATTTGTTTGAGTTCCATCACCCGCAAAATCTGCTGGGCTGCACTTGGAATCTGACCATACCGATCGACCCAATCTGCCGCAATTTCCATCAATTCTTTTTTACTATTTGCCGCTGCAACTGCTCGATAAGCCGACATTTTTTGGTCAGGATCGGTAATGAAATCAGCAGGAATAAAAGCCGTGAGATTCAGATCAATTTGCGTATCATCCACTTGAGGAATTTCTTGACCCCGAATTTCTTTAACTGCTTCATCAAGCATTTCCATATACAAATCAAACCCGATCGCATCCATTTGTCCTGATTGTTCAGCCCCCAAAAGATTCCCAACGCCTCGAATTTCCATATCCCGCATAGCAAGTTGATAGCCCGAACCCAATTGAGTAAACTCCTGTAATGCCCGCAGACGTTGACGCGCTGCTTCTGATAACTCCCGTTGTCTTGGGTAAATGATCCAGGCATGAGCCTGAATACCTGCACGACCGACTCGACCGCGAAGTTGATACAGTTGCGATAATCCAAAGAGTTGCGAATCTTCAATCACAATGGTATTCACCCGCGGAATGTCTAACCCTGATTCCACAATGGTCGTACACACTAAAATATCAGCCTCCCCTTGACTGAAGGCTAGCATGGTTGATTCGAGTTCTGAATCCAACATTTGACCATGGGCGATCGCAATTCTGGCACTGGGGACCATTTCACGAATTCGAGTTGAGATTTCTTCAATGCCTTCTACACGCGGCACCACATAAAAAATCTGACCACCGCGATCGAGTTCTTGACGCAACGCCGATCGGATAATTTCAGCATCGTAGGGAGAAAGGTGGGTTTTAATCGGTCTACGGGAGGGCGGGGGCGTAGTGATCAGGCTCATTTCACGAACGCCAGACAGAGACATATATAAGGTTCTGGGAATCGGCGTAGCGCTCAGAGTTAATACATCAACTTGCGATCGTAGCGCTTTTATTTTTTCTTTTTGATTCACACCAAAGCGTTGTTCTTCATCAATTACTAGTAATCCCAGATCTTTAAAATTAACACTTTTTCCCAATAGCTGATGCGTTCCGACCACAATATCGATTTCACCCATACTGAGTCGTTGAACAATATCTTTTTTCTCATTGTTACTTTTAAATCGATTCAGTAATCCAATATGAACCGGATAGGGCGCAAATCGTTCTTTTAAGGTGTGGTAATGCTGTTGAGTGAGAATAGTAGTAGGGGCAAGCAATGCGACTTGCTTGCCTGCGGTCACCGCTTTGAATATGGCTCGAATAGCGACCTCTGTTTTACCAAATCCGACATCGCCGCACACCAAACGATCCATGGGCCGATCGCTTTCCATATCAATCTTCACGTCCTGCACCGCTTTAAGCTGATCGGGGGTGGGTTGATAGGGGAATGAATCTTCCATTTCCTGTTGCCACGGCGTATCTTGTGGATAGGAAAATCCGACTTGTTGGGCGCGGTTAGCATAGAGTTGCAGGAGATCGACCGCCACTTTTTTGATGGCTTTTTTGACTTTGCTTTTGGTCTTTTCCCAGGCTTTGCTAGACATTCGATTTAATTCAGGCTTCTTCTCACCCACCGCCCTAAATCGTGACAGTGAC
>JAYVUU010000111.1:0-22119 GCA_043787635.1 Synechococcales cyanobacterium | reverse complement strand
AGTATGGATCCCCTCAGATCATTAATGATGGAGTGACGATCGCCAAAGAAATCGAACTCGAAGATAACATCGAGAACACAGGCGTCGCGTTGATTCGTCAGGCCGCATCCAAGACCAACGATGCAGCAGGCGATGGGACAACGACCGCCACCGTGTTGGCTCATGCGATCGTCAAAGAAGGTTTGCGGAACGTCGCGGCGGGTGCAAACGCAATTTTGCTGAAGCGCGGTATTGACAAGGCGACGGCGTTCTTGGTTGACAAAATCAAAGAGCACGCTCGTCCAGTTGAAGACTCCAAGTCCATTGCTCAAGTTGGGTCTATCTCAGCAGGTAACGACAATGAAGTCGGTCAAATGATCGCCGATGCGATGGATAAAGTCGGCAAGGAAGGCGTTATTTCCCTTGAAGAAGGCAAGTCGATGACGACTGAGCTGGAAATCACGGAAGGAATGCGCTTTGAGAAAGGCTACATTTCGCCTTACTTCGCCACCGACACCGATCGGATGGAAGCGGTAATGGAAAACCCATACATCCTGATTACTGACAAAAAAGTCACCATGGTTCAGGAATTGGTTCCTGTGCTTGAACAGGTTGCCCGATCGGGTCGTCCTTTGGTCATCATCGCTGAAGACATTGAAAAAGAAGCACTGGCGACTTTAGTTGTCAACCGTTTGCGCGGTGTGTTGAATGTCGCGGCTGTGAAGGCTCCTGGCTTTGGCGATCGTCGTAAGGCAATGTTGGAAGACATCGCAGTGTTGACAGGCGGCACCCTAATCACTGAAGACGCAGGTCTGAAGATTGATACGGCAACCCTGGAAATGATGGGATCTGCTCGTCGCATCACCATTAACAAAGACAACACCACGATTGTTGCTGAAGGCAATGAAGCGGCGGTTAAAGAACGCGTCGGTCAAATCCGTCGTCAAATGGATGAATCTGAGTCGTCCTACGATAAGGAAAAGCTACAAGAGCGTTTGGCTAAACTGGCAGGCGGCGTTGCGGTCATTAAGGTGGGTGCGGCGACTGAAACTGAAATGAAAGACCGTAAATTGCGTCTTGAAGATGCAATCAATGCGACCAAAGCAGCGGTTGAAGAAGGCATCGTTCCCGGTGGTGGTACAACCTTGGCGCATTTGGCTCCTGAGTTGGTCACATGGGCGAATGACAACTTGAAGGATGAGGAACTGACGGGCGCATTGATTGTGTCTCGTGCGTTGGTTGCTCCTCTGAAACGGATTGCTGAAAATGCAGGTCAGAACGGCGCTGTTGTAGCTGAACGGGTGAAGGAAAAAGAATTCAACTATGGCTACAACGCAGCAAACAATGAGTATGTTGACATGCTGGAAGCTGGGATTGTTGATCCGGCTAAGGTAACTCGTTCTGCATTGCAAAATGCCGCCTCGATCGCAGCAATGATCTTGACCACAGAATGCATCGTTGTTGATATGCCTGAACCAAAAGCAGGCGGTGCTCCTCAAGGTGCTATGGGTGGTAATGACTTCGACTATTAGTTCGACTACTAATTTGAATTTGTAAGAATTTGAATTGACAGTTTGAGTTGATAACCTAAAACCGATCGTACTTTGTTGGAGCTTTCCAATTGGGTACGATCGGTTTTTTGACTGGGTGTTTAAAAATCGAAGGTTGGGTCTTAGGAACGAGAGTTTAATAAGATTGTCATTCTTAACTAAGATATTGAATACTTAAAATTATCTCATTGGGTTTAGGACACGGCGAGCCATGTCCCTACAGATCCGGGTTCCAGAATCCGTAGGGGCATGGCTTGCCGTGCCCATCGATGCGCCCCAAACCTACTGAAAAAGCAAATAAACTTTACGATTTATTTAATCCTCATTCCTTAGTTGCAATAAGACGTTTCAAATACTCCCTAAAATAGCCTGTATGCTGTTGGCTAAATTCATAATCTCGTAAAAACAGTATTTTCTATGACAAATCGTGGTGTGGTGTATTGCGCAACAAGTCAGATGGTTTACTTGGAAGCTGCATTAATTAGTTCTATTGCATTACGACAACTCAATCCCGAACTTCCGATTACAATTTTTTGTGATCCAGCCCTTGAACAATCTATTCCGCAATTAATCTCGTTCTCCACCCTGCAAGATTCACTACAAATTTATGGAATTAATTTAGTCAAACTCTCCATGGAAGGAGATGCGTTTCTATCTCGCAGTGTGAAAACGCGCTTAAATGAACTCAGCCCCTATCACGAAACACTTTACATTGACTCGGATATGTTGCCCATAAAGTCTCTTGAATCCATATGGGATTATTTAGACCGGGGAGATATGGCGATGGTTCGCGATCGGTTGCCCACTTTGGCAGAGTGTGATCATGTGGCTCAAGTGGAAATTGATTACACGTTGAAATTGCTTCCGGGCAATACTCATCATTTCAACAGTGGTCTAATAGTATGGCGTAACAATGATGCAACGCAGTCTTTGTTTAAGCGTTGGCAAAACGAATGGTCAGTCTTTCAAAAGCACGATCAATTGGCATTGGTGAGGGCGATCGCCACTGAAAATTTTGTCGTGGCTCAAATGCCTGTGAATTACAACACCTCACCTAGAGATGCAGCACCAGAACTCCTGCCGAACAATGACGTATATTTGCTCCATTGTTGGGGCGGACAGGTTGCTTCTGGCGATTACATCAAAGTTGCACTTCAGTTCCACCCAAACGTGGTGGCGATCGTAAAAGGGTTGTGGCATTAGACGAGGGCGGGCGACATGGACGATCGCCTTTAACCCCGTTCAATAAATCCTACAAACGATCGGATGAGGGATTGTCAAGCGATGGTGTAGTTCGGTCGAAGGTCATCCGAATCTGTCGCATTTGTTGACCATCTTTTGCGATCGCCATAATCGGGAAATCCAAACGGCCATCTTGGAAAGACAGTTGGATTCTGAAGGTTCCATCAGGAGAGAGTTGCACAGGCACCCCCCCTATAGTGAGTTGCGCATCGGGTTCGGTCGCGCCATAGACGATCAATTCAGCATCCGCCACTAGCCAGAATTGACGCGATCGATCGGGTGGCACTGACAGACCTATACCAACCCCAGACAGACCAATTCCAGACATGCCGATTCCAGACATACCAACTCCAGACATGCCGATGCCAGATGGGGTTAAGCCTGACGACAACAGAGTTGAACCTATGACATCCTTGGCCCAAAGCCCCGCACCTGCAGGGAAGACAAAGGAACTCAACGACTCCGAAGAACTTTGGTGTATCGGTCCAAAGAGCGAGCCTGAAACACGCGATTCCGGGTCTACTCCATAGGCTAAGTTAAAGATCTGTTGATGAAATGTTTCGTTAGCTTCAGGGGTATCGCTTCCAGGAGAGACAAGCTGGGAGAAGGTTTTGCCTTGTAAGGGTTCTTCCCAATCCACGGTGATTGATCGATCGTCCATCCAATCGCTTGGGTAAACAGGAGGAATAGAAATCCGGTTCGATCGGGCCAACAGGAGCCATTCCCCCGAACTTGTCACATACCCAATCTCTGCAATATAGTCCCGATCGCTAACTGGAATCGGCAAATACCACGCCCGCGCCAACTCATCGCAGGCATACTGCTGAACGCTGTGGGGATTCGCTTTGTTTAGGTCTAGGTCTGTTACGTCATAGAGTCGAAGTGCAAGCTGTTCACCACCCAAGTAGCGGACCGACTGACGATGTTCATTGGGGATATCCCAATAGGCATAGGCCCACTGAGGATCGCGAGGCATCAGGATGATCCGACTTTCGCCGTAGCCGCTAGCCAAATCTGGAAGATCCCGATCCACGTCAGCCAATTGGTCTGGGGTCAAAATTGCAATAGTGTTACCGAGTGCCGCCGCACCAATCCCAGCAGCGATTTCACCGGGGTTCATTGGAGTGATCGTAGAATCTGAAGGGGTATAGGTATCTGGCGGCAATTGGGTAACCGGTTCATGGGGAAGCGTGACAGCTAACACTGGGGAAGGCACTGGGTCAACAGTCGCTATTGATTCCTCAGACCCATCGGGTTGACCTGCCATGCCTGCTGCACCAATGCCTGCAACCCCTGCGATCGCGATATCTACTGGGTTGATCACGGGATCGATCGCCGGGAACTTCAATCCACCCGAATTGCCTGCACTATCACGAGGATTGACCTGTGCGGTTCCGAGACCATGGGTCGCAACATCGTGATCAACAGCAACTACGCAATCATCATCCACCGGATTTACAGACATTGTTGGCTCTGATGACCGAGGATTTGGGTCAATTAACAACGCTGCTGTACTCGCCGCAACCGTAGCAGCGGACCCGGAGGTCATTGCATTGTTAGTTGCCTCTGTTGGTGGTGCGGCTGTAGCTGGAACGACTGAGTCTAACGCTGTGGGACTAGATTCGGTAGGATCGACGATCGGTTCAGTTGACGACGAACTGGCTGAATTATTTCCCTTGTCTTTTAGCAGCCACCAAACTAAGCCTATTAGCCCCAATCCCAGAATCCAAGGCCACCAAGCAGGGCCACCATTCAGAGAGCTATCTTTATTACCTACGGCTGACCCGCCACTAGCCGTCGCAGGAGTTAGACCAACATTAGCGCTTGGAGGGGCAGGGGGTGAGGCGGCTAAGGCAGCGTTTGAGGGAGTAGCGATTGCGATCGCCGTTGCAATCAAAACCGCTGAATTTCCGATCACCGCGCTGGGCAAACTAACCGACTCAATGGCAAGCTTTGCCTCATCCGTGCCGAGGTAACCGAGGAAAGCTTGAGCAGCGATCGATAGACTGCCTTTTTTATAGACATAGGCGATCGGCTGTGAAAATGGATAGAGCGGATCGCTAGGCTGGGTTTTGTGTAGATCTAATGCACGGACTCCTTTTAGATTTTTGACCCCATCGGCTGTGACATAGCCCAGTCCATCAACTCCAAGCGTTGCCGCGATCGCATCGGGCGCTTCGGATCCAACTTGGACCGCACCCGCAGCAGCCTGAAACGGCGCTGCTTTGAAAACTGGATAGTTCGGGAACGCTTTGCGCGTATCGCTGGCTTCTGGCTGGTCTACCACTCGAATGGCTCTATCTGGTCCACTCACCTCAGACCAATTGGTGATTTCCCCTCGAAAAATCTTGGCAAACTGTTGGATGGTTAAACTACCGCGAAATGGGTTTTCCTCGCTGACCAACAGGGCAATCTTTTCGCGCTTAACGGGAATTGCAATAAATCCCTGCGCTTTTTCCTCAGGTGTTAACGATCGCCCGATCGCCGCCAAATCTGCCTTACCACTGGTTAAAGCCTCCAAGCCTGCCTTTGTACCGTTGCCGTTAAAGGTGACGGGCGTTTTTTGATGCTTCCCTTCAAACTTCTCTTTCAAGACTTGGTTCACTGCCGCCAAACTTCCAGATCCTTCGATCGTCAGACCCGATCCTGGGGGGAGTAGGGCTGGAGAAACGGACGGCGTTGCAGTTTGGGCGATCGCAATACCATTCCGCAGATTCATTGAACCCAAGACCGAGGGCACACCCAAAACTGTGGCGCAAGTGACGGAGCTTAATACCGCCGTCCATACTCCGTGGGGAAGAGCCTGTGAAGCACGCAGAGAGCGTACCGTCTTGCTTTGACCCGATCCGAACGATTTTTGATGTGCCATCCCGAATCTCAAACCCAACTGCATATAAAAAGGTTGCCACGATTATACAGGTGTTCTTGAAACGCAGACGACGGAGTACACTATCACATTAGATTTATCAAACTATATGCCGATCCAGACCCACTTCCCATTGGCGATTTATCATAGCGACCTGCCGGATGCTGCATTGAATAAAATGGAGATGCTGACGGCAGTGCGAGATTTAGAATCGAGGGATGATCAAAAACGCAACTTTGAAGGTCGGGCTTGGACGGGGGATATTCATGGCGTTGCGTCAGTTCAGGACGATTCACGATTTAGCTGGCTGGTCGCGCAGGTAGAAACCCACACCCGGCTCTATTTGCAGGAGTTGGGGTTGGAGTTGAAAGATGTGGCGCTTTATATTCAGCGGGCTTGGCCTGTAATTTCTCGGTATGGTGAGGAAATCGGACCCCATTCTCATTTGACGGCCCATGTGAGTGCGGTGTATTACATTTCGGTTCCTGATTCAGGTTCGGATGCGGCGGGGTGTTTAGTATTTCTAAATGATGCGCGATTGAATGAGGTGTGTGCGGGATTGGGATTGGAGAATACGGAGTTGTTTACGGAGTGGAATGGTTTAAATCAAGACCAAGCGGCCTATGCTCCAACAGAGGGACGATTGCTTCTGTTTCCTGCAAAGCAACGTCATGCGGTGGCCGCGAATGAGACCGAGGACGATCGGGTTTCGATCTCGTTTGATATTGTGTTGACGGCTAAACCCGATCAGACAGCGGAAAGAAGCTATGAATTTTTAGCGCCATCCCCCTCTAGTTGGAAAGCGTTTGCGACTGGTTTTTGAATGGTTGCTGAGTGTTTAAATCCATCGAAGCAACGATCGCTTAGCCCATAGTTTGGCGCTTGAAATTTAGTTGCGCTTGGAATCCGGTTATCATGGGAGGGTTGAATTCCCCTCAAGTTTCATGACAGTTCCGACCCCGATTCCAGCCGCACTTGAAAAAATTGTCAAACGCTTTGCACGGGTGACTGAGCCAAAGCGTAAATATGAGCAGCTGATCTTCTACGCCAAGAACGTGGCGGCAATGCCTGATGAGGACAAAGTGGACGAAAATAAAGTGATGGGGTGCGTCTCTCAAGTCTTTATTACGGCAAAACTAGACGACGGTAAGGTTCTGTTCTATGGCGATTCTGATGCACAATTGGTGAAGGGGTTGGTGGGTTTTTTGCTGGAAGGACTCAGTGGGCTAACTCCGAGTGAGATTGTCGCATTGAAGCCGGATTTTATTAAGGATACGGGGCTAGACGTGAGTTTGACTCCATCGCGAGCCAATGGTTTTTATAATATCTTTAAGTTAATGCAGCAGAAGGCGATCGGATTGCAGTAAGTTCTCATTAAATCTCATTAAACTAGTTGCGGGGCATGGGGCATGGATAAGGCATTAGAAATAGATGCAACAGAACTACAGGTGGAAATGCCTGAACCCGTGCGCCCAGACCGCGATGTGCGTATTTATGATTGGCGCTGGAATCAAAGCCCTGTTTCTATTACCTATGAGGTTGTGGGCGAGGGGTTGCCGATTTTGTTGCTGCCTGCGTTGAGTACGATCTCGACTAGGGAAGAAATGCGTCCCTTAGCTGAAAAACTGTCGGCCAAATATCAGGTTTACTTTCTCGATTGGGTTGGCTTTGGGGAGAGCGATCGGCCTAATGTGAAGTATGAACCGAAGATGTTTCGGATGTTGTTGCGATCGTTTGTGGAAGAGACATTCAACGCCCCCATTGTGGTGATGGCAGCGGGTCATGCGGCAGGTTATGTGATGGACCTAGTGACCGATGATCCGGAGCCTTGGTCTTGGGTAGTTCTGTTTGCTCCAACTTGGCGTGGACCCTTGCCAAGCATGATGGGCGATACAAAACGGAAATTTTATAATGTAATCCATGAACTGGTCCGATCGCCAATTTTGGGTCAGTTTTTATATGGTTTAAATACAACCAGGTTCTTTCTGAAGTTCATGATGCAGCGTCATGTCTATGCAAATTCAGCAAATATTACGAGGGAAACAGTTCGATCGAAGTGGCAAGTGACGAAGGGGAAAGGGAAACGATTAGCCTCGGCGGCTCTTGTGACCGGGGCGCTTGACCCGGTGAAAACGAGTGAGGGGTGGTTGAGCTACTTTCAGCCGATTCGGGTTCCGGTGTTAATGGTAATCGGCGAACAAATGCCACCCAAGTCAAGAGGTGAAGATGAAGTCGTGGCCCATTTTTCGGGGGTTCAGGTGGTGCGGATACCGGGTTCCTTGAGTTTGCATGAAGAGTATACTGATGAGGTGTTTGCTGAGATTTCGCCGTTTCTGGAAAAGTATTTGTCAAAGAAGCCGGAAAACCATAAGCCGAAAGATATTAGTGATGCTAAAAAGTATCCAGGTTCTAATGGGTGAAGTGTAAAACATGCAGCGAAAGATTAGAATTATTGCGGTTGGGAAGGTCAAGTATTCTTGGATTCAGGCAGGGATTCAGGAATATGCCAAGCGAATTCCTGGGCTAAAACTGCAAGAAATAAAAGATACCAACCGTCCCACAGAACTATTAGAAATTACGCCCCACTTAAAGACACAGGATCGGCTGGTTGTCTTGACTGAACGCGGTAAGCTACAAAATTCACCAGAATTCGCACAGTTCTTAATCACTGAGACGCTAAGCCATTCATTAGTTTTTGTAATTGGATCATCGGATGGTATTACACCAGAATTAGAACGATCGGCTCACATTCGCCTTGCGCTTTCGGCTATGACCTTTACCCATGATTTAGCGCGGCTATTACTAGTGGAACAAATCTATCGTGGCATTTCGATCGCAGCAAATGGAAACTACCATAAGTGATGCAATGCATCGAATAAAGCCATTCCTAGTGGAGCCGGAATCATCTCCCGCGAGTCTAGAATTTGGACCACAATTAAGTAAAAAATTCCTAATGCAAGTGAAATCACTCCCGTGACGATCGCGGTTAACTTTTGGCGTTCCATGGTCAGACTCCGGCAGATTAGGGGTTAAGTAGTACTCTATTTTATCGCAGAGACGCTGGCTTTGAGTCGCAGTGTCGATTGCTTTGAATCTTGAGCGGATTGGGGACAGGCAATTTGATTGATGGGAAGCTCTATTGTGAAGGTGGTCCCTAGGTTTGGAGCTTGGGTTTGGGTGGTGCAGGTCAGCTTCCCGCTGTGGCGTTCGGTGATGATTTGATGGGCGATGGCTAACCCCAGCCCAGTTCCTTTACCGACGATCTTAGTTGTGAAAAATGGGTCAAAAATTTGGGTTATTGCAGAATCAGGAATGCCTGTACCATTGTCGCGAATAGAGATATTAACCCGATCGTCTCCCACCATTGCTGTGACAATTTCTAGAGTCGGTGGGTTCTCTTGCAATTGTTCAACTGAGCAATCATTGATAGCATCAACGGCATTGCTCAATAACGCCATAAAAACTTGATTGATCAATCCTGCATAGCATTCAACATTAGGAATAGTTCCACATATATATTTTAATGTGATTTCTGGGCGACGATCGTTATGGTCGAGTCTATGTCGCATAATCGCAACCGTACTTTCTATGCCTTCATGAAGATTTACTACTTTCAATTCTGATTCATCCATTCGAGCAAAATTACGCAACAACAGGACAATTTCATAAATTCGACCAGTGCCTTTTGCCATAGATTTCATCATCATTGATAGATCTGTTTTAATAAAATCTAGATCTATCTCCTCACAGTAGTCTTGAATTTCAGGAATGATTTGTGATGAGTTATCTTCATAGAGTTCGACTAATGTTAAAAGAGATTTTGTATATTCTTGTGCATATTTAAGATTGCCATGAATGAAACTCACTGGATTATTAATCTCGTGGGCAATGCCTGCGACCAAATGGCTAAGGCTAGACATTCTCTCATTTTGAATCAAACTCGCTTGGGTTTGCTTGAGCTGGTTCAAGATATTGGAGAGTTCAGTGGTTTTAAGTTGGAGATCATATTGAATGATGTTGCGCCGTCGAACTTCGCCCATGATTATTCCCAACATCGTTATCAATCCCAGCCAAGGCACAACAGACGACCAAAATGAACTTTTGATAGTCGTCAACCATAGTCGGCTCTCTGGAATCCATAGAACAAAATTCCAGGGGACATTTCGCAAGTTGTGATGCATGACCCGATAGCCTGCCATCGACTGCATTTCACCGCTTTTAGCTTGAAGAATTTGTTCCAGATGCGGCTGAAGTTCAACGGGTAGGGCGGTTGTAGCATTGATCGGTTTATTGTTTGGATTTTTGTTAAAGCGAGGATGAAGCAAAAGATTCCGATCGTGACCAACGACAAAAACATTGGCCTCTTCATGAGTCTTATTTCTTGTGGTATCCATCAGGCTGTTGATTGAAATATCTAGACCGACAACGCCCTCAAATCGATCGGCGATATAAACTGGTGTTGCCCTTGAAATAATCATGTCATTGCCCAATCCACTTGCGAATGATTTGGTCCAGTAGGGGGCTTGCATCGGATTGACAGCAGGTGTTCCTAGCTTGAAGAAGGGCTGAAGTAAGAGTGGAGAATCGCTAAGCTTGGAGAAGCTTGTCGGTAAAAACGAAGATTCTTCAGAATTTCTAGAACTAATAAAATAAACCCGCATCGCATCGGGAACTGATTTTAGACTATTTCCTAAAATATTATTTAGATGGTCTAAACTTTCACGTTCTTGGATTGAGCCATACTGAGCTGATCTATTCTTAAGTTCCATGGTTATGGCTGATTGCAGCCCATCGACAGCCACAACCCCTCGCCGCATACGTTCGTCAAGACGATCTGATTGTTCCCGGAAAGATTGCTGCAATAGGCTTAAGTCTTTTAAGTAGAGCGATCGAAGTTGTGCGTAACAAAGACCGCCAGAGATCAGAAAAAACAGAGAAAATGCGGTAAAAAGTTGACGCGAGGAGCTGATTTGAAACTTCACAGTAGAACACTCTTCCATAGATGCAACCGGACTAGTGTTTTCACAGTAACTAATCTTATGACACAAATACAATAGACATCATAATGCGGAGTGCTATTTTATTTTATCGCAGAGGCGTTGGCTTTGAGCCGCTGTGTGGATTGCTTTGAACCTTGAGTGGATTGGGGACACGCAGTTTGGTTGATGGGAAGCTCTATTGTGAAGGTGGTTCCTGTATTTGGAGCTTGGGTTTGGGTGATGCAGGTCAGCTTCCCGCTGTGGCGTTCGGTGATGATTTGATGGGCGATCGCCAACCCTAGCCCAGCTCCTTGACCCACAATCTTAGTTGTAAAAAAGGGGTCAAAAATTTGGGTTATTACAGAATCGGGAATGCCTGTACCATTGTCGCGAATAGAGATATGAACCCGATCGTCTCCCACCATTGCTGTAATAATTTCTAGGGTTGGGGGAGTAGTTCTTAACTGTTCATCTGAGCAATCATTGATAGCATCAACGGCATTGTTTAGTAATGCCATCAAAACTTGATTGATCAATCCTGCATAACATTTAATCGGGGGAATGGTCCCAAATAGCTTTTTTAAAGTAATCTCCGGACGACGATGGTTCCCGACTAACCGATGGCGCATAATCGCGATGGTACTCTCAATACCGTCGTGAAGGTTCACCGTTTTTAGTTCTGATTCGTCCATTCGAGCAAAGTTACGTAACAACAGAACAATATCACGAATCCGATCGCTGCCGTTTCCCATAGATTTCATAATCATTGGCAAATCTATTTTAATGAAATTTAGATCAATAGCCTCTCTGTAGTCTTGAATTTTAGACGTGATTTGAAGTGAGTCTTTTTCGTAGAGTCCGATTAATGTTAGAAGAGACTGAATGTATTGTTGAGCATGTTGGAGGTTGCCATGGATGAAATTCACGGGGTTGTTGATTTCATGGGCAATGCCACCGACTAAATGACCAAGACTCGACATTTTTTCATTTTGAATTAAACGAGCTTGAGCCTGCTTGAGCCGAGCTAGGGTGTCGGAGAGTTCGGTTGTTCTAAGTTGAAGATTGTCAATTATCTCAAGCTGAAGATTACTTTGAATGATATTACGTCGTCGAGCCTCGGACATAATCACGGCCAGCAGGATAATTAACCCTAGCCAGGGTACAACGGACGACCAAAATGAACTCTCAACCGTCGTCAGCCACAGTTTGCTCTCCGGAATCCACAGCACAAAATGCCAGGGTGCATTCTGCAAGTTGTAGTACATGACTTGATACCCCGACATCGACTGCATTTCACCACTTTTGCCTTGGAGAATTCGTTCGAGATGGGGCTGAAGTTCAGGGGGGAGAGCTGTAACAGCCGCGATCGGATTACGGTTCGGATCTTTGTTAAAGCTCGGATGAAGTAGAAGATTTCGATCGTGACCAACCACAAAAATGTTGGCCCCTTTATAGGCTTCGTCACTGACGACATCCATCAGATTGTCAATCAAAATATCGACTCCAACCACTCCCACAAACCGATCGCCTAAATAGACTGGCGCGGCTCTTGAGATAATCATGCCATTGCCAAATAGACTCGCAGATGACTTGGTCCAGTAGGGCGATCGCATGGGGTTAATGTCGGGTCTGCCTAATTTGATAAAAGGCTCTAGCAGGAGTGAAGAATCATGAACTTCAGGAAAGCTTTTCGGTAGGAAGGACGATTTTGTAGCGCCAACGGAATAAATTCGCATGGCATCTGGAAAAGCTTTTAGAGTATTTTTTAACAGATTCTCTTGATGTTCTAAGGTCTCTGTGGATTGGTCTAGGCGTTGATTCAGTTCGGTGGCCATGGTCGATTGCAACACATCAACAGCAGTAACGCCTCGGTGTAGGCGTGCATCCAAGCTCTCCGATCGTTGCCGGAGAGACTGTTGCAGCAGGCTTAGATCCTTCAGGTAGAGCGATCGAAGCTGTGCGTAGCAAAAAACTCCGGAGATCATAAAGAATGCTGAAAATGCGGCAAAAAGGCGATGGGGAGAGACAATTTTAGACTTCATTATAAAGAAATTTTCCATCCGTATGACCAGACCGACAATATGAGAGAAGACAATGCACTGCTGGACGCTGCTAGGCTAGGATGATCACCGTTATTACCATTCATCCCAAAACACAGTAATAGTACACCCTAAATCACTACCTGGGATGTGTTCCATATCACATCCCAGTGCCATGTGCCGGAATGGTTAAATCCCTAGTAATTTCGTGCCAAACCAGGCAAATATTGTTATTCTGCTTTTTAAACTCGTTACTTGTATTGTTCTCATGGAAAGTGTCTCTAAAACTACATTTACTCTTGAATCCACGGCTGTCATTCAAACCCAGAATCTAAGTAAAACCTATCGAACGGGTTTTTGGCTCACTCAGCGGGTCCGATCGCTGTCTGCATTGGATTTAACGGTGTATCAGGGTGAGACGTTTGGGCTGTTGGGGCAAAATGGGGCGGGGAAGACGACGTTACTTAAAACCCTCTTAGGCATTGTGCGTCCGAGCAAAGGTCGAGCGATGCTACTAGGGAAGCCACTGGGCGATCGTAACGTGAAAGCACGCATTGGTTATTTGCCAGAGAATCCTTATTTCTATGATTATTTGACGGGTTGGGAAATTCTAGAATTTATGGCTGGATTATTTGAGGTGCCGTCAAAGGTTCAAAGAACACGCATTCCTGAGCTTTTAGATCTCGTTGGACTATCGACTAAAGATGCAAAGAAAAAGCAATTACGACAATATTCTAAGGGAATGCTGCAACGGATTGGAATGGCACAGGCATTGATTAATGATCCTGAATTAGTATTTTTAGATGAACCGATGTCGGGGCTTGATCCTCTGGGTCGCTATCAAATGCGCGAAATTATTCAATCGTTGAAACGTCAAGGAAAGACCATTTTTTTTAACAGTCATATTTTGTCAGATGTCGAGAAGATTTGCGATCGGGTAGGAATTTTGGATAAGGGCGAAATGATCTGCGAAGGTTCGTTAATGGATTTATTGGGCGATGCGCGATCGTATACTGTCAAAGTTAAAGGAGGAAATCCTGAGATTTTGCAGCAGCGATTAGCAAATTTACATTTTCAAGATGGGCTGTGGGTGGGGACTCTCAAGGGTGAGACTCAAGATTTTATGGCTAGTCTTCGATTGATTCAGGCTCAATTGATTTCGATTAATTTAGCCCGTCCGAGTTTGGAAGAGTTCTTTATCAAACAGTTGAGCGATCGAGGTGTGAATTAGATATGCCTGTACCACGGCTGGTTTTAGTTCTGGCGGGTTTGATTGCAATTTTAGTATTCACACTATGGTTACTAGATTCGCTGTCGCGGTTATCGGGATTGCTGACCACCTATCCCTATTTGGGCGGCGTGTTGATTACTCTTGCCATTGCGATCGTTCTTACCCTAATTGGACTATTGCTTTGGTATTTGGTGATATTACCCAAGCGCACCGATCGTCGCCGTCGTAAAATAATTCAAAATGCCCCGACCGCCCCCAAAGACAAAACCGAAGCCGCTGGGCGCAATTTAGAAGCCGTTCGACAACAGCTTGATCAAATTCAAGATGAGATTTCTAAACAAGAACTAGTTGCCCGATCGAAAGATATTGAACACAACCTCGCTAAAGGTGAATTGTCGATCGTTGTGTTTGGAACTGGGTCTGCGGGCAAAACGTCTTTGGTTAACGCCTTAGTTGGTCGGATGGTGGGAGATGTTGGGGCAGCAATGGGGACTACAACTATGGGTGAAACGCATCGGATTCAACTCAAAGGAATCGATCGCGAAATTTTTATTACCGATACGCCCGGAATCTTGGAGGCTGGAATTGCTGGAACCACAAGGGAAAAACTCGCCAAGAAATTAGCGACTGATGCAGATTTGCTTTTGTTTGTTGTAGATAATGATTTAAGACAATCAGAATTTGAACCATTGCAAATGCTAGCTCGAATCGGAAAACGATCGCTTTTAGTATTCAATAAATGTGATCTCTACACGGAAACAGATCAATCTTTGATCTTAAAAACATTAGGCGATCGGGTCAGCGGATTGATGGCTAATACTGATGTAATCATGGTGTCGGCGAATCCCACAGAAGTGACGTTAACAACCGGAGAACGGATAAAACCTGAGGCGGATATTATGCCGTTAATTCGTCAGGTGGCTGCGGTGCTCCGGTCGGAAGGAGAAGATTTGCTGGCCGATAATATTTTGCTACAGTCCCAACGCCTGGGACAAGACGCGCGCCAGATTCTGGAAGCCCAACGCAGACGAGAGGCCGAAAAGATTGTCGATCGGTTTCAATGGATTGGGGCGGGGGTGATTGCCGTGACTCCAGTTCCCGTTGTTGATTTGTTGGCGACGGCGGCGGTGAATGCTCAAATGGTGGTGGAGCTGGGCAACGTGTATGGCTGTGAAATTAATAGCGATCGGGGCCGAGAATTGGCGATGTCTCTGGCTAAAACATTGGTGAGTTTGGGGCTAGTTAAAGGCGTTATTTCCTTGGTGGCGGCGGTATTGCAGGTGAGTGTGGTGGGCGTTCTGGTAGGTCGCGCTATTCAGGGAATTAGTGCTGCGTATCTAACTCGAATTGCTGGTCGCAGTTTTATTGAATACTTTCGCCAAGATCAAGAGTGGGGCGATGGTGGGATGGCACAGGTGATTCAGCAGCAATTTCAATTGAATCATCGGGATGAGTTTGTTCGCGAGTTTGTTCAAGATGCGATCGATCGAGTTGTTCGGCCTTTTAAACTAGAAAATGAATTGAAAGAATCGCCTTTGATGCGTTCAATTATAAGTAGGTTTGAAAAAGAGGACGATCGGTAATGCAACTCATAGCCTTTCTCTTTTGAACTTAATTTCTCTGAAATGAGTATTATGGGTTTGAAGGTATAAAAACAAACTATTTACTAGGACTTCCGGATCACGGTACGATGTCTCATAAGAACTTATGGTAATCTTTACCGCGACTGCCTTATGAAGCGTATTCTGTCTCGCCTGATGGCGATCGTGTTGGTGATCTTGATCGGCGTGATGGGTGCATCTAGCCCCGCAATGGCTGACAGCCTTTCCGGGGACTACCCTGTTGATGCCTTAGCATTGGTGGAACTGCTCCGGCAGACCGTAGACGTAGCGCCTGATGCTACCGATCGAATATCCCTCCAGAATGAGTCCAAGAAAAAAATTAACGAATTTGCTTCACGCTACCGTCGGGGCAGCGTCATGAAGCTGAATTCATACACCACCATGCGGACCGCCATTAATTCCTTAGCAGGGCACTACACCAACTACCCGAATCGCCCTGTTCCTGAAAAGATGAAAAAACGGTTAATGGCTGAATTTCGTCAAGTTGAAACCGCACTTAAACGCGGCGCTTAAGTCAGATTTGCTTACAGTCAATCTCTCTGGAAAAATCTCATTCTAGATTCAGCAACGAATTCCCCAAATTTACAGATGGGGAATTCGTTATGTTAGCGCAAGGAAGCAGACCAAGACAGTCTCAGTCCATTCAACTACAGCTCCGTAGGTATCTCCTGTATGTCCGCCAAATTTTCCACTAATCCAAGTGCCAAAGCCCCAACTAAAAAATAAGGCGACGATCGGCATCATTAGGGTTTGTTGTAGAGAGAAATCCCCGGAGAAGTAGGGGATGAGTTGGCAGCCTAACAAAATAAACAAGCTAGGCAACGCATCCCGAACCCCCTGAATCGACGCTTTATGGAGTTTCCCCTTTCCTTCCGCTCTTAGATAAGGAAACCTGATGATGGTGGTCAGTTGTCCCCAGCGTGCCCAGCCACACACTAGCGGCAACGCTAGAATCTCAGTCCTCTCGGCCATTGCAACATCTTGGGCCAGCGCGGCAGTCTTGAGCAATACAATAACGATCGCCGTCATAATTCCAAAAGCCCCACTGTGAGGATCTCGCATTATATCCAAACGCCGTTTTTGGTCCATACAACCCAACCCATCCGCCATATCCATCGCCCCATCCAGATGTAACGCCCCCGTAATCCAGATCCACAGTGCTACCACGATCGCCGCCATTAGTAAGGGGGACGTGATCGAGAACAACACGACTCCAACTAACAGTAAGATTCCGCCAATCAACAAGCCAACGATCGGTGCAAAGCCTGCAATTCCATCAAAGTCTAGGGGGAGGCTGGGGGGAAGCGGTACTTGGGTGTAAAAGACGATCGCACCCAAGAATTTTTGGATGAATGCCCGGAGATGTCGAATCATGGGTGAAGTCTTCTCTACGTGATTAAGCGAGATTTTGTCATTGATGCGGGACTGTTGCGATGAGGATAAAGATTTTTAATCTCAACTTTTAGCATTTGGAATGGTCAATGGTAGGCTTATCCATGAGTTTTAGTCTGTGGACGGGTTGGCTGTGGCTAGTGAGAATTTGATGGGTGAAAGTTTGAAGAGTGATGAATTTAAGTCTGAGAATTTTAAATTTGAGCTTCAGGCGACTTGCCCAGTGACAGGAGCAAGGGCCGGAATTTTTCATACGCCCCATGGCATTGTCGAGACTCCGAGATTTATGCCTGTGGGGACACTTGCCAATGTGAAGACGGTGACTCCTGAACAGCTTAAAGCAACGGGCGCACAGATGGTGCTATCGAACACCTATCATTTGCATCTGCAACCGGGCGAAGATCTGGTGCAGAAAGCAGGCGGCTTGCACAAGTTTATGGGTTGGTCCGGTCCGATGTTGACGGATTCGGGTGGGTTCCAAGTTTTTAGTTTGAGTGAAATGCGATCGATTTCAGATGAGGGTGTGACGTTTCGATCGCCCCGCGATGGCAGTGTAATTAATTTAACGCCAGAACGATCGATTCAAATTCAAAATGCGATCGGGGCAGATGTAATCATGGCCTTTGATGAATGTGCGCCGCCAGGAGTAGGCCGCGAAGTGGTGGAGAAGGCATTGGTACGGACCACGGAATGGTTAAAGCGCTGCGTTTCGGCCCACGGTCGTCCGCAGGATCAGGCGTTGTTTGGGATTGTGCAGGGTGGGGAGTTTTTGGACTTACGATCGGAGTCGGCGCGGCAGCTGGTGGCGTTGAATTTACCCGGCTATGCGATCGGCGGGGTGAGCGTCGGGGAATCGCCAGAAGTGATTGACCAGGTGGTGCAGCATACGGCTCCGTTGTTACCGCCGGATAAAATTCGCTATTTGATGGGAGTGGGGACACATCGGGAAATGGCGCGGGCCATAGCAGCGGGGATTGATATATTTGATTGTGTAATCCCAACGCGATTAGCACGCCATGGAAATGCCATTGTGAATGGTGAACGTTGGAATTTGAAGAATGCTCGATTTCGGGAAGATTTCGCGCCGATTGACCAGACCTGTGATTGTTACACCTGCAAAAATTTTAGTCGCGCTTATATTGGTCATTTACTACGATCGCAAGAGCTTTTGGCCTACACGTTGCTGTCAATTCACAACATCACTGCGCTAGTTCGATTTACCCAGCAGATCCGGCAATCGATCCTCAAAGGAACATTTGCAACGGAATTTTCCGATTGGATTAAACCTGTGGGCTAAGAAATATCCCAGAAATATGGGTTGGAATTAATTAACTCCAACCCAGACTTCCAAGCCAACTTCGTTAATTAACCGTGCTACTTCACAATCGCAGTCTGGTTTAAATCAGGAGCCATTGAGACACGCATCAAAGGACTATCATTAGATGCGATCGTTGGTAAAGCCATCCGAGCATTTTGCGCAATCTGAACTGCTGTTGCATCATAGGTCTGGGTAATCAGCTTTGGATAGAACCCAATACCAATGATCGGCAGCATCAACGAGGCCGCAATGAATAGTTCCCGTGGCTTCATATCCAAGAACACTTTCCCGTCAACCGCTACGCCTTCCTTACCGTAGAACATTTCCCGTAGCATCGACAGTAAATACATCGGCGTAATAATCAAACCGACTGCCGCCAGAGACACAATGATAGTTTTGAAGGTGGTTGAATAGATTTCGCTGTTTGCAAACCCCAAGAACACCATCAGCTCGCCCACAAACCCACTCATTCCGGGCAATGCCAAGGAAGCCATAGAGGCAACAGTGAAAAGTGCAAAAGTAGAGGGCATTTTTTTACCCAGTCCACCCATCTCATCCATGTTCAACGTGTGGGTCCGATCGTAGGTAACTCCAGCCAAAAAGAACATCACCGATGCAATTAAGCCATGAGAGACCATTTGCAGCATCGCGCCACTCATACCCAAATCAGTAAAGGAGGCCACTCCCAGCAGCACAAATCCCATGTGGGAAATTGACGAGTAGGCCATGCGGCGTTTCAGGTTGCGCTGGGCAAACGATGCCAATGCGCCGTAGACAACATTGACCACACCCAACACGGCTAAAACAGGTGCGAAGTACGCGTGAGCATTGGGCAACATTTCCACATTCATTCGAATCAAAGCATATCCGCCCATCTTCAATAGAACCCCCGCCAAGATCATAGATACAGGGGCAGAGGCTTCACCATGGGCATCGGGGAGCCAGGTATGTAATGGAAACACCGACAGCTTAACGCCGTAGGCAATCAGCAACCCGGCATACATCAATAGCTCAAATCCCAAGCTGTAGTCCTTCAAGCCTAACTGCGTCAAATCAAACGTCAGCGCTCCCCCACCATAGAACGCCATCGACAACGCAGCAACTAGGATAAAAATGGAAGCGCCTGCGGTGTACAAAATAAACTTCGTTGCCGCATACCGTCGCTTTGGACCGCCCCAAATAGCAATCAACAAATAGACTGGAACGAGTTCTAGTTCCCAAATCACAAAAAACTGGATTAAGTCTTGAGCGCAAAACACCCCGATCTGAGCGCTGTACATCACCAGCATCAGAAAATAGAACAGCTTTGGCTTTTCCTTGACTTGCCAACCCGCCAAGATTGACAGCGTGGTCACAAGTCCTGTCAATACGACTAGGGGCATCGACAAACCGTCGATCGCCAGGGACCAATTGATCCCTAGCTGTGGTAACCAGGTGACGCTCTCGGTCAACTGATAGCCCGCTTGCGAAAAATCATAGTGTTTCCAGAGCGCATAAAGCGATAGTCCAAAGTCAGCTAGCCCCACACCCAATGCATACCAACGGACTGTTCGTCCATCTTTGTCGGGAATAACCGGAATGAAGAGAGCGGCTGCAAGAGGCAGCATGATGATGGCGGAAAGCCAAGGAAACGATGTCGTCACTGATGTAACCTACTGAAATTGATTTATACGCCAAGTGATGTGAGATGTGATGAGTAACTTGGAATGACGAGCCTAGTCGGTTACAACCTCTAGTATGCCGTCGTTTCAAAGCTCTCGTCTAGGTTATCCATATCGGCTTTATATATAAAGTCAAGTAGGAATAATTACCTATCGAATCATAGTACCTGAGTATGAAGTTAAATAAACCTTAAGAATTAGGCTGTTAGTGCTTGTGACCATAGAGTAAAATCAATTGACGATAATAGTCTGCACGAGCAAGGCTCCCATTAGAGTTTTCCATGATTTGTAGAGTCCAAATTCTTACTATCCTAGTCTTTCAGTTGACTATGCAGCTTCACGAGATCTTCGGAGAAATGGGCCAGCCGGGTTTCTAGGTCGGACTGCCGAACTCGCAGTTGACGTAGTTTGTGATGACGAGCGATCGCCATGCTGACGGCGGGGAGTTGATCGGGAGGGCAGGGATAACTCCAAAGTTGACCATCGGGATTGATTCCACAAAGTCTATAGGTCGAAGGGGCGGCATGAATGTCTTCGGGCTGAATTTTCCCGGTCTGGAGTTTTTCGACAAAGCTAACTAATTGGCTGATATCTGCATGACGAAAGGCTTGGGTCTCGTCTTGTTGGGAGGGGGTTCCGAGGGATTCAAGCCAACCGTCTAGAATGGCTCCTTGGGTGTAGATCGTCTGGATAGTCTCACCGATCGCAGTGAGTTCTTGTTGCCAAGTGGTGACGATCGTGAGCATGTCTTGCAGTAATGATGCGGCGAGTGCTGGGTTTGGGGCGTTGCGGTGAGGGGTGAGGGTGATGCTTTTAGGTTTTGGGAGATGGATATCTTGGAGTTCGAGTTTTGGGAATTTTTGACCCCGATCGCTGCTGTCTTCGGGGTCTACGTTTTGATCTGTCTGTGGGTTGGGAGTTTTGGCTGAGAGAATATCGAAGGATAATGATGGGGCGGTTCGATAGTCTGGGGCGACGTTAGATTTGAACGATCGAGGTAGTGGGGAGGTCGTTAAGTCTAATTGATTAGCCATTGATTCGTCGTCTGAAACGGACTGTTCCAGAGTTTTTAGGGTTTGTTCAATGCGCTTGATACCAGTTCTCATAGCAGTTAGGATGGTCAGAATGCTCTATTCTATACGCTGCTTGGAAATTGGCACGCCTTGAGAGAATGTTTGTATGGATGCTCAAGTAAATTGTGACGGCTAGAAATGATGGGGCAAGTAATTTTAGTGACGGGCGCGGCGCGATCGGGTAAGAGTGAATGGGCCGAGCGGCTAGCATCGGAGTCGGGAAAGCGGGTTGTGTATGTGGCGACGGCTCAGCGATATGAGGGTGATTTGGATTGGGATGCGCGAATTGACCAACATGTTGCGCGTCGTTCGGAACATTGGCGATCGTTGGAGGTACCGTTTGATCTAGCAGGGGCGATCGGTCTGGGGATTGAGAGTGAATGTTTTTTAATTGATTCGTTGGGCAGTTGGGTTGGGAATAGCCTGGAAATGAGTGAAGCAGATTGGCGATCGGCTTGTGATTGTTTGATTGCTAGTGTTGAATCTAGTATTGCGAGTTTTATTTTTGTGTCTGAAGAAACGGGCTGGGGAGTGATTCCGGTTTATCCGATGGGGCGATTATTTCGCGATCGGCTGGGACGATTGGTGCGGGAATTGGGGCAGGTCGCGGACCAAACATTTTTAGTGGTGGCGGGGTTTGCTGTTGATGTGCAGAAGATTGGGGTAGCGATCGATCGGCTTAAGTTTCCGCTATGAAGGAGACATTACTCAATGACTCGGGGCGATTGATCGCGCAATTTATTTATCTATTGTGTCCTGAGACCGAGGGGATCGTAGAAGTAAAATCAACTTTTCCATGAGAGATTTGGAGGCATTGAAAAATAGAAGACACGTCTTTCAAGAACTCTAGACCTTCCTCTTGCTTCCAACTTGTCAAAGCTTTGGATGTTTCCAAATAGCCTATTCGTTGTTGATTTTTGTAGTAGGCAGTTGTCCGTAAAGCAAGTGCTTTGTTGTAGACCAATCGAGTACAGCCCATCGTTCTACGCAACAAGTTTTCCTGTTCCGCAGTTGGATAGAATCGATACTTGAAAGCCTTTTGCATGAGTCTCCTTTATCTACTTACATTGTAGCAGATATTAACTAAAGTACGACTACTGAAACAAGAGTTCCTGCAATTGCAAGATTGTTCCTTCCCGTTGGTCAGTCACGCGCCTCTACATCCCC
>JAYVUU010000110.1:0-2901 GCA_043787635.1 Synechococcales cyanobacterium | reverse complement strand
GCCAAACTGACGAAGTCGGGCGAATCACCCCAAAACCAAGATTCTATTGCGTCTAAACCCCACAGCAAAATTTGGAGCAGTGCACCCCTCCGATGTTGCAAAATAAAACCCCCCCCATGGGGGCGTGCCGTACTTTAGAAAAGTACGACAAAAAACGCAAAAAATCTAATGCCAACTCAGACAATTCCGCAGATTTATCTACGGTAAATATTTCAACAACTGGTCATCGAAGTGTACTAGCGTACCGATACACTCGTCAGCGCCAAACCTTCCAGATCGTTCCGTAGTCGATTCGCGGCGACCACGGTATAAACGTCCAACTTGCTTGTCATCGTCGATTCTGATTGAAATGAAGTAAAACTAATGTTATTAAAGGTGGGAAAACGCCCCCTTAAAATCCCCCATTATTCCGTGAATTTTCCCGAATTGGTCTCGACTCCGGCATGCGATTTTGCCGATACGTACTTTCAGAAAGTACGGCAAACAATCACAATATTAAGGATAATGATTATGCTAAGGGTATATTACAGGAACGAATACGTCCACTTCGCAAGCTCAGCGGACGCGATAGCGTTTATAAATTCAATACGCGACGGCGATAGGCCAGATGTTGAACAATTCAATGGTTTGTTTTGGGTCATGGTCTAGCGTGGCATAGTGCCACAAAAATTATTTACCTAAAAATAGTCGATTTAGGCGTTATTTGACTAGATATTATTTTTAATTTATGCGATAACTATTACTGTTCGGCATGGTCATTTAGGCCATGCGAACAAAAAAGCTTTAGAAAGTATCGAGAAAAAAATCATGGCGCACGAAATTGCAAACATTAATGGTATTGATCTATTTATGTCCTACGGGACAGCATGGCATGGGAAGGGTATCGTCCGCGATAGCCTATTCTCCCGCGCTGACGTGATAGAGTCGGGCATCGTCCCGACAATCGAGCATAGGCAGGTCACCGCTATCGTCGGGGGCGCAAGTGTCATTGTGCCCGACGTTAACGCAATCATTGTGTCCGTCGCGGGCCAAGAGTCGGTGCTAGGCTCTTGCATGGCCAGCGACGCTAGGCCAATAATCCAGCCAAGCGATTGGCTAGAGATGCTTGAGGCCGTTTTTTCCAAATTTGGGGCGAAATTCTCTTCCGTTGGTTCATTATACAACGGCGAAACTTTCTTCGTTTCGGCCCAAATGCAGGGGGGCTACCAGATTATGGGCGACGACCACATTTGGCATTTAAACGCCCTAGATAATTTCTCAGGGAAGACTAGGGCGCGTTTTTTTGGATCGAGTATTCGCCAAGTCTGCGAGAATACCGCGAAGGAAGCGTGGTCGGAAGGCTTCGAAAAAGTCTCATTTATCCACAGAGGAAAAGACGAAATGAAAAACAGGGTTAACGATGCGATGGCAAGTTTTGAAGCAATCATCTTGAACCATCCAAAAAATGTCGAACTACTTCGACAATCTACGCAGATTGGCATCAATCCCGTGGTAGCGATCGATAGCGTACTAGACGCATGTTTGGGCGCTCCCGGATTAAATATTAATATTCGGTCGCAAGAAGCCAAAACACCCTCCAAAACAGCCTTGGACCGTTGCTCTTTGCTTGGTCTATCCGATAGTGATTCGGTCGCCAAAATGCAAACTTTGGTGGGAAAGCAGATAATCAAGCGCCAATCCGTGATTGACGCGATCCTCGAAAATTATCATTCCGAGACTTGTGCGACAGCTAGAGGTTCGGTTTATTCCGCCTATCAGGCGGTCACGGAATACGCAAATTATGGCATTGCATCGAAAAAAACGGATAGGCAATCCGGCAACGATTTTCTGTCACTGGCCAACGGAAAAGGGGCGTACTTGACCAATGCAGCTTGGTCGAATTTGATCGCATTGGCGGTTTAATATGTTGTTTGTTATCGCTTTAGCGTTGCTGTTCATCCTACTTGCCGATTAAACCTTTAGACTTCCGCAAATTAAAAATTGCGGAAGTTTTTTTTGTGTTTTTTTTGCTAAAAAATACTCAAGACCCATTGCGTCGAACGTCGATATAGATTCTAACTATACGTAGTGGTTAGTTTTTTGTATCGAATTTAGGGGAAAAGTTATGTCAAGTTATTGCAACGAATGGAATGCAGTCGGATTTTACGATAGTCGCGCGGCGACTATCGAAACGACAGAAATGTCGGAAATGTCGGATTATCTAGAATCCGAAAAATTGCGTACCCATCGGGCCCGCAAGAACGAAAGGTTCGCCAAGGAGAACGCTTACGATGGATTCTCCCTGCGGAATTTTTCGCAAGGTACAATCGACCCCCAAAGTGTATTGGGACAGTGTAACCGCATTATGAGAGCCACGTTGAAGCGGGAATTTACTTCGCTGGGGTTGATCCCGCGAAGAAAGAAAATTTGCGATAACAAAAATTATCAAAAGTTTCACGCCGCAAAAATCGCATCGGCACAATTGAGAATTTCAACAGGAGACGAATAATGATAGAGACACTGACACAGCAACTACTCCGTATCGCAGCCGAGCATGGTTGTGAGGCACGCGAAGGTTCGGTCTCACTGATCGAGATAAAAATCGACTGGGTTGAGATCCAGACTCGCAAAGAGGGTTCCGACTGGGTTGCCTGTTCTTCGCTCAGGCAACTAAAATTGATTTTGGGCTATTAGAAAAAGTACGGCAAAAGATCCCCTGCAGAAATGCCCGACCTGACGGTTTCAGGACTTTAGGAGAAATTAAAAATGGCACGAGATGCGGTCGCTCGTTTACTTTTCGAGACATGGGGGCCGTTCGATCTCTTGGATTCGGAGTCCAACGAGATCATCCGAGAAGCCTCACTAGAAGAGACCATTGAATCGATCCAGTCTGGACCGGAAGGGCATATCTTGGTCGGTGCC
>JAYVUU010000109.1:0-6652 GCA_043787635.1 Synechococcales cyanobacterium | reverse complement strand
CTAATCATACCGTCATGCCAGAATCTCCCTCGCTGATCCCAGGCCCGGACAATCCTGTATTCTGGGGAAAGAATCAGCTATTGCAATTATTAATACTCCCCATGATTCAACTACCACCCATTCTCCAGCGTCTTCAAGCTCAAATCAGCACGATCGCAGTCCTAGCTTTTTTGTTACTACAAATCTGTCTACCCGCGAACGCCACGAATATTTACGACGTTCCTGACTTTGAAGAAAATGCCCATGTCGTAGACCAAGCGGAAGTCCTGAGCCGCGCCACTGAAGGGACTATCAATTCAACATTTCGTAAAATTGAAACTGATAATGGTCAAGAGACCTACATCGTCACGGTCCGACGGTTGGATTACGATGTAACGATCGAAAAATTTACCCAAGACTTATTTGGTCGTTGGTTTCCCACTGCCGAAGATCAAAACAATGTGACGCTCCTGACGATCGATGTTCAGACCGACAACACGGCGATCGTGACGGGGGAAGGTGCCAAAGCAATCATGCCTGATGCGATCGCCCAAAGTATCGCCAAAGAAACCGTACTGGTGCCGTTGAAATATGGCAACAAGTACAATCAAGCCTTTACCGATGCTACCGATCGGCTAGCCTTAGTCCTATCGGGTCAAAATGATCCTGGTCCACCTGTGGTCAAAGACAATATCAATGTCGAAGGTAACTTTGCCAGTCGTGAAGAAACCAAAGAAGGCGGTGGATTCACCTGGGTAATTGTGTTACTGGTGTTATCTACCGTCATTCCGATGGCCACCTACTATGGTTATCTCTATATTGGTAATCGCGAGTAATTGGTCTGGGTGTAAAGTTTATTTGCTTTTTTCGTTGGGCTTGGGGCACGGCGAGCAATGCCTCTACAAGTCTTGGAACCCAGATCGGTAGGGACAACAGCTTGACGTGTCCTAAATTAATTTGAGGGTGTCACGGATCTCCTGTCATTGTTGAAGTGGCAGGTGGTACTGGAGTAGCGGGTGAAATTATGGGACCCCAAGCGTTGCATGAGTTTAGCCCATAAGTTTCGGTATGCCCTACCGTACTCAATCCCCGATGGAGGATATTCCTAGCTGCGTTGCGATCTCTATCCATCACACAGCCACCCTGACAAGTATGACTGCGAGTAGACAACGTTTCCTTCACGATCGCCCCGTCATTAATCGACTTGACCAAGCAGTGACTTTTCACCCTCAGATCTGCCTCCAGCACGGTCTAACGGACGGAATTTAAGATCACGACTACCTTTCATGGCTACACGGATGTCTTCATCAACTGCGTGAAACTGGTTAGGCTTGCCTTAGATTCTGAACTCAAGAACTAACGTGAATGCTTTCTCACGATCTTGTGATGGCAGCTTTATCACAAGGTAAAATAGGACAATCGGGAAGTTTCTCCCTTAGATTTTGAAAGCCGCCCTAAAACGTCGGGGCTTTAGACCCAATTTTTAGGCAAACTTTAGAAAAGAGTTGACATACTGCGCTAGATTTGCGAGTATTGGTGACGTGGAAGGCAAGTTCACTAGAACAGAGGTCCACAGCACCGCGTTTACGCGGGTGTAGCTCAGTGGTAGAGCGTCACCTTGCCAAGGTGAATGTCGTGGGTTCGAATCCCATCACCCGCTTTCTAGAAGCAGAAGAGTAAATCATAAGGGATCTAGCCAAAGCGATCCTCACTCTTAAACAATGCAGAAAATCGAATCAAACTCTGAATACTCCTGTCCTTGCCGTAGAGATGCCCGAATAATCCCGATTGCACTGACCGAAGCCCTAGGATGCAACAAGTGCTCCAATGTGTATGTGATTATTAATCACGGCATGAACATTGAGCAAGTCTCAGGGATACCTGGGGAGAAGAAAATCTTGGGATGGAATGGGAAAAGCTGGCAAACTGTTCGTCGCAAGCATTCATTAAAGCGATGGCTTATGTTAATTTCCGTCACTGCGCTGTCGGGTTTCATGATTTGGATCATTGCACAGGTATTTCCAGCGCAATGGGCAATCTTGAGTTGTATCCTAGCGATTGTGTGTTACCCGATGCTGATCGACCGCCTGAGTCGTTAGCTCTTATTTCTATCCTGAGAGAGGATCTTTTTTATGAATAGCGTCGGCATTGCCCAATCGGCATCGCACCAGTTGGCAATGATGACCTCCCAACAGCGAGATGCCGGAATTCGTGGTATCGCCCAAGCCTTTGCGCAGAACTATTATCTGCTTCTAGAAGCAAATACCTTGGATCTTGAAGCCATGCAAAATTTGCAGCAGCTTGGTGCCGAACCGATCGTCGATGAGGCCCAGCCCATTCCTACTGAGTGGTTGCGATTGACAAAGGAGCAAATTCAGCGATGGATTAAAGCGTTTAATTTAATTGCAGGAATGCCTGACCCTCTTCGGCAAATGGCAGGATTTTATAGTCCTCGGCAGTGCCACTGGATGCCGTTGGGAGTGCTGGGGTTAGCCTATGAAGGGTTAACAGAGGTCGCAGCGATGGCCATTGGGATGAGCTTGAAAACAGCCAATAGTCTGATCCTTTATCCAAGTCTAGAGAATACTCATACTCATGCAGCATTGGTCCAAATTTGTCAGGATGCCCTCCGATCGCAGCATTTGCCTGAGGGCTGTGTTTTGTCAATGGACGAGCCTGAATTTAGCCTTGAATCCGATCGGGTTAGGCAGTGGATTGTTTACGGTCGTCCGGCTTGGCGATCGGCCATGCGAGAACGGGTCAAATCTAGTGTGATGGAGGCTATGATTGGCAATTGTTACTTGTATTGGGCGGCCTCAGGCGGTGTTGATTCAGTCAGGGAGATGATTTTAGCGAGTCATATTGGCGAACCTGAGTCCGTGAATGCGATCGAGAAGGTGTTGGTTCATCCGCAACATAGTTCATCTAGCTTGGTTCGATTGTGGGCTGATTTACGATCGAAGGGGTTTGAAATTTTTGGGGATGACGCGATCGTGGCCGAATTTCCAGGGATACAGCGATTACCAGATCAGGATTGGAACAGAGCTTGCTTTCGTAAACAGGTTGCGTTTCGTGGGGTGGAAAATATTGCGGCGGCCATTAGCTTTATCAACGTTCATAGCAGCGGTCATGCAGATGCGATCGTCACTGAATCCTATGGGGCAAGTCAGGAATTTGTGCAACAGGTTCGGAGTACGGCGGTGTACTTAAATGCGATCGGACGATTCCAACGCTGTCATTTTGCGGAAGGGGATGTCGTGCTGGGGACAACTGGTCGATCGGGGTTTGGGTCTATCCGGATGCAGTCGTTATTGATGCCAAAGCGGGTGGTGTACGGCAATTAAGAGCTTGTTGAGCCGATCGGCGTTTAAAGTATACCAATCATAGTCGGCTCTCAATAATCGGCTCTCAATCTATTTTTCTTCCGGCTCAACCCACTGACCATCGGCTTTAATTAACGCCACCAGTTGCTCTACGCCCTCCGCTTCCGGCACCCGCTTAATTTCTTCACGACCCCGGTACAGAGCGATCGTCCCCGCCGTTTTACCAACATAGCCGTAGTCCGCATCCGCCATCTCACCAGGACCATTCACAATGCAGCCCATCACCGCAATATTCAGTCCTGCTAAGTGACTTGTTGCCTCACGAACTTTGTGCAATACATTTTCCAAATTAAACAACGTCCGACCACAAGACGGACAAGCGACATATTCCACCATGGTCCGTCTGAGTCCCAAGGCTTGCAAAATCCCATAACATACCGGAATTTCCTTCTCTGGTGCTTCCGTCAACGACACACGCAGAGTATCACCCATACCCTCAGCAAGGAGTGTGCCGATGCCCGCCGTGGATTTAATTCGACCATACTCCCCATCGCCTGCTTCCGTCACCCCAAGATGCAAGGGATACGCCATACCCAGTTCATCCATCCGTTGAACCATTAGACGATTTGCCGCCAACATGACGGGAACATTAGAAGCCTTGAGGGAAATTTCTAAGTGATAGAAATTCAGGGATTCACACATGCGAATAAATTCTAACGCCGACTCGACCATGCCTGCCGGAGTGTCGCCGTAGGTGAACAGCATTCGTTCCGCTAAGGATCCATGGTTCACACCAATCCGCATGGATTTGTTCTGATCTCGCAGCGTAATGACCAAGGGTTCCAAGGTTTCTAGAATTTTTTCGCCAATCTCATCAAATTCTTGTTTTGTATATTCTGTCCGCCCTTCCAGTGGCTTTTCAAAGACATACAGACCCGGATTGATCCGCACATTGTCCACATATTTAGCGACTTCAATCGCAATTTTCATACCGTTATGATGAACATCGGCGACCAATGGCACGGGTTGATAAGTGGCATGAAGCCGATCGCGGATCTGTTCCATGGCTTTGGCATGGGCCATGCTGGGCACCGTTACCCGGACAATCTCACAGCCAATCTCGTGAAGGCGACGAATGCCAGCGACCGATCCCTCGATGTCTAAGGTGTCTTCATTGATCATCGACTGGACGGCCACCGGATGCTCGCTGCCAATCATGATGCTGCCTACAGGAACCGATCGGGTCTTACGACGACGAATGCCGGGTTCGGTCGATAGCATCAAGCTACTTGAGCTATTCAGGGGCGCAGGAGTCATCAGAGTTTGCATAGCGCTTACGGAAAAAATCTGTATAGGTTCCACATTGCCACAAAAAACGCCCCGCTGACCGCATTCTGCGCAACATGATTACGAGAAACATGGGTTGTGATTGGCATCAGGGGATTGTAAAGTCTTTGTTACCGAAAAGTGATAGTCTTGTAGACCACGTCTTTTATGTTTGAGATTTCTCACCCCCCAGCAATCCATGGCTCTTTTGACACTACGATCGATTCGTAAAGATTTCGGAATTAAAGAGGTGTTGAAGGAGGGGAACTTTGTCCTAGAGAACCGCGATCGGGTGGGACTGATTGGGACTAATGGCTCTGGAAAATCAACGCTGCTAAAAATGATCGCGGGAATCGAGCCGATCGATGGCGGTGAAATCGAGATTCCGGGTGGAATTCGAGTGGTGTATTTGCCCCAGCAGCCCGATGTAGACGAAGAAAAAACCGTACTGGAGCAAATATTTACCGACAGCGGCGACGTGATGGCGCTGATTAAAGAGTACGAGGCTGTTTCTGAAGCACTTGCGGACCCAGATGCGGACCAGGACAAGCTGCTTAATAGATTATCTAGTCTGACCCACCGCATGGATCAAGCTGGAGCTTGGGAATTGGAAACTCAGGCAACGATCGCGCTAAATCAGTTAGGGATCACTGACTTTACGACGCGAGTGGGAGATTTGTCGGGGGGGTATCGTAAACGGATTGCGATCGCTACGGCTCTAATTGCCCAACCTGATGTGTTGTTGATGGATGAGCCGACTAACCATTTGGATGCGGATTCTGTGGAGTGGTTGCAAGCTTATTTGTCTCGCTATACGGGATCGTTGCTGTTGGTGACGCACGATCGGTATTTCCTAGACCAAGTGACTAATCGTATTCTAGAGATCGATCGGGCAGAGCTGTTTAATTATGAAGGAAACTATTCCTATTATCTAGAAAAGAAAGCCGCTCAGGAAGAATCGTCGGCTAGCAGTCAACGCAAATTCGCTGGGGTGCTGCGACGGGAACTTGAATGGTTAAAAAAAGGACCAAAGGCTCGTAGTACTAAACAAAAAGCGCGAATTGGTCGAGTTGAGGAAATGAAAGCAACGGAATTCAAAGCCGTTCAAGGGAAGGTCGAAATTTCGACGATGGGCCGTCGGATTGGTAAAAAGGTGGCTGAACTTACCGATGTCAGCAAAAGCTATGGCGATCGGACATTGATCAAAGATTTCACCTACGAATTCACTCCCGACGATCGGATTGGCATCATTGGGATGAATGGTGCGGGTAAATCAACGTTGATGAATTTGATTACAGGACGCATTGAACCCGATTCTGGAACGGTTGACATTGGCTCGACGATTCAGTTTGGTTATTTTGACCAACATTCTGATGAACTGCAAAGTGGAATTAATAATAATCAGCGTGTAATTGATTATTTGAAAGACATTGCGGAATTGGTGAAGACCTCTGACGGGTCGATTATTACTGCATCGCAAATGCTAGAGCGATTCCTGTTTTCTCCGAATCAACAATATTCGCCGATCGGAAAGCTTTCGGGGGGTGAAAAGCGCAGGCTCTTCCTGTTGCAGGTTTTACTATCTGCACAAAATGTTCTAATTCTGGATGAACCGACTAATGATTTGGATGTCCAAACGTTAGGGGTACTTGAAGAATATTTAGAAGATTTCAAAGGTGCGGTCATTGTGGTGTCTCACGATCGGTATTTCCTCGATCGAACGGTTGAGACTATTTTTGCTCTAGAACCGGGCGGTAATGTTCGTCGTTATCCCGGCAACTATTCCATCTATCTCGATTGTAAAAAAGACGAGAAGCGAGAAGAAAATTCTGCGCCGACTATTCAGGTTGGTCCTAAAGCGATCGCGCCTGAACCTGTTCTAATTGAACCCGCTCCGATCGCCACTAAAGCTCGCAAGGTCACATTCAAAGAGAAACGAGAATACGAAGAACTAGAAGCTAAAATGCCAAAGCTTGAAGCCGAAAAAGCTGAACTGGAAGCAAAACTCTACAGCAACTCGTCCG
>JAYVUU010000108.1:0-23212 GCA_043787635.1 Synechococcales cyanobacterium | reverse complement strand
CTGCTTTCGACACTGACGCGTGCGCGGTTGCTCGCCATCGGCCGCGAGTGCGGCGTGGCCGTGCCGAGCTCGTTGGCCAAGGAAGAGCAGGTCGAGCGGCTGACCGCCTCGAAGCAGGTTCGGTTCGGCCAGCTTATTGGGTGGATGGCGCGGGATGAGCTCCGCGCCGCCTGCCAGGCGCACGGGCTCGATCCTTCGAGCCGATCACGGCAGGTCCTTGCCGGACGCTTGATGAAGGCGCATGGCACCAACGACAGCGTCCCGCCGCTACCCTCGTTCTGGCTCGGCACTGCACCGCGCTACGCGCCGCAGGTCGGCGACATCGTCCAGGTGCGGAAGCGCCAGTGGCTCGCGGAGTCCGTCAGCGCGCCCCACGTCGAGGGCGATGCGACACGGGTCGGCCTCGTTTGCCTCGACGACGACAACCAAGGCAAGACCTGCGAGGTGCTCTGGGAGCTCGAGCTCGGCGCGCGTATCGCGTCACCGCAGACGGACGGTCTCGGGGAAGTGAAGCACCTCGATCCGCCGCGTCACTTCGCAGCTTACCTCCACGCCCTCAAGTGGAACGCCGTCACAGCGACCAACGCCGAGCTGTTCCAGTCGCCCTTTCGCGCCGGCATCAAGCTCTTCGACCATCAGCTCACGCCGCTCCAAAAGGCGCTCTCGCTCCCGCGCGCGAACCTCTTCATCGCCGACGACGTCGGCCTCGGCAAGACCATCGAAGCGGGGCTCGTGCTCTCGGAGCTCATGCTCCGTCAGCGCGTCGACTTCTCGCTCATCGTCTGTCCAGCATCGGTCTGCCTCCAGTGGCAGGCCGAGATGGAGACGCGATTCGGGCTCCGCTTCGAGATCTACAACCGTGCCTTCATCGCGCGGCGCAGGCAGGAGCGCGGCTTCGGCGTGAACCCGTGGACTACCCACGCGCGCTTCATCATTTCCTACCCCACGCTCCGGCGCCCCGAGTACCGCGACCCGCTCCTCCAGCACCTCGGCGATCGCGCGCGCAAGAGCCTCCTCATCCTCGACGAGGCCCACACGGCAGCGCCGGCGTCCGCGACGAAGTACGCGGTCGACTCGCGCATCACGAAGGTGATTCGCGACGTCGCGCCGCGCTTCGAAAACCGCCTGTTCCTGAGCGCTACGCCGCACAACGGGCACTCGAACAGCTTTTCGGCGCTGCTCGAGATTCTGGATCCGCAACGCTTCACGCGCGGCGTCCCCGTCGGGAGCGCCTCCGAGCTCGAGCCCGTGATGGTGCGCCGTCTCAAGGTCGACCTCCGCGCGCTCGGCTACGATTTTCCCGAGCGCCGGGTCGTCCAGCTCGACGTACCGCCAGCGGACGAGGACGTGCCGGCCGAGGTCACGCTCTCCGAAAAGCTCGCCGAGTACACCGAGCTGATGAAGCCCAAGAAGGGCCGCGGCAAGCTCGCCTTCATCAGCTTGCAGAAGCGCCTCCTGAGCAGCGTCTACGCCTTCGATCGCACGCTCGCCCTCCACGCCGACAGCGTTGTCGCTGGACGCGCCACGACGCAGCTCGATCTCTCCGACGAGCCCTCCATCTCTCCTCGCGGCGACGATGACGAGGACGAGTACGGCGTCGACGACGAGACCGAGGAGGCGACTCTCGACGCCGAGGTCCGCGCTGCGTCGCGCTCGCTCCCTTCACCGGAGGGCCGCGCGCGCACCCTGCTCGCCGAGATGCAGCAGCTCGCCGCGGGCGCACGCAACCAGCCCGACGCGAAGGTACAGGGGTATCTAATCCCTTTCGCTCCCCTAGCTTTCGTCCATGAGTGTCAGTACTGGCCCAGTCACGCGCTTTCGCCGCTGGTGTTCTTCCTAATATCTACGCATTTCACCGCTACACTAGGAATTCCCGTGACCCCTACCAAACTCTAGCCTTGTAGTTTCCATCGCCTGTATGGGGTTGAGCCCCATTCTTTAACGACAGACTTACAGAGCCACCTGCGGACGCTTTACGCCCAATAATTCCGGATAACGCTTGCATCCCTCGTATTACCGCGGCTGCTGGCACGAAGTTAGCCGATGCTGATTCCCCTGATACCGTCAGATCTTCTTCTCAGGGAAAAGAGGTTTACGACCCAAAAGCCTTCGTCCCTCACGCGGTATTGCTCCGTCAGGCTTTCGCCCATTGCGGAAAATTCCCCACTGCTGCCTCCCGTAGGAGTCTGGGCCGTGTCTCAGTCCCAGTGTGACTGGTCATCCTCTCAGACCAGTTACTGATCGTCGCCTAGGTGCGCCATTACCACACCTACTAGCTAATCAGACGCGAGCTCATCTCTAGGCAATAAATCTTTCACATTGCTGCACATCGGGTATTAGCAATCGTTTCCAATTGTTGTCCCCGACCTAGAGGCAGATTCTCACGCGTTACTCACCCGTCCGCCACTAAACCCGAAGGTTCCGTTCGACTTGCATGTGTTAAGCATACCGCCAGCGTTCATCCTGAGCCAGGATCAAACTCTCCATAGTTGTCAAATCACGAATGATTCAACGGATGTTTTTGACTCTTTTACTCGGATTTTTATGTCCGTTTTGTCTGCTATGAAAACTGCTTAAAGAATTCATGCAGGCACTATTTTCTTGACGAGGTTATAGTGCTAAACTAGCTTCCAAATTTATTTAACTGTCCTGGTTCTGTCGGGTCAATTTCGCTTGCGCTCGTTTCACCGCTTTATTAAGGTAGCGAATACAGTTAAAACTGTCAACTGTTTTTTTGAATTAGTTTTGAGGGGGACCGATCGGACCTTCTGGAAATAGACGAGATGCTTATGGAGAGCGGGCTAGACAAGGGCGGCCCGCTTTTGGTTTTTTTGGATGAGGGTGGTGAGGTCGGGTTCGGGGAGGCAGCGGCGTTCGGTGCAGTAGGTCATGAGTTGGACTCCGGCGGCTTGGCGGACGGTGCTGATGCGGATCCGAATGTCGGGGGTGATGAACCAACAGCGTTCTTGACCTTGGCTGTTTTCGTATTCGGTGTTAATGGTGAGGATGCCGTCTTGACCAAACCAGTAGCGGCTGATGACGGGGATTTTTTCGACGTAGCCTCGGTTGCGGAGGAGTTTGCCACTGTGGGGGGTGGTGCGATCGGGGAGGTCTACGAGGATTGCGCCGTAGTCTGGGTTTGGTGGGGTGTCGTCTAGGGTGGGCTGCCACATAAAGCGGGCGGCTCCACTGGTAAGGGTCGGGGGGATGTTTTGGCTTTGACAGATGGCGATCGCGCTGGGGTCGGTGTTTGTGAGGGGTTGGACGATGAGGTTGGATTCGCCGGATTCGTCGGCGGAGGTGTCGAGGTGGTGGACTTCGCGGGTGGTGAACCAGGTGCCTGCACTGGCGGCAAAGAAGTCGTGCATGGTGCGGGGATGGTGGAACATGCTTGTGGTTGGGTTGGTTTTTTAGATTTTTTAAGAATAGGGGGTTTGAGATGGGTGTGACTGGGGAGAGAGAGACGGGTGAGGGTTTGGCGGTGACTCGGTTTCAGGGGGTGCTGATTACGGAGGTGCCGGAGGGTAAGGCCGATCGGTTGGCGATTTTACGATCGGGACGGGCGAGTGAGTACGATTTTTATCGGTTGGATTTGGCGGGGTTGGATTTGACGGGGGCGGATCTGGGGAATGCGAAGCTGGTGGGGTGTGATTTACGGGGGGCGGTTTTGAGTGGGGCGCGGCTGGGGGGGGCGGATCTGCGCGGTTGCGATTTACGGGGGGCGCGGCTGGGGGGGGCGGATCTGATGGGGAGTTGTTTGAGCCGATCGCGCTTGGAAGGGGCGGATTTTTCGGGGAGTGCTGGGGATGAGATGCGGGTGGCGTTTGCGCGGTATGACGCTGAGACGGTTTGGGCAGAGGGGTTTGAGTGGCGGAAGTCGGGGGCGATCGGGCCGGGGGCGAGTTTGGCGGGGGCGATGCTGAATACGGTGGAGCTGGAGGATGCGGATTTGAGTGGGGCGAATTTGATGGGGGCTTATTTGAGTGGGACGAATTTAAAAGGGGCGAATTTAAAAGGGGCGCGGTTGAGTGGGGCGGCGCTGGGGAGGGCTTGTCTGGTGGGGGCGTTTTTGAAGGATGCGCGGTTGGGGAATGTGGATTTGGCGTTGACGGATTGTCGCGGGGCTGATTTTTCGGGGGTGGAGCTGGAGATTGTGGAGTCGATTGCGGGGGCTGATTTTTACCGGGCGCAAAATATGAGTGAGGGTTTGCGATCGTTTTTGTTGGGCCGATCGTCGGCTGAGTTGAATACGCGAAATTCGTTTACGAGACGGACGACGAAGGAGAGTTTGAGGGTGGAGTGAAGGGGGCTGATTTTGGGCGAGGTCGTTAGAGTGGCGGGATGTTGAGATGATGATTTGAGAGTGTAGTTGTGGGGCTGAACTTATGGAACTGAGTGAGATTCGGGCGAAGTTGAGAGAGGACGATTTTCAATTTCGCTTAAAGGCGATTCAGGCGTTGCAGCGGCATCCGTCGGATGTGGCGGTACCGATTTTGTTGGAGCAGTTGGGCGATCGGGAATTTTTGGTGCGGACGTTTATTGCGATGGCGTTGGCAAAGCATCAGACCGATCGGAGTTTTCAGGCGTTGTTGGAGATGATGAAGTTTGACGATACGCCGAGTGTGAGAGCGGAAGCATCAAATTCGCTGTCGTTGTTTGGGCGGGTGTCGTTGTCGCATTTGGTGACGGCGTTTATTCAGGATGACCACTGGCTTTTGAGGCGGAGTATTTTGGCGGCGATTACGGAGATGGAGAGTCCGATCGAGCTGTTGGAGATTTGTTTGGAAGGGTTGGCGGGGGACGATCGGGCGGTGATGGAGGCTTGTATTGATGCGATGGGCAGTTTGCACGCGAGTCCGCAGAAGATGACGGTGATGGAGCGGTTGCTGGAGCTGGCAAGTGATGAAAGTTGGAGAACTCGCCGCCAGGTGGCGATCGCGCTGCGAGAGTTTGACCATCCGAGAGCGAGTGCAAAGCTGCATCAATTGCGCCAAGACCCTGACCACCGTGTGATTGCGGCGGCGTTGGAAGAGTTGTTGTGAGACGTGAGGCGCTGTGACGAAGAGAAGGTATTGCTTTTATCAATGAATCTGGAGAAAAAGGTATGGAAACGACGGCTACGATCGGTCAGATGATTTGGAAGTTGCCGGGTTCTCAGGAAACGGTGCTGCATTTACGCCGATGTGAAACGGACGAATGGCGCGTCTATAGCGAGTTTCCAGATTTAATGGAGCCGGAAGAATTGGAGATGTCGCCCGGTTATACAACGTTTATTAGATTGTTGAAATGCGGGTGGATATTGGTTTGAGAGGTCTTTTCGTTGGTGAGGTGAGATTCGATCGCCCTAAATCCATTTTGGAAAGGGGGGCTATGAATACAAGTCTGAAACCCGTCATCCGATAGACTCGATCCCCCTAAATCCCCCTTGAAAAGGGGGACTATGAAATAAGGTTTGCTCTTGTTCCCCCTTTTTAAGGGGGTTAGGGGGATCGAATCTAAGTGGGCGATGACGATCGAGTTGCCCACAGAAAAGAAGCGTTCAGTCCCAAAATCACGTTTAATTAAATCAAAGCGCCGATCGAACTTGCACACAACAAATTCGACCAGCTGACCAGAAACCTTTAAAAAACAAAGGCAAAAGCTAAATATGACTATCACACGCGCGATCCGTGACGGCGTTGAGTTTTTTACCATTGACTCAACGGGCGAATCGGGAATGTCGGAATCAGGACTTGCTATTCTCTGTGGAATTTCGCATCAAGCTATCAATAAAATAGTCCGGAATTTGGTTGCAACCTACGGAGAGCAAAATGACCTGAAAACCAGTCTGGGCGGGAAGATTTGGTTGCAACCTAGAGGGCTGAGCGCTATGGAGCGCGGCAAGATAACCAACCTCTCAATCGTCAATGCAAAAGCCTGCGCCGCGATCGTCAAACACTATGCCTTTGACTCGAAATACAAAACACCAGAAGCCTTGTCTGCTTATCAACGATTTGCAGAACTAGGAATCAACGGCTGGATCCAAGAAATTACCGAATGGCACGGCAACCCAACCCCGCGCAACGGAATCGTAATTGATTCCAAAACCCTAGACGTTCTCCTATTCGGCAAATTTGACGGATCCGCGCTTCGCCTTTTCCTATATTTTCAAAAAGCAATTCGCGGACGATTCACCCCAACAGTAGACGAAACCCTAAGCGGAGCCAGCCTTTCCCGTAGCGCCTACAACACCGCAGTCGGAAAGCTCGAACCCTTTCAACTTCTGCCCGACTGGTGCAAAGTCCAACGCCGCAACCAACCCGAACGCATTGTCCGCGATCGTTTACAAGCTCAACTCGGCGGAAAAACTGAAGCCCCAACGCCATCTGGTCCCGTCGATCTTTTAACCGATACCGAAATTATCGAAGTCAAAGCCATTCACCTTTGGAAAGATGCCTTCGGACACCTGATGCCAAAGAGTGATGCCTACCCCAACCACATCAAACGCCTACACCTTTACGGACCCGCAGACTTTAACCTCAATACGATCGTCACATACTGCAAAAAATTCGACATCAAAGTAACATTTGAACTGGTCCAAAAAGACGAAGCAAAACAATCAAAAGCCCTAAAACTTAGCCCTATTCAAGTTGTAGAACCTAGCTCAGTTCTAGACCTAGACTAACCACACAGCAAGGGTTTAACGGCAACTTATCAAACTTTTAAATCCATAAAATAGTCAAATTCAAACAACATAAACGGCGCTAATTCATATTAAAGAAATAGCGCAATTATTCGTGCAATAAAAGTCTTAGAAATTTGAAATTGAAACTTAATTAAGCTGCTAAACGAAAGGAGTCTTTTGCACTGATTTGTAGACTGCACAATCTAGTTTCAAATCAAAACACAGCAAACATCTCAAAGAAATTAACTAGACTTGATCAAATGCTACCGCGATCGTGGTTAAATTACGATCGTGAATCTCAGAAAAATACGGCGAGAACTCTGTGATAGACAGGGATACGGATCCGTTAAGTTTTTTGTATTACGTTCGGTTGGACAAGCCCTAAATACATTGAAACCCCAACTGCAATAACAGCCGGGGATTCAACAAGTATCTTTTGGAGCCGAAGCCACCGAAACATTATTTACGCTCTTCCAACGTCTTGCAAACAGAAAAGAGACGCAAATATCAACGTGATACACAAATACAACAAACGAGTAAACGTATTGCTGCTTTTCGCAAAGACCCTTAGGTCTCAGCGGGAAAAGAGTTTCCTGACCGGAGCTGCTCTATTTCTACCTGTTTCCAGGTTCTATCCTGTTCCCATTCTAGACAAACTTCGACATAGGTTGCAAGCCAATTGTCAGGATTCAGTCTAGAAAGCCGAAAAATATTTTCCTGAGAACAGCGCAAACCCTTAATAAGCGACCTGATTCTCATGAATTACTCAACAGCCCATCGAACTCAAACCCAATCTCAGCAGGCTTTCCAACAGTTTGAAAAAAACAACCTTGGAAAAATCATAACTCTGCCCCACTGGAACGACTGGACCCACAGCCAAGTTGACCCAGAGCTAATTCGTCTAAATGTCGTCAGCCTCGACCAAGACACGCCCTACGACTACCTCTGCTACTCAAACAAACTCGATCGCAACGCCTCAGGTCGCCTAAACACCGCCACAATCCGGCTCCTGGCCCACACTCAAGACGGCGGCTGGTGGTGCAATGGACTGGATCCACTGGACAACTGGACCCCAATGCTGTGGGGCTGCTTCAAACCCGATCGGCCCCGCGTCGCCAAAGAAAAGCAAAAAATCATCAAGTACGAACACCCGTACAAATCCAAACGCCGCGCCTTTTTCCTGCAAGTTTCAGCCCCGATCGCAGCCTCGATCGCCCGTCATAACAACACCCCAGCCCCCGACTCAAACAACTTCTGGCGCTGGGTTTCAGAAAATCCAAGCCTGCCCATCATCCTCACCGAAGGAGCCAAAAAAGCAGCCTGTTTACTTAGCCATGGCTACCCCGCGATCGCCCTTCCCGGCATCTACGGCGGCTACTCAACCGTCACCAGCGCCATCGGTCAAACCACAGACAGAGCCTTGATCCCAGAACTAGAGTGCATCGCCACACCGGGCCGCAGCCTCCACATCTGCTTCGACAACGACACCAAACCCACCGCCCGCCAAAACGTCCACACCGCCACCCGCAACCTCGGTCAACTCCTCGAAAAACGGGGCGTAACGGTGTCTGTCATGGAATGGACGGGAGATTCTAAGGGAATCGATGACCTCGTGGTCTCAGAAGGCGCTGAAGCCCTCCACAGAACCTATAACGCCGCACTCCCGCTCCAAGCCTGGACCTACACCACCCAACAAAAAGACCGACTCACGATCGCCCCCACCATCCGGCTCAACACCCCAGAACTCAAGCGATCCCAGCTTCAAAACCTGCCCGATCGGGGTCTGATTGTTCTCGCCTCTGGCAAAGGCACCGGAAAAACCAACCTCCTCGCCGAACTCCTCAGAGATGAACCCAAAGTCATCTCTCTGGGTCACAGAATCGCCCTACAGCGCAATGTCTGCGATCGGTGGAGCCTCAACTTCAAAAACGACCTAGACAAGGTACAGGGGCGGTTCTTCGGGCCTGACGGGTACACCCTACGCCTGGGGCTTTGCATCGACAGCATCCTCAGCATCCGTCCCGAAGATGTCAGCGGCGGAGTCTTGGTGATTGACGAATTTATGCAAGTTTTACGTCACCTATTTTTGGGTGAAACCTGCGCCAAGAACGGCAACCGGGGCGCACTCATCGAACATCTCAGCCACCTAATCGCCAGCGCCAGGCTCGTCATTCTGGCCGACGCGGACGCTTGTGATGCGGGGATCAACTACGTTCATCAGTGGCGATCGGACGGGGATCATTCACCCGTGCTGGTTCTGAACGAATACATCGGCGAGAGCTTTGAGGCAATTTTCCTAGAAACTCGCAAAATAGACGATGCCTATCAACAGCTCACTGAGAATATTGAATCTGGCGAAAAACTATTCATTGCGATCGATAGTCGCGCTGGATCCACCAAACTCGCAACAAAACTTATTGCCTTATTCCCTGATAAAACCGGGCTGCTGATTAACAGCGACACCTCCGGCGAACCGGAGCAACGCGCCTTCATTACAAATCCTAATCTCCACGTCCATCGCTATGACTGGGTAGTCGCCACTCCAAGCCTTGGAACCGGGGTCAGTATTGAGGTGGACCACTTCGATCGGGTCTATGGAATCTTCAAAGGAATCCTTACGGACAGCGACGCAGCCCAAGCCCTCAACCGGGTACGGAGCAAGGTTCCCCGCGTCATTTGGGCCGCCGTCCATGGCCAAAATCACCAGGCGATCAGCTCCAGCCAAAATCCCCGCGTCGTTCAACGATCGCTCCGCCGTCGCAGCTTCACCGCCGCCCAAATCTTACGATCGCAGCTCGGCTTCAAACTCAATCCCCGTGATTCAGAAGACGACCTGAAACATTCCGAACCCAGCGTAGATTTCTACTGCGAACTTCTGGCTATGGATAACGCCTCTCATGCCGCCTTCAAAGAAACCCTAAAAGCCAGACTGAAACAGGAAGGCAGCACCATCACCGACGTGACCCCAAAAAATCACACGCAAGAGTTTGCCCAAGCCATGCGAGACCTGAGTAAAACCATAAAACACTCAGAAGCCCAGGCGATCGCCCAGGCCCGATCGCTTGATCCCGCCCAGCTTCACGCCCTGACCTACAAAGACAATCGAACTCAAGACGACCTTCGATCGATCGACAAACATCGAGTCCAAGCGTTTTTCTGTAAATCAGACATCAGCCCAGAGGAGGTCATCTTCCACGGGAAATATGGCGCACAGATTCAACAGCTCGAAGCACTGCTCTATGGGTGCGAAATGTCCATGTCACGCGATCGGGCCGAACTCGATGCCCAACTCCAATGGGGATCGCTGCTTACGCCTTGGGATTTAAATTGTCACGACCTAAAACGGGCCGCCAGAGAACGGCTCGGATTACAGGCATTCCTCAACGTCAATACCGAATGGACGGGTAAAAGTTTGGAAGACTTTGCCACTATTGCCCGTTCTTGTCGGGGAGACATCAAGACCTATCTCAACTTCACCATCAAGCAAGATTCAAACAATAACTGGATCCTCGCCCAATTCCTGTCACAGCTTGGACTAAAAACAAAATTGAGGCATCAAGGAAAACGAGGATCTCAGGAAGCTGTTTATTCCTTGGACGATGAACACTTTGCGATCGTGTCTGAGATCCTTCAACGCAGGCAGGAATATCGCCTAGAACGCTTATCCCATAATGCTTCTAGCCTAGGAGATAACGTAATGACTCCGGTATCGATCCATACGTCCTTATACTCTGACGCACCGGGTCGATACGCCGAGAATTCAGGTCCACCTGACCCACCCCAAACAGAATTTACATCGACTGATGAGACGAGATCCCAGTTCAAAACCTGGGCATTGGATCAAAACCGAGTCGTCCGAGAGTTTTTCTACCCAGATTTGTATTTAAAAGCAGTCGGGGTCCAGTAACTTATGTTCACTAATCGTAAAACTTTGTAAATAAAAGTTACGGATTTAATAAGCTAGGTCAGCCTATTACTAGATTGGTGTAGTGAGTCTTGCAATATCGACCTTTTATCCTTGGTCAAGTCAATATTTAAGCACTGCACAACCACCCACTAAGCGGTCGTTTTATTGTGGCCATTTGTCTCTCTCCGTTTACGAATTACACCATTCGACGAATGCTCCACGACCATGTAGGAAAGCAGACTGACATTCAGGCTCAGTCCTTGAATGTTTCCGAAACGGTTAATTTGGATCGACTTCTCTTACAGCTCTATCCCAAAAAATTTGTCGCAACAGCCAAAGTCCACAACTTAGAGGTGTTGACTGCCCTGTATCAAAAAGCTAGTGTCAACCGGTCAACCACCGCTCAAGCCGAATTACGCCGTCGTATTTTTCACATTTTAGGCATCCGGTTTGGGGTAGATGAGACTTTCATGCCGTCGATCGTTCCAGAGGCCGCACAAACCCTGTTTCAGTTTTATAGCGAGGGTGCAATGCTAGATGGCCTGTGCCGTGCTGGGAAGATCTACGGCAAGGTTGAAACTGCCCCGCTGCCCACCCGGTCCAGTCTTGACCAAATTAGCCTGATGTTCTCAGAACAAAAAATTTCTTGCGTCATTACTGTAACCACACATTCTTATTCGCTTTGGCTTCCCCTTCGATCGCCTGTCTACGCGATCTACCTCAAGCAAGGGATTGCCCCCATCAAAAAAGCCTTAGCGCTGCATTCGTCACTTTGTCGTTTTAAGCAGGCAAAATCTGCCGCATAGTTAAGCGGTGACATATAAGGTTGAACTAATGGCGAATCGGCAGATATGGCTATGGAACTGAGCGAACAAGTCAAAGACCTGATTAAAAAATCTCGCATTGTTAATTTTTCAAGCTGGCGACCAGCACACGCTCCAGAGTCTATTGCTCTTTTTCAGAAGGCTGACGACGATGGTTGCTACCTCACTGATGACGATTTTGAGACCATCACGCAGCTTGCCCCCAAAATGACTAGCCATGTGCCGATCGCCCGACTCCTGCGCGATCAGGCATCTGAAATTGTCGATGAAGCACGGGTTCAGCTCTTGCCGCAGTTTCCGGGAATCCTTGAACCCGGTGGTCGGCTTTATCCCCAAGTGCGGGCCGATGCCTGTTGGCGCGACTTCTGGCATTTTTTACGGTGCATTACCTATGGCATCGCGGGTGGACGGCGGGATTACACCAGCCAACTTGGACTGCACTATATGGAGATGCTGTACGGGGAATTGAATGTTCCGATCGCCGCCATGACTCAAGGCTTAAAAGAGCTGAAAACCGCTAGCCTTAACCGATTAAGCGAATCCGACCAGGGTGCGATCGGTCCCTATTTTGACCATCTCATCTTGCATCTAGAGCATTTTGATGACGATTAGGGCTACAACTCTTAGCCCACAGGCGATTCAGCAGTTGTTAAGCAATGTTGCAAGACTGGGTTAATTCGATTGATTGTAACGAAATTTCTGGAGACTATTTAATCTGAACCGCTGGGAGCAAGTCTGGGCAAGTGTAACAACAATCTTAAATGTCTTTACAATTCAGGCAGTAGGGGTTACAGTAATACCAAGAGCAGTAAAACCGCTCTCATAAATACAAACCCCGCAATAAATCACCATGACAACTACCTTACAACGCCGCGAATCCGCGAGCCTGTGGGACCAGTTTTGCAACTGGGTCACCTCCACCGACAACCGCCTCTATGTAGGCTGGTTCGGCGTTCTGATGATCCCAACCTTGCTTTCTGCAACCATTTGCTACTTGATCGCTTTCGTAGCAGCTCCTCCCGTTGACATCGACGGCATCCGCGAACCAGTAGCTGGTTCCTTGATGTACGGAAACAACATCATCTCTGGTGCTGTTATTCCTTCCTCGAACGCTATCGGTCTTCACTTCTATCCAATCTGGGAAGCTGCTTCCTTGGATGAGTGGCTTTACAACGGTGGTCCTTACCAGTTGGTAGTGTTCCACTTCTTGATCGGAGTGTTCTGCTACATGGGTCGTGAGTGGGAACTTTCCTACCGCCTCGGTATGCGTCCTTGGATCTGTGTTGCTTACTCTGCACCTGTTGCAGCTGCAACTGCAGTGTTCTTGATCTATCCAATCGGTCAAGGTTCATTCTCTGACGGTATGCCTTTGGGTATCTCCGGAACCTTCAACTTCATGTTGGTGTTCCAAGCTGAGCACAACATCCTGATGCACCCTTTCCACATGTTGGGAGTTGCTGGTGTCTTCGGTGGTAGCTTGTTCTCCGCAATGCATGGTTCTTTGGTTACTTCTTCCTTGGTTCGTGAAACGACTGAAGTCGAAAGCCAAAACTATGGTTACAAGTTTGGTCAAGAAGAAGAAACTTACAACATCGTTGCAGCCCACGGCTACTTCGGTCGTTTGATTTTCCAATACGCTTCCTTCAACAACAGCCGTCAGCTTCACTTCTTGCTTGGCGCTTGGCCTGTTATCGGAATCTGGATGACTTCCTTGGGAGTTTCCACGATGGCGTTCAACTTGAACGGCTTCAACTTCAACCAATCCATCATTGACTCTCAGGGTCGTGTGGTGAGCACTTGGGCTGACGTAATCAACCGTGCCAACTTGGGTATGGAAGTAATGCACGAGCGTAACGCTCACAACTTCCCTCTTGACTTGGCTGCTGGCGAAGCTGCACCTGTTGCAGTTGCTGCACCTGCAATCAACGGTTAAGAATCTTTCGTTAAGAACTTGTTCTTAATTGAGTAGAGAATAGCCCTCGGTCCTCGGACCGGGGGCTTTTTAGTGCGAATTTTAGGTTAGTTCTTACAGGTCTTTGGTGTGTAATTTGATGACAGGCAAGCTCGGTCGAAATTGGCTAGAACCTATGATACAAAGGGATATTTGATGACAGGCAAACTCGCTTGAAGCGGTTGTATAGGTTTCTCTTTCTATTGATGATTCTGTCGATTTTACCGATCGCCCCACATCCAATCCTGTCGTAAATAAATTCTACGCTTGAAATTTCCAAGACTCTAAGCTCTAATTAGTCAAACACCGATCGCCCTTGTTTCCGCAAGAACGATCGGCTAACCACCAGACCTTCATAACAAGGCAGAGGCTAAAAATGAATATCACACGAGTGGAACGCGACGGCATAGAATTTTTCACGATCGATGCCACTGGGGAATCAGGAATGTCAGAGTCTGGACTAGCGCGTTTATGTGGCGTAGCTCAGCAATCTATGAACAGCTACATCAAATCTCTCCGTAATTTGTCCACAGGCAACGATCCCCAAAGTGACCTCAAACCCTCTCCAGGTGGGAGTGTCTGGCTACAGGCAAGAGGTCTAAACACAGTCGAAAAAACTAAAATTAGAAATCTTGCAGTGGTCAGTGCTGACACTTGTGCCACAGTCATTGAGCACTATGCTTTTCACTCAAAATACAAGACTCCAGAGGCGCTGTTCGTTTTTCAGAAGCTTGCGAGGCTGGGAATTACGGGCTGGATCCAAGAAGCGACTCACTGGCACGGTAACCCAGTCCCTAAAAACGGAATTTCCCTGGACTACCCTACTCTCGACACCTTGATTGAAAACAAACTTGACGGCACGTCCTACCGAGTTTTCTGTGTTTTGCAAAAAGCGCTCCGACTGCGGATGGAACTCAGCGCCGACGAAATCATGAAACGGGTGGATATTTCTCGATCGACCTATCGCAACGCCGTCACCAAACTCGCCGACCTTAACCTCCTCCCCGACTGGATCACCATCCAACGAAAAGCCCACCCAGAGCGGGACGTAAGGGACAGACTGCAAGCCCAACTCGGCGGCAAAGTCGAAGCCTATACCAAATACGGTCTCATCGATTTGTTAACAGAAACCGAACTGATTGAAATTAAAACGGTCGATCGGTGGAAAGATGCGATCGGTCACATCCTCGCCAAAAGCAACAAATATCCAACCCACGCCAAACGTCTACACCTCTTCGGTCCCAAGGAGCCAATTCTAGAGACGATCGAAGAAGTCTGCACCGTCCACAGCATCCGCGTCACCTTTGAAAAAGTCGATCCTCCAAAACCCACCTTGGTAAAAGGAACCATGAAATAAGTTTTGCTCCTGTTCCCCCTTTTTAAGGGGGCTAGGGGGATCGGGTTTCAATGCGAATAGGAAGAGATCAAACTAAGGGAGCTAGGGGAATCTCTTCACCAACCAAATAACGCCGGAACTGGATTCGATTCCACGATCGGATTTTCAATCTCCGGCGCATCCCCAATCCGAGTTTCCGTACAAAACGTCGCCGTACTAAACCCCCCAAACCGCTTCACCGTACTGGTTCTCACCCGCGTGTAGTCATTCGCAAACCAAAACCGCTCCCGCGAACTCATCGTCTCGTACTCCGTAATCAATACCAACCCATCGTCTTCATCCATCTCATAACGCCCCACCACCGGAACAATCTCCGCATAGCCTTTCTCCCTCAAAAGCCGCCCCGATCGTCCCGTTTCATCATCCGGCACCAGCGCAAACACCGTCTCCCCCGCGTGGGTCTCCCCATCTTCCTTGTCCCACTGCATCGTCCCCTGCCAACTTACATAGGCACCCCCGATCGCCAACTTTGGGTCAATCTCGTGCATCTCACACAGCGCCGCAATCTTTGGGTTTTCACAGGTATACGCATCCACCGTAATCTCAGAACCGCCCTTTTCTGCCCGCTTAAACGCCAAATGATGCGTCGTCCGCTGCGACTTCCACACCCCGGAACTTTTTTGAAAAAACTCTAAAGCATTCATCGGTAGAGACGGAGCTTGCGACATGGGTTGAAACCTAAAAATGAGAATTTTAATAAATCGAACTCCACCGCCTAAAACCAGTCAGGAGTCACACCATTATCCTAACGCCCTAAAGAGGAGCGATTTTAGCCTCCATAATTTTCGTTCAATTTATGAGGGAATCCTAACGTTTTATTAAATTGTAGCGATTATAGCTAAAGCAATCTGGACGAATTGTCAATTCAATTGCTATAGTCATTCACAAATCGTAAATATAAACACGATTTTGAAAGTTTCCAAGGATCTCCCTTCCAATCAAAAAAAAGACCTTGGTTTTCTGATCGCCTGCACTCAACTCCCATTTTCAATTCCAAAATTCCCTTAAGCAAGGTTTGATACGTCTACGTTTTGCTCTCTGTGAGGAGATATAGCTATGGACTTACCTTTGACCCTGAACCTAGAACAACAGTTCAATCTGAAAATTTATCAAGACCAAATTCGTGGCATGAGCCAAGATCAAGCGCAAGATGCGCTGCTTGAAGTGATGCGCCAAATTATGATCAAGGACAATGTAATCCGTCATCTGATGAAAGCCGCGCTCTAGTGTGTCACCTAGATTTTATAGAACGGCGCTGGATCCAATGATTAGGTTCAACATCCCCAAATGTCTTGTCAGTCGCTCCCTTCGATCGCACGATTGAGGGAGTTTTTTTTACAGGTTCGACTAAAAATATGAGTTTAGATGCGTTGTTCGATCAACTGAAGCACCCGAACCCCAATCTCCGCGATCGGGCCGCTCTAGAAATTGCTTTAAAACGAGATGAAACGACTATTCCCCGACTAATGGCCATTTTGGATGCTGAAGACGTGATGTTCCGGCGGGCGGCGGTGAAGGTCTTGGGAGTGATCGGTCCCGATGCGCTTCCGGTGTTGTGCGAGGGCTTGTTACAAAATCTGGATCCAGTCGTGCGGGCCAGTTGTGCCAAGGCGATCGCCCAATGTGCCACCAACTATGACGAAGGTGCAATTTCTGAGTCGGCAATCCTCGCCCTAAAATCCGGCACCTCAGATGAAAATCCCGTGGTCCATCTCGCGTCCGTCATGGCGTTGGGGCAAGTGGGCAAGCCTGCATTTGAGGTGATGGCTGATATTTTGCAAAACGGAAATAATGTGGCGGTGGCAGTGGCGATCGTCAATGCTTTGGGTTCCAGTGGCGACGAGAGAGCAATTCCGGTCTTGCACGCACTCAGCCACGATAAAACCGTGGATCCATACGTGAGTGAAATGGCGACCAGTGCGTTGCCTCGTTTGGACCAGGTGATTAATTATAAAAAATCGAATCGCTAGAAATCGCCTGAAATCGCTTGAAATCCATACAGTGAACGGGCAGTGCGAGTTGGAGATGTTTATTAGTCGATCGCTCTAAATTCTGATCTGCCTTGGTCTAAGGAATTAAATTGCTATCTCGTCTCATAGTCGTCTCATTCTATATAACTAACATTATCTTGCCTACTTGCTGCCAATTCAGCCCTTGCCCTCACCGTCAAATCCTCATCCTCAGCCGCCAATGTCTCTAAACGTTCGATCGCCTCCCGTCGTTCCTCTCCCACAACCAACTCCTGCAATAACCGCTCCACCCCCGTGATTGCCGAATATCGCACCACCCATTCTGGATCCTGACAAATCTCTAATAACACCTGTAATACTTGCGCCTGAGCGATCGGCACCTCATCAGCATTTATCTGTTCCCACTTAATCGTCCCCAAACCTCGTGCTGCGGCTCGCCGGACGCTCAACGCAAAATCATTTTGGGCCGTGTCTAGGAGAAGTGAAAGCGATCGTGGGTCACCAATCCCTGACAATGCTCGCAACGCCCAAGCCCTCGCACTGTAGTTGTAACCATCTAAAAGCTCCAGTAGCGGTAAAACCGAAGGTTCACCCAATGCAATTAATCCATCTACCGCTGCCACCGCCGCTCCGGGATTGTTATATCCGAGCGATCGAATTAAATGGGGAATTGATTCTAAATTTTCCGATTCTGCTAATAGTTTGATTGCGTCTGCCAATTTAATTGCAGAATCTGCATCCTCTATTGTTTGTAATATTTGCTCAAATGTCATAATTCCGATCGCTTCAGCATTCTAATTTAGTATCTATTTTTTCAGTAAAATCTAATTTTAACCCCCACTAACGTTACTAAAAAAACAATCAATCAATCAATTCTGAGAAAGCCACAATAAAACGCTGAAATAAAGGGCTATTTCCTCACTACCAGTCAACAGTTGAACTGAGATTTATAGCGTTTTTAAAAAGAAGCAATGCTTACACCATCTATGTTTCATCCCGTTTAATCGAGCCGACTTCGATCGGTATAGTGAACCTTAATAATTCTTGATAGATTACGTCCTTGCCTTATATGAAGATAGGGGATATGCGAAGCAGTTTCTGCTTCAAAAGAGTTGCTAAACTCGCCGTAATACCGTCTTCTCAGCCCTTTTGCGCCATCTGAATAACATTAATTCACGTTGCAGCTCCTAAGCAAATATTAAATTCGCTTAACTAAGCCTGAGACGGACGATCGATTTCAACAACTCTGATTGAAACCAGGAGATATCAATGCCTTTTGGACCAGCTTCACGACTAGGGGTTAGCCTCTTCGACGAAACTCCGCCCATGGAGTGGATTCCAGGTCGTTCAGGTGAGGAAATAGAAACCCTCATTAATGCGGTATACCGACAAGTCCTTGGTAATGCCTATGTCATGGAAAGTGAGCGCCTCGCAGTTCCTGAATCCCAATTCAAAATGGGTGAAATGAGCGTGCGTGAATTTGTGCGTGCGGTTGCAAAATCTACACTGTATCGCGATCGGTTTTTCACTAATGTGCCTCGTTACCGCTACATCGAATTGGCATACCGTCACCTGTTAGGTCGTGCGCCGAATAGCTATGACGACATGAAAATTCATAGTAATGTCCTCGATGCAGAAGGCTACGATGCCGATATTGATAGCTTTATCGATAGCGACGAATACCAAAATACCTTTGGCGAAAACTTCGTACCATTCCTGCGGGGCTGGAAAACAGAAGCACTCACCCATATGGTCGGGTTTACCCATACCTTCCAACTTGTGCGCGGTGCCTCTACGAGTTCTCTGAAGGCGGATTTGGCGGGTAAGTCACCGAAATTGAATGCATTAGTCATTAATGCTCAAGCGACTCCTGTCACAGCGCCAGGGAACACATTCCGCGCTCCAGCAAATACATCCTATGTCCGTCAGGGTGTGGGCGCTAGCGCTGGCGGTAAGGTTTACAGAATTGAAGTTACGGGTTATCGCGCTAAGGCGGTCAACCGGGTTTCCCAGTTCCGCCGATCGAATCAGGTGTATATCGTTCCTTACGAAAACCTATCTCAGGAATACCAGCGCATTCACCGTCAAGGCGGTCAAATTGTTAGTGTGACTGAATTGTAAAAACTAGGAGTGGCGATATTGAAGTAATTTGTTAATTCATTAATGTCGCCGCTTTTATTTAGAAGTCTGTTGAACCCATTTGTCTATCAAATTTTAGAACGTTTCCACTTTAATTAAAATCAACTCAAGGAAGGGATCCATTATGGCTACTGCAACGCTTGAACTTTGGCAAACCGATACCAATACTGATGTCCAAACTACGATTCGGGCTATTTATAAACAAGTCTTGGGTAATCCCCATGTGATGGACAGTGAGCGTTTAGTGTCGGCTGAATCCCAATTGTGCGATCGGTCCATGAGCGTCCGTGATTTTGTGCGTGCTGTTGGTAAATCTAGTTTTTACCGTAGTCGCTATTTTGAAAAGCTTTCGCCTTACCGTTTAGTCGAATTGAACTTCATGCATATCTTGGGCCGTCCTCCAGAATCTCAAGCTGAAGCATCCATTCATATTCGCTGTATGGCGTTAGATGGCTTTGATGCAGCGATCGATTCTTTGGTTGATAGCGCTGAATATAGCGAGAACTTTGGCGAAAATACTGTGCCATTCAATCGCGGTTCTCGGACAGAAACTGGCTTAAGTCAAGTGACTTATAACCGATCGTTTGCCGTCGATCGTGGTCCCGCTCAAGTCAGTAGTTCAGTCAAAGCATCGCAATTAGTTTCGGCTGTTGCAATGAACCTTCCCAGCAAAATCAAAGCCTCATCTGCAACGATTACCGGGTCTGGTACTGAAAAGAAATTCCGAATCAGCGTAAAAAGTGGAGCATTTGGCGCACCTCGTCGAGTTAGCAATTCTGAATACACCGTATTTGCTAGCAAAATGACCCCAACGATTCAACGCATTCAGCGCAGTGGCGGCAAGATTTCTAGTATTGAAGAAATCATTTAGACTCTGGAGATTGCCCTAAATCTCCCTGTTTAAGTTGCTGTGTATACACAAGTCTGAAACCCGTTATCAGCTAGACCCGATCCCCCTAAATCCCCCTTAAAAAGGGGGACTATGAATAAGGTTTGCTCTTGTTCCCCCTTTTTAAGGGGGCTAGGGGGATCGGGTCGCCAGTAGTTCAGTTCAGTTCAGTTAAAGCAATTGAGGATTTAAATCATGGCGATGATGACGGACGATCGTCCTGTGGTGATTTCGGTGACGGGCGGTAATTCCACTTCTCACCAAGCCAATTACACCGTGAAAGTGCCTTACAGCAGCATGGCTCGGACGATTCAAGTAATCACAAAACAAGGCGGAAAAATTACTAATGTAGCTGTTCCTACGATTAATTCTAGCGTTGCTCCTAGTGACATTCCGGTTATTGCGTCTAGTGTGGCTCCGATCGCTGTTCTTAGTGAAGCTCCGATCGCTCCGGTAATAGCGACTAAATCTACTAAAGAATCAAGTAGAGGATTTAAGCCCAAAAAGAAATAAGTTTTCTATTCAATTCATACCTTTTTGTTGAAATACTATGTCGATCGATCGTTTTGTCGCTCAATCTATAGGTCGTTGGAACTCTCAGCGAAGCGCCCACAGTCTCGCTTTCCAGCACTTTGAAGCGGTTCTTTCAACGATCGATATTCTCACAGTCTCACCAGATGACAGTAGAGTTACCGACTTGTGTAAGTCTTACAACATCACCCCAGAACAAATTGCTTCACCGTTCTATATGCAATGGGAAGGCACGACAGATTGGGATGATGATCAAGTCATGAAAGGCAGTACCGTCCTAGTTCCAGTGCCCGATCGATCGGATGCTTCAAAAGGTAAATTACTAAGAGAACAGGGCTATGCAGAAGAAATGGCAGCTGTTGGGGACTATCACTTCACAGACGATGGCACCTTTGTTTTAATTACGTCCTACGATCGGGCTGCCGCAGAAGAACGCATTTGGTTTGTTAACCCTAACCTCCGTTTTCGAGTCTCTAGCATCAAAACCAGTCAAGGCACCGGAGTTCTCACCGCATCATTCTCCTCAGAAGTTCGTAGTACTAGTCAAACAGACCCTTCAATACCTTAAATTATGACGACGATCGTGCCCCAAGCTAGCAGTGACCTAAAGACGCTTTGTCAATGGATGTCCGGGGATTTTAGCAATCGTAAACAATCAGACGATCGCCCGACTGATTTTGCCCATATCCATATATATTTTAGACCCTTACCGTTTGAGTTTTTTAATACGATCGGTTTCTATTCCGAACAAGCCTATGACTACGATTTATGGAGTCCATACCGCCAGGGCATTCATCGAGTTATTGATAAAGGCGATCATATTTTAATTGAGAACTTTGGGATGAATGACCCGATGCTCTATGCCGGGGCTGCGCGCGACAGCGCTATTTTGAACAGCATTAAGCCTGACATCATCAAATCTCGTCAGGGGTGTTCAATGGTCTTTCGTCGTCGTGATCAAAATTCATTTGTGGGTGCAGTGGAGCCGGGAAATGCTTGTATTATTCCGCGCGATGGCGTGATGACCTATTTGGTCAGTCATGTAGAGGTGACTGAATCAACCTGGTTAAGTCTCGATCGGGGCTTTCATCCTGAACGTCATGAACATCTCTGGGGTTCTAAACTAGGTCCATTGAGATTTGAAAAAGTCCAAAATTTTGCAGCTGAACTCCCGTTCGATCGCCTTTCGCTTTGATATTTAGAGTTCTCTCTTCCAATCCACTTCTAAATATTCGCCATGGAACCGATCGCTGGTCATGATTTTCCAAGCGCTGAAGACCTGATCACTCAACCTATAACTAATCCGATCGCCAGAACCTTACCACCGGAAGCGCATAAAAAGATGCAGGCTTGGATTAGAAGTCGGCATTTGGTTTGTTCTGGCCATTTTTATATATTTGAAACTGTGGATTATGGTGCGATCGATCGATTTTCCGATTGTATTTCGGCGCTGGGTGGCACATTGATTTGCGTTGAACTCGTCGGCAAAATTTGGATGGGTGAGCATCGCCAAGTTGTTTTGTATCGCGCCCGAGCAAGTTTGCATACTCCCTGTCATACCCTGAAGCAGTATTGGATTAAGTACGGCAGTTTTCGGACCCGATTTGATAGTCAAGTTTGAGCAAGTCCTATCAGTTGCAGAAACATGAGCAAACAACGACTTGGCGTGGTTCAGGGTCTGGAAATCAAAACTAATTTCTTTGTTTCATTAAAACCAGAAATACTGATTGCTAGATTTCATTAAAACCAGAAATCAGTCTAATCGTAAAACCAGAAAAATCCTGTATCCTAATCAGAGTCCAAACCAAAGAACCCTCGTGATTATTTCTGTACAAAATCAAAAAGGTGGTGTCGGTAAAACAACCCTCGCCATTCACATCAGCCACGCGATCGCCCTCACCACAAAATCCCGCGTTTTACTGATTGATGCGGATCCACAAGGGAGTGCGCGCGACTGGTCTGCTGCTCGTCAAACTGAAGCACTATTTCCGGTCGTCGCGATCGATCGTCCCGTCCTTCACCGAGAAATCCCTAAGCTCGCCCCCGATTACGATCACATCATTATTGATGGTCCGCCGCGCGCCTCCGAACTTGCCCGCAGTGCCATCAGCGCCGCCGACTTGGTGATTATTCCCGTCCAGCCTAGCCCCTACGATGTTTGGGCTGCTCAAGAGATTATAAATTTGATTAAGGAAGCCTCTGTATTTAAGGAAAACCTGAAAGCTGTATTTGCGATAAATCGTAAAATAGTAAATACTGCAATAGGACGTGATGTGTCTGAAGCCCTCACCAGTTTTGAACTTCCAGTCCTGACGGCCCAAATCTGTCAACGGATTGCCTTTGCTGAGTCTGCGGCGACGGGACAGACTGTTCTTGAAACTGAACCTAAGGGAGCCGCTGCCAAAGAGATCAAAGCGATCGTTAAGGAAATTCTTGCGATTCAGCTCTAATTCAAAAATTAACCTTCAAACTGAGATTTATCATGGCGATCAAAAAAACTGCGCTGCAAGCCAGAAAAACTACAACGATTCCCCCCAAGCCCAGTGCGACTGAGAAAATAGAACAGTTCGTCAGTGGGACCGCCTCAACGATCGCCACCGACCTCGACCCGAAATCTGAAGTCCAACTGTTGGACTCTCTTGTTCAAGCAGCGCCCAAACCCGAAAAAGGAAAACTCAAACGACTCACCCTAGACATCTCGGAAGACCTACACCGATCGATAAAAATGAAATCTGTCTCCCTCGGTATCCCCATGGTGGATATGTTGCGGACCCTTTTAGAAAGTAAATACGGAAATCTTTAAATATAGATTTACAGAAAAACAAGTTTACAGAAATCTACATTTCATCGAAATCTCCGTGAAACCCTGCCGTTTTAGGTCGGGGAGGTAGAGGAGCGTCAGCTTTGCTGACACACCATATTCGCTTAAGTCTAAAAATCT
>JAYVUU010000107.1:0-11945 GCA_043787635.1 Synechococcales cyanobacterium | reverse complement strand
GTTGGATAGAATCGGTCCTTAAAGGCTTTTTGCTTCACGCTCACATTTTAGAATGAATTCTGTTAGATTTTTAGACTTAAGCAAATATGGTGTGTCAGCTTTGCTGATGCTCCTCTACCTCCCCGACCTAAAACGGCAGGGTTTCACGGAGATTTCGATGATGATTCGTCAATGGGTTGCGCTGGTATTAAGTGCGATCGTAAGTTTGAGTCTGAGCGCTTGTTCCTTGCCCCAGGTGAAGGCTGAAGATCGGCTTTTTCAGAACGTTAGCCTAGAATTCTTGGGTGAAATCGTTGTACCGAAGACGGTAGAAGTCGATCAAACTCCTGTGGGCGGCCTGTCAGGAATTACCTACAGTCCCAAAGATAATCTCTTTTATGCGGTATCGGACGATCGCAGTACCAAAGCCCCTGCTCGGTTCTATCAGCTCAAACTCGATTTAGACACCACTGGCAAGCCGATCGCCGCACAATTTACAGGTGTGACGACGCTGAAGAATGGAGCAGGCAATCTATATGAGAGCGGCACCATTGACCCTGAAGGCATTGCCCTAACCCCCCAAGGGACGGTGTGGATTGCGAGTGAAGGAGTTGCGATCGATGGAATTCCGCCGTTTATTCAAGAGCATGACCTCAAGACCGGAAAATTACTGCGATCGTTGCGTATTCCAGATCAATATATTCCGCGAACTGACGACAACGGCGATCGTCAAGGCGTACAAAACAATATGGCCTTTGAATCACTAACCTTGAATGCCAATGCTGCCCGCATGGGAGCAACTGAACCCTATCGTATATTTAGTGCGACTGAGAATGCATTAGAACAAGATAAAAATCCTGACCCAGAATCAAGTGAAAGCGATCGGGTTCGGTTTATGCATCATTCAATCCAAGATCGCCGGATTGATTTGATTGCTGAATATCTGTATCCATTGGAAAATAGCGCTATTGGGGGTGGGAAATTCGGGTTGGCTGAAATGCTCTCATTGGACGGTTCAGGTCGATTTCTGAGCTTAGAACGAAGTTTTGGATTGTCTGGATTTAAAATCAAACTCTTCCAAACTATTTTTGCTAGCTCAAAAGATACGTCTATGTTATCCAGTATTCAAGGGCTAGATGCAGTTGTAAAACCAGCCCCAAAAGAATTGGTTGCAGATTTGGGTCTGCTGGATATTACCTTAGATAACTTAGAAGGAATGACGATCGGACCACACTTGCCAGATGGGTCGCAAAGCCTGATTATGGTAAGCGATGATAATTTCGACCCGCGACAAAAGACGCAGATCTTGGTGTTTCGGATTAAGGGATTGAACGATTAACCATGACCCATTCAACGGACCTCAAAACCTTAGTTTCTTGGATGGCCGCCGAGTTCAGCAATCAGGAACAAGCCTACGAAAATCCTCCATTTTTTGCCCATATTCGGGTTTGTATGCGCCCATTGCCGATCGCATTTTTTGGAGTTCCGAGCCTGTATTTGGAGCAAGCCTACGATTTTGCCCAAGATCAACCTTACCGAATTCGCGTGTTAAAGTTTGTTCAATGCGACGATACGATCGAAATTCCCCACTATCGTCTGAAGAATGATGATGCCATGCGGGGTGCAGCCCGAGATTTGAATAAGCTTGCGACCTTGAATCCTAGTGACTTACAGTTAATGTGTGGCTGTGGAATGGACGTAACCTGGACGGGAAATAGCTTTAAGGGAAGGGTAGAACCTGGAAAACAATGTTTCGTCGATCGCAACGGTCAGCAAACCTACTTAGATAATGAGTTTGAAGTCCTCGATCAGGGGGCTACTTTAATGAGCCTCGATCGGGGGCGAGATTTGAAAACCGATGAACGCATTTGGGGTTCGATCGCAGGTCCATTTCACTTTAAGCGAACTCAAAGTTTTGCAAATGAGATTGATTTTTAACAGTCGAATTCCCTTAGAACGCGCGCATATTTCTTGGTGAGTGTTATGTCAGATGAACGTTTAAAGTCTAAAGTAAAGCAACTACATACTATCCGCACAGTGTTGTTGGTATTGCATAAAACACTACTGGATGCACAGAAGTTGGTGTATGAAGCCCGCTATGGTCCGATCGGAGGACCCAATGAATATTTCAAAATCGTACTTGAGGCCGATGAATTTGTTTGGCTGCGGACCTTTTCACTTTTAATTGTGGAGATTGACGAGGCGATTTATTCTAAACGCAATCCAGTCAATCTTGAGACTGCAACCGCGTTGCTTGATGTGGCACGGCAAACCTTACAGCCGAGTCCGGTTGGAAACGCGACGGCACAGAACTACTACCTTGCCATTGAGCGAGACAGTACAATAGCAAAACTCCATTTACAAATCAAACAAGCATTTGACCCATAGAACAGCGCCAATGGGTTTAATACCTACGCTTCGACCTCTGAACCAGCCTCAGCGTTTACCTTTGTAAAGGGGTCAGCGCCTGCCTGAAGCTGATTAAGTTGGAAATATTGCCGGAACTTTTCAGTTACCTGTAGCCAATGGGACCGCCCATCCGATCGTCGTCGCTTCCGCACAAACCCCTGTTCCACCAGTTCCTGCACCTGATGATAAGCCGTCGAACCCCGTAAATTAATTAAGTCTGACTGTAAGAGTGGTCCTTTCATTGCAATCACCGCCAACGTCCGCAATGCGCCCACCCCAATGTCTACGGGAATAATCTGCTGCACCATTCCCTGATAGTCCATTCGCAACTGCAACACGTACCCCTCGTCTAGCTCCGCAACTTCTAAGGCAGTGTCCCGGTGGGAAAAGTCAGACATTAGTTCTAACAGTCCCTGTTCTGCCTCATCGCGATCGCACTGCGCAAACTCGGCAATCTCTATCAAGGTCAGTGGTTGAGCCTTGAGATAAAGGATTGATTCAATCGTGCAAGAAATTCGGGACATGATGCAAGGAGCGGCATTATTGCGATTCTAGGACATGGAGGGAAACAGATATGGTGCTTGGGAAGCGCTTTAGTTATGTTCCTGACGTTATTTTCTCGCCTTTTTTCCACTGATTTCTTCAGATAAAACCTGAATTGCTTTGGCAAACTGCGGATCGGCAGTTGTTCCTATTTTGTCCCGATCGCGTTGAAGTTCTTTTTGTTGCGGCTCCGTGAGTTTGACTTCCACATCAGGATCAATGCCATGCTTGTTAATATCGCGCCCGTTGGGAGTCAGATATTTTGCAATGGTCACCGCAAGTCCAGATTCGTTATCCCCCAGTTCTCTCACCGACTGCACAAGTCCTTTGCCAAACGTTTTAATGCCGACAATCTTGGCCCGCTTACGATCTTGCAGTGCCCCGGATACAATTTCACTGGCACTTGCAGATCCACCATCGACTAGAACCACCACAGGCTTATCGGTCAGTGCCGAATTGTTCGCCGACTGCCGATCGGACCCGCCTTGGCGATTCACCGTCGAGACAATGGTGCCGTCCTTAATCAACATCCGACTAATTTCTACACTCGCCGTCAACAGTCCACCAGGATTCGATCGTAAATCTAGAACATAGCCCGCCACATTTTGCTTTTCTAAATTCCGAATAGCTTCACGCATCTCCTTGACCGCAGGCGCGCTAAACTGCCGCAGACGAATGTAACCGGTGTCACCTGCCGCTGTTTTTTGCACATTTGAACTCACAGGATGTAGCTCAATCCGACCGCGTTTCAGGTTGTAATCGATAATGTCCGTCCCACGTTGCATCGTGAGCTTTACCGACGTACCGGATTCACCCCGAATAAGAACCACCGCTTGATTTACGTCCATCCCTTCTGTAGATTTATCGTTGATTTTAATGATAATGTCTTTGGACATAACCCCGGCTTTTGAGGCTGGACTCCCTTCGATGGGGGAGATCACCGTCAATTTTTTTGTTTTCTCATCTGCGGCAAGCTGAATGCCCACCCCAATTAGTTCGCCGGAGGTCTCAACCTTCATGTTTTTGAATTCTTGAGGGTCCATAAATCGAGTGTAGGGATCGTTCAACCGCTTGAGCATCTCCCGAATCGCCAGATATGCCTGATTCTTATCCGCATATTCGCGCCCGATGTAATCCCGCCGCACCGATCGCCAATCCGTTTGATTGAATGTCCCATCCACATAGGAATTATCGATCACCTGCCACACCTCATCCACCAAATCTTTCGGCGTATTCTTCAAAAGTGAAGCGCCGCGAGAAAAATGGACACCTGCAAGCGATATGGTCACTGCCGTTATGGCGATTACAGTGGTTCCTAGAACGATCGCCCGCTTGGTCAAAGTCATGTCAAGAAGCCCAGGATAATACCAGATTATTTATCTAGCATAGCGAACAAATCGTTGATCAGGATCGATCGCGATTCATTGACACTCTCAGCACTAAAGTGACTGAGATTCTTAGTTTTTCGATCTGACTTGCTCCGACAGGTTTGCACCCGCCAACGTAGCGGTCTGATCGCCACGTTGGCGGCATGAGTCTGGCCCACAGGTTCCGCGATATGCCCTACCGTACCCTAGCCAGACCGACAGGTGTGACTGGGAGTAGACAGCATATTTTTATCCTTTGTCTACTCCCAGGATAGTAGCTTTGTCGCAAGATGCTATGGTGTTGTCTAAAGTTCCCGCAAAAGATTTTGAAAGCCGCTCTAAGATGGCGGGGCTTTAGACCCAATTTTTCGGTAAAGGAGCATCATGGGTAACACGATCGCCACAGAATTGAGCAACACCGAGCATCTGACCTCATACCATCAAGCCCCCGATTCCCAAAACTCAGGACGATTGATTGTTCTAACCGGACCCAGTGGTGTGGGAAAAGGTATGCTGCTCCAAGCGTTGCTAAAGCGCCATCCAGAACTCAAACTCTCTATCTCTGCAACCACCCGATCGCCACGCACGGGAGAGACAGACGGCATAAATTATTATTTCATCACCCGACAGCAGTTCGATTTGATGGTGATCGAAAACGAATTTATCGAATGGGCTGAATTTGCGAACAACTGCTATGGAACGCCAAAACGATCGGTTGAAAAGCGACTGGCAGCGGGCGAATGGGTCATTTTAGAAATTGAACTCGAAGGCGCAAGGCAAGTCCGTCTCAGCTTTCCCGAAGCCACCCGAATTTTTATCCTGCCCCCTTCTATTCAGGAACTGGAAAGCCGGATTCGAGGTCGAGGTCAAGACTCTGATGATTCGATTGATCGGCGGCTTCAACGGGCTAAGGCTGAAATTGATGCGGCTAACGAGTTTGATGTACAGATTGTCAATGATGAATTTAATGAGGCGCTCGATCGGCTAGAAGAAACTATTTTTTCAGCGATCGTAGCCGGGTAGGCCAAGGTGGAGACGCTTCTTTTTGGCAAACTTGGCAGCTTTTAAGCCCGATGCCCCACAAAACTCAATTCCCTCCTATTCTGGAAAGAGTGATTGTCAGTCTTGACCCGATCGCGCCGTAAATAGCCGATCGGTTGAAGCTAGCAAGAAATTTTCAAGGCAGGAGAACTTATGGCTAGGCTCGTTAACAAGTTGGCAACTCGATTGGTCGCATTACTTAGCGCCATTCTCATCGGAATGACGATCGCATCCCCGGCATTGGCACAAAGTCAAACGCTGAAACGTGCAACGCCTGCTATTACGCCTAAAACATCTGTTCAGCCCTACCTCGATCGGGTCGTCAAAAATATCAGCGAATTTCAGCTTTCCAATGGCATGAAATTCATCGTTCTAGAACGTCACAATGCCCCGGTCATTTCCTTTAGAACCTATGTAGACGTGGGCGGAGCCGATGAGGATCCAGGAAAAACAGGGATTTCTCACTTTCTAGAGCATCTGGCCTTCAAGGGCACTACTCGCATTGGCACCCAAGATTTTGCTAAGGAAAAGGTGTTGCTCGATCGTCAAGATAAGCTCTGGGAAACGTTAAAAGCAGCCAAAAAATCGAACAATCCCGCTAAAGTTGAAACGCTGCAAGCAGAATTCACGGCATTAGATGCAGAACTTTTGAATGTTTCAAAACAGAATGAATTTGGACAAATTATTGAACGATCGGGCGGGGTGGGTCTAAATGCAACCACGGCGGCGGATGCGACTAATTATTTCTTTAGTTTTCCATCGAATAAACTTGAACTGTGGATGTCATTAGAGTCCGATCGGTTCTTGGATCCAATTTTGCGAGAATTCTTCAAGGAAAAATCTGTCATTCAAGAAGAACGGCGGATGCGGATTGATAATTCTCCCATCGGAAAACTGATCGAAGAGTATCTTCCGGCTGCTTTTAAAGTTCACCCCTATCGTCAACCCGTCGCGGGCTATGCGAAAGACATTGACTCTATGGATCGGGCGGATATTCGAGCCTTTTTCGATCGCTACTACACGCCAGATAACATCACCATTTCGATCGTGGGTGACGTAAACCCTAGCGAAGTAAAAACCCTGGCTGAAACCTATTTCGGGCGATTTAAAGCCAAAGCGGTGGCGCAAAACGTCGATCGAACACTGCCGATCGAACCAGAACAAACTGAAACTCGGACCGTCAAACTCAGTCTGCCCTCCGAGCCTATTTATCTGGAAGGCTATCACCGCCCAGCTTTGAGCCATCCCGACAACGCCACCTACGAAGCCATTGCCTCATTACTCAGCGATGGTCGCACCTCCCGCCTCTATAAATCTTTGGTTGAATCCAAAAAAATTGCCCTCACGGCAGAAGGTTTTAACGGATTCCCCGGCGATAAATTTCCAAATCTGATTATGTTTTATGCCCTGTCGGCACCGGGACATACGGTAGACGAGATTCAAGCGGCAATCCAAACCGAAATCCAGCGATTAAAGACAGATCCCGTCACCCAGACCGAACTCGATCGCATCAAAACCAATGCCCGTGCGGGGTTACTCCGATCGCTCTCCTCCAATAGCGGCATGGCTTCGGCTCTGGTTGAGTATCAAGTCAAAACTGGAACCTGGCGCAATCTGTTTAATCAACTGGATGCCATCAGTGCCATAACGCCTGCGGATATTCAGCGGGTCGCGAATTCCACTTTTAGACCAGAGAACAAGACGATCGGCGAAATTGTCCGCGATCGGGGTTAGAAAATCACTGATAAGAGGACATCACTAATGAAAAAGCACAAGAGACTAGGATTGGCTAAGCCGTCATTCACCATGCAAAATCGCAGTATTTCCATTACCCCCAAAACCCTCACGTTGGTGTTTTGTTTTGTCCTTATTCCTTTGGTGTTGGTCCTGCTTGCGGTGCGACCTGCGATCGCCTCTACTCCCAAGCACTTTGACGAAATAACGTTCAAACCCTTGCCTGAACTGAAGCTTCCGCCCTATGAGCAGTTCAAACTCAAAAACGGTATGACGGTTTTCTTAATGGAAGACCACGAGCTTCCTTTGGTCAGTGGAAATCTGATGGTTCGCACCGGAAGCCGCAATGAGCAATCCGATCGGACTGGATTGGCTTCTTTAACTGGGACAGTCATCCGATCGGGCGGCACAGTGAACACTCCGGCGAATGCCCTCAATGAGTTCCTAGAACAAAAAGCTGCCTCGATTGAATCCGGGATCAACGTCAACTCTGGCAATGTGAGCTTTAGCAGTCTGTCGGACGATCTGCCTCAAGTTTTTGACCTATTCGCTGAACTGGTTCAACGTCCAGCCCTTCCTCAAGACAAGATAGACCTAACCAAATTTCAAATCCGAGGCGCAATTGCACGACGCAATGATCAAGCCAACGGAATTCTGAGTCGTGAATTTCGCAAATTGATTTACGGCGGAACCAGTCCCTACGCCCGCACGGTGGAATATGGGACGATCGACAGTATTACCCAAGCTGACCTGCAACGGTTTTATCAAACCCAGTTCCAGCCCGAAAACTTCATTCTCGGCATTGTTGGCGACATTAACCCAGCGGAAATGAGAAAAACGATCGAGGCAAAATTTGGCAATTTTAAATCCACAACCCCGTCGCAGCCTGTTCAAAGTGCCCCAGTCCAACAAGCTGAAAGCGCGGGCATCTTCTTCGCGAGTAAACCCGAACTCACCCAAAGTTCCATCCAAATCGGTCATCTTGGCGGTAAGGTCATCGATCGAGACTATCCTGCGTTGTCGGTGATGAACGATATTTTGAGCGGATTCGGGGGGCGATTGTTTAATGAAGTCCGATCGCGTCAAGGGCTGGCGTATAGTGTCTATGCTGCTTGGAGTCCGCAGTTTGACTATCCAGGAATTTTTGTGGCGGGGGGCGATACGAAATCTGAATCCACGGTGCCATTTATTCGCGGGGTTTTGAAGGAAATCGATCGGATTCGCACTGAACCTGTGAGCCAAGACGAGTTACAGCGGGCTAAGGATTCGGTAATCAATTCCTTTGTGTTTAACTTTGACGATCCGAGCAAAGTGTTATCTCGCGTGATGCGTTACGAATATTTCAGCTATCCCAAGGATTATCTATTCCAATACCAAAAAGCCGTCGCCGCTACCACCATTCAGGATATTCAGCAGGCTGCTGCCCGTAATATTAAGCCGTCGCAACTGGTAACGATGGTCGTAGGTAATGGGAAGGCGATCGTCCCAGCCCTAAGCACTCTGAATCAATCGGTGAAGGCTGTGGATATTTCAATTAAGGGCGCTAAATAATGTTAGAGAAGTTGGGGATTTTGCAGGGTGATATTACAAAACTTGCGACGGATGCAATTGTTAATGCCGCAAATAGCAGTCTTCTCGGCGGCGGCGGTGTGGATGGCGCGATTCGCCGAGGGGCGGGACCGCAGTTGTTGGCTGAATGTCGATCGCTTGGGGGTTGTAAGACTGGAGAGGCAAAAATTACGAGTGGGTACAACCTTCCGGCGCAGTGGATTATTCACACGGTTGGTCCCGTTTGGAACGATGGCAAGTCGGGAGAGTCGGACGCTCTCAGGTCGTGCTATGCCGAATGTTTAAAGCTTGCTTTAGTTCACAACCTCAAGACAATTGCGTTTCCGGCGATTAGCTGTGGGGTCTATGGATTTCCAGTGGACCAAGCAGCAAGGATTGCGATCGGTACGACGATCGAATTTCTAGGGAAAGATGGCGCAAACATTGATGGTGTAAGTTTCGTTTGTTTCAGCGATGAGGATTACGATACCTACGTTGAAGTATTTGGCGAGCTTTGTTAGAAATCACAAAATGATTTACGAGGGATCTGTAAGATTCTAGTTAATAGAAAAAACAAACCTCTAAAGATGCATATGTCTCTAGAGGTTTTGCTGAACGAGCATGGCAGGAATCGAACCTGCGACCCTCAGGACCGGAACCTGATGCTCTATCCCCTGAGCTACATGCCCAACTCGTTCATGCTGTACAGTAGCACAAAATTATCAGAATCGCCGATCGTATTTGCTTTAAATTTTAGAATTATCAGTCTCTCAGGTGAGCGAGTGAGCACGGCGAGCCATGCCCCTACGGTAATTGGAATGCGGATTTGTAGGGATATAACCTGCCATGTCCCTACGATAATTAGAACCCAGATCTGTAGGGACATGGCTTGCCGTGTCCTAAACCCAACGCGAAGATTTTGAGCATTCAACGTCTTAATTGAAAATGCTAGTCCTATTAAATACTTGTTCCTTAGCTATCCCGATCGGAAAATCATTGAGACCTTTAGCTAAACGCCCGATCGTTGTGATGGGTCGCTCTCTAAACATGATTTGCAAGTGCGTAACCGCAAGCGCTCTTAGTCTTGCCTTGTAGCTTTGTTTCTAATTGCACTAAGAATGATTGCTGTTCCAAGGTGAATGCCAAGGTTGGGATAAGCCCGACCTTCCACCAATTGCAGGGACTTAGCGTTTAAACGTCCCGCATGGGCTTGCAAGTTAATTTCACTAAAAGGGGGAACAAGAGCAAATCTTATTTCATAGTCCCCCTTGAAAAGGGGGATTTAGGGGGATCGGATCTCAATTGTCACAACATCAGACTTTTCAAACATCTTCTTAATCTAGTTTGATTGTAATTGCACTAGAACAAGCAATTGCCCGATCGCGAGCCTCCTCAATCGTATTTCCCGTTGCAAGTGCTACCGCCATCCGACGGTTTTTATGACATCTCGGTTTACCAAAAATGCGGAGTTTGCTAGTGGAGACTTTCAAGGCTTCATTCACCCCTAAAAACACAGGATTATCACTATTTCCCGTCGCTAATATGACCGACGATGCACTTGGTCTTAACAATTCAATTGTACCAATAGGCAATCCCGCGATCGCCCGCACATGCAATTCAAACTCTGACATATTCTGACTAATCATCGTCACCATTCCCGTATCGTGGGGACGTGGACTTACTTCACTAAAATAAACCGTCTGGACTCCATCTGGTGAACCTTCAATGAACAATTCCACCCCAAACAATCCCCAACCACCCAGCGCGCCCGTAATTTGATCCGCAATTGTTTGACATTGCTTTAAAGTCTCGTCTGACAATAGACAAGGCTGCCAAGATTCGCGGTAGTCGCCGTTGATTTGGACATGACCGATCGGCGCACAAAAATGAGTTCCATCAATCGCCCGCACCGTCAATAATGTAATCTCGGTTTCAAAGGTCACAAACCCTTCAATAATCACCCGATCGTTCTGAGTCCGTCCTTTATCGTGGGCATAGTCCCAAGCAGGCAATATATCTGCCTCTGTTTTGATAGTGCTTTGACCTTTACCTGATGAACTCATCACAGGCTTCACCACACAGGGCAGCCCAATTTCTTGAATCGCCTTTAAATACTCCTCTTGAGTATCTGCAAATTGGTACGGCGATGTTTTGAGTCCTAGAGTTTCCCCCGCAAGCCGACGAATGCCTTCTCGGTTCATGGTCAGAAACGTCGCTTGGGCAGTGGGAACTACATTCCAGCCTTCTTGTTCTAATTCAACTAGTGTGTCGGTGGCGATCGCCTCAACTTCGGGCACAATCAAACTCGGTTTTTCCAATTCAATCAACGATCGCAATGCCTCGCCGTCCAGCATATTAATCACACGCGATCGATGGGCAATTTGCATCGCAGGCGCATTTGCATAGGAATCCACCGCCACCACTTCAATTCCTAACCGCATCGCCTCGATCGCCACCTCACGACCCAACTCCCCAGAACCCAGTAGCAATAGCCGATGCGAATCCGGATTGCCCGGTGTGGTCCATTCAGCCCAAGCAGAAAGCGACATGATCCAAGGTTCCTTACTGTAAAACTCCTAACAACTATAGCGAGTTGCGGGGCACCTAAGCGTCAGCCGGATTAAGCACCATCATTTGCCAAGTGACAAAGGTTCCGATCGGACTCCACAACAAATAAGGCACCAATAATAGTGCAGCGAGTTGTGAAACCTGTGAGACTAAAACGGTGAGTGCGATCGCTACAAAAAATCCCGTTCCACCCAAAATTACACCGACTTGAAGCCTTTTGAAGAAGCACATCATCGAGGTGTACGACAAGGTCACCACTTCTAAAAGGGCATAGAGTGTCATCAGAACGATCGATCGAGAACTTCCTGGTTCCGCTTGCCACACCACATAAGCAGACCAAGCTGCCGCAACAAAAATACTGGTCCAAATCACTGGAATCGCCCATTCAAACGTGAGCCATGCGGGACGGCGCAACCTAAAAAACCAGCGTTGATCGCTCTTTACCAGTTGGTTCAGGCCAACCCCAATTAAAACTGCGACGATTCCAATAACTAACCATGCGGGGATCATCTCAGCGCCTCTACAGCAACATAAAAAACAATGTGTTTCCAACAAGTATAGAAGACGAACTCTACCCTCGTCCTTATAAAAGAAACCCGGAAAGCGGAAAACCCTGTCTCTTTAGAGCTGGGATATAAGCGACTCGTGGGACTTCAGTCCCCTTCTCCAATCTATCTTGTATCTTGTGATTGACGGTCTTATGCTGAGTGATCTAGCTCAAGACTAACAAAGGAGGTCAAAAATGTTAGTCCTAGA
>JAYVUU010000106.1:0-6307 GCA_043787635.1 Synechococcales cyanobacterium | reverse complement strand
CCCAGCAGATGAATGTGTAGATGATACACGGTTTGTCCGCCGTCTTCGCCGCTATTGATCACCGTGCGATAGCCGTTGGTCAGTCCTTCGCTGACTGCGATTTCTTTGGTTTTAATCAGCAAATGGCCGAGAATTGCCTGGTCTTCGGGAGTTGCGTCTGCGAGTTTTGGAATATGTTTTTTAGGGATGATCAGGATGTGCGTTGGGGCTTGGGGGGCGATGTCGCGAAAGGCAAGGCAGAGATCATCTTCGTAGACGATATTAACGGGGATTTCTTTGCGGATAATTTTACCAAAAAGGGTGGGGTTGGCTTCAGCGCTGATGTCTGGGGGAGTCATAGAATTTAGAATTTAGAAACGTGTCTCTAGTTTACGGGAGTTATCGGGAAACGAATTTTGGGTATTCTTAAGTCAGCTCAACCCCAGAAGAATCAGGATCTTGGTCATGTTATCTCGAATTTGGAGTGCTTCGCTGATTGGTATTGATGCCGTCAAGGTTGGGGTGGAGGTGGATGTATCCAATGGGATGCCAGCCACGATCGTAGTGGGTCTCCCGGATACGGCGGTTCAGGAAAGTCGGGAGAGGGTTAAGACGGCAATTAAGAATTCTAGTTTTGCTTTTCCAATGCGGCGAATCATTGTTAATTTGACTCCGGCAGATTTGAGAAAAGAAGGACCGATCTACGATCTGCCGATCGCAGTGGGGGTGTTGGCTTCATCAGAGCAGATTCCGACCGAAGGGCTGGATGACACGTTGTTTTTGGGTGAATTATCCCTTGATGGCACCTTGCGGGCGGTGGCGGGGGTGTTGGCGATCGCGGCGGCGGCGGAACTATTGGGGATTAAAAATCTGGTGATTCCGGCGGACAATGTACGCGAGGCGGCGGTGGTGAAAGGGGTGAACGTCTATGGTTTCACGCAGTTATCAGAAGTAGCGGCGTTTTTAAATGCTCCGGAATCGGTGCGTCCTGCCGAGGTTGATGGGATGGCGGAGCTGACTCAAGGGCGGCGCATTGAATTTGATTTGCGAGATGTGAAAGGACAGGCACACGCAAGACGATCGTTGGAAATTTCGGCGGCGGGGGGACATAATTTAATCTTTGTGGGACCGCCGGGAAGTGGAAAAACAATGCTGGCGAGACGATTGCCGTCGATTATGCCGGAGATGAGTTTTGAGGAGGCATTGGAAGTAACGCAGATTTATTCAGTGGCGGGTTTATTAAAAAATAAGGGTTCGATCGTGGCGACCCGTCCCTTCCGCAGTCCACACCATTCGGCATCGGGTCCGGCGTTGGTGGGCGGTGGCAGTTTTCCGCGTCCCGGCGAAATTTCTTTATCACACCGTGGAATTTTGTTTTTGGATGAGCTGACTGAATTTAAACGGGATGTTTTAGAATTCCTGCGGCAACCCCTCGAAGACGGTCACGTTACAATTTCGCGGACTCGACAATCGGTATCGTTTCCCGCCCAATTCACACTAATCGCCAGTACAAATCCTTGTCCCTGTGGCTATTATGGCGATTCCATTCAACCTTGCACCTGTTCTCCGATCGTGCGTGAAAAATATTGGGCAAAACTTTCTGGGCCACTAATGGATCGCATTGATTTACAAGTTCGAGTCAACCGTTTGAAACCAGAAGAAATTGTTCAAGATACCGTGGGTGAAGAATCGAGTTCGGTGTATGCGCGGGTTCAGGCAGCCAGAAGCCGATCGCAGCATCGATTCAAAGATACAAATTTGCGTTGTAATGCTGAGATGGAAAGTAAGCACATGCGGGAATGGTGCAAGTTGGACGATGGCACCAGAACATTGTTAGAGAATGCAATTAAAAAACTGGGATTGTCGATGCGGGGCAGCGATCGAATTTTAAAAGTATCGCGCACGATCGCAGATCTGAATGGTGATGCTGAAATTGGTATTCCCCATGTGGCTGAAGCCATTCAATATCGGACGATCGATCGGATGCAGTAGTTTAAATGTTAGGGTTTAGAAAAACAAGAATGATTAAAACATTCTAAAGCGATCGCCCAATCCTCTTGAGTTTCGATTACAAGAACTCTAATGGCAGAGTCTTCCGGTGAAATATCACGATCGCCTTCCGCTTCAATATTACGATCGGGCTCAATTTGAATACCCAAAAAGTTCAATCCATCACAAACTGCCGATCGGACCAAGGGCTGATGTTCTCCAACCCCTGCGGTAAAGATTAAGGCATCCAATCCGCCCAAATTTGCTAGCATTGCGCCGATGCTGGCCCGCAGCCGATGAACATAAACCTCAAAAGCCAACTTCGCCCGGTCATCCTGTGCGGCGATCGCCGAGACAATCTCTCGCATATCACCCGATTGACCAGAGAGTCCCTTTAACCCTGATTCATAATTTAGTAAATGATCCAAACGGCCCACCGTGTAATCCTCCTCACGCAGGAGATGAACTAGAATTCCAGGATCAATAGTTCCCGATCGGCTGCCCATCATTAATCCTTCTAAGGGCGTGAATCCCATGGTTGTATCGACACTCTGACCCTTACGAACGGCGGACAAAGAGCAGCCATTGCCCAAATGACAAACAATTAATCGCAGATCTTGAAGATTGCGGCCCAGAATTTTAGCCGATCGAACTGCACAGTATTGATGACTAATGCCGTGAAACCCATAGCGCTGAATTCCCTTTTCAAACCATTCATAGGGCAGGGGATAAACCTTGGTCGCCATAGGTAAGTGACTATGGAATGCCGTGTCAAACACTGCAATTTGAGGAACATCACCAAGGATTTTCTCTATGGCAACAATCCCGGCTAAGTTAATGGGGTTGTGAATGGGTGCAAAAATACTTAGCCGATCGATCGTGGCTTTTACCTCCTCATTAATGACGGTACTCATTTGATACTCTCGTCCTCCATGCACCACCCGATGACCCACCACATCAATCTGATTAAATTCTTGAATCACCTGCGTGGAGCCTGAACACAATCGATTAAGCACTTGATCAAGAATGGTCGATCGATCGGTTTGGGCGATCGTTTCTTGAACAATTTGACCTGTATGGGTCGTTATTTTAATCTCATAGTTCTCCGCATCATGAACCCAATCAATTACGGCTTCCCAAAGAGGATCTGCATAATCGGGAATCGGAGAACTGAGATGATAAAGCGCAATCTTTTGGCTGCTTGATCCAGCATTTAAAACAAGAATGTACATAGACGCGATTTCCATGGAGAACTAGAGAGCCACGCACAAGTATCTAGGGATACGCTCTAGAGATTCCATCGCCAGTCCATCACTTCAGGATTATCGACCCCATGCTCATAGGCATAATGACGACATTCAATTTGCTGGTTCTTAAATTTCTCCTTCGCATGGGCACCGATCGTTCTAAGTTTCGGACACCGATCGATGACATCGATGGCCAAACTAAACCGATCGATATTATTAATGATTGCTAATTCCAGCGGTGTGTTAATACTCCCTTTCTCCTTGTAGCCTCGAACATGCAAATTATGATGGTTGGTCCGTCGATAGGTGAGACGGTGAATTAGCCAGGGATACCCGTGGAAATTAAAGATAATGGGTTTATCCACTGTAAATAAACTATCAAAATCACGATCGCTCAAACCGTGAGGGTGTTCAGTATCGGGTTGCAGCTTATACAAATCAACAACATTCACAAACCGAATCTTCAAATCAGGAAATTCATTCCGTAGCATTGCCGTTGCAGCCAAAGCCTCTTGAGTGGGCACATCTCCCGCTGTCGCCATCACAACATCGGGTTCAGCCCCTTCATCATTACTCGCCCACCCCCAGATTCCGAGACCTTTCGTACAGTGCTGAGTTGCAGTCTCCATATCCATGAACTGTAGATGAAGCTGCTTGTCACAAACAATCACATTGATGTAATTGCTACTTTTTAAACAATGGTCCGCAACCGACAAAAGTGAATTCACATCCGGCGGTAAATAAATCCGAGTCACCGACGGACTCTTGTTCACCACTAAATCAAGAAAACCAGGATCTTGATGGGTAAATCCATTGTGATCCTGTCGCCAGACAGTAGACGTAATCAGTAAATTCAGCGATGAAATGTCTGCACGCCAAGCCAAGCTTCTACAGCTTTCCAACCATTTGGCATGTTGATTAAACATCGAGTCAATCACATGAACAAAGGCTTCGTAGGTGGAGAAAAAGCCATGGCGACCCGTGAGTAGATAGCCCTCTAGCCAGCCTTCTAACGTATGTTCGCTGAGCATTTCCATCACTCGCCCATCGGGTGAAAGCTCACCGCCGTCGGCATCTTCGGGCAAGTATTCGTCAATCCAAAGCTTCTTACTTACGGCATAAATAGCATTCAATTTATTTGAGGTTGTTTCATCAGGACCAAAAACTCTAAAGTTCGTGGGATTCAATTTCATGATCGCTGCAAGAAACTCACCCAAGGGTTTAGTATTCTCATGTTCATTTTGCCCCGGTTTTGAGACTGCAATACTGTAATCCTGAAGATTTGGCATCTTCAACGATCGGCGTAATTTACCGCCATTTCCATGGGGATTGGATCCCATACGACGATTTCCCGTGGGGACTAAATCTTTGAATTCAGCCATGAGTTTCCCCGTCCCGTCAAAAAGCTCGTCAGGCTTGTAGCTTTTCATCCAGTCTTCGAGCTGTCGCAAATGGGATGGATTTTCGTGAATCTTCGCGAGGGGAACTTGATGCGATCGCCAAGACCCTTCCACCTGATGTCCATCGACCTCCTTTGGTCCCGTCCAGCCTTTAGGCGTGCGTAGGACAATCATTGGAAATTTCGATCGCGTTGCTTGACCGCCAGTGCGGGCTTCCTGTTGAATGCTTTGAATCTCTTGAATACAATGCTCTAGAGTTGCGGCGATCGCCTGGTGCATTGTTTCAGGATCACTCCCTTCAACAAAATAGGGCTGGTATCCATAGCCCTTAAACAAATCCTCAAGTTCTTTATGACTGACACGAGACAGAATAGTCGGATTATTAATTTTGTACCCATTCAAATGCAGAATCGGCAGCACTGCCCCATCCCGCTCAGGATTAATAAATTTATTAGAATGCCACGCGGTTGCCAAGGGTCCAGTCTCGGCTTCACCATCACCCACCATGACCACACTAATCAAATCGGGATTATCCAAGACCGATCCATAAGCGTGAGAAAGGCTATATCCTAGCTCGCCCCCTTCATGAATAGAACCCGGTGTTTCCGGTGTACAGTGGCTGCCGATTCCACCCGGAAACGAGAACTGTCGAAAGAACTTAAGAAGTCCATTGGTATCTTCACTTTTATCAGAAAAGACCTCTGAATACGTTCCTTCTAGATAGACAGAAGCCAAAACACCAGGCGCGCCGTGTCCCGGTCCGGCTAGATAGATCATATTCAGATCATGTTTCTTAATTAGCCGATTACAGTGGGTATAAATAAAGCTCAGACCAGGACTAGTTCCCCAGTGACCAAGGAGTCGATTTTTGACGTGTTCAGATTTGAGGGATTCTTTTAAAAGTGGATTCTCACGCAGGTAAATCATTCCGACTGCAATGTAGTTACAGGCAGACCAAAAAGAATGAATTTTTCTGAGTTCTTCAGAGCTTAGGGGTTCCCCTTGAATTGTCGATCGGGCAACACCATAGGCGCTAATAGAAGGAACTACTGTAAGGTTATCTGATGCGTTTGTCATAGATCTACATCCCAATTAAACTGAACAATAGCTAATTCATTCTGTGACAGAGAACACCGACCTGCACAGCTTCTGCGGCGAATCACGGTCAGTGTATCATAAGTTCCACGGGTATGATTTTCTCCATTAGCATCAACAGAATCATTCCAATATTAGTATGATTCTGTTGATGGAAAAGTGCGACATTCATTAACAATGAATGATGTTTTGTTTAAGGATTGACTATCTTAACTGAAAGAATAGAAAGTAGCATGATGGTGATGAAAGTTCCCAGAATATAAAATACTGCCCACAATCAAATCATCGATTGTGGGCAGTGCTACCGTCGCTTTTATATTTTAAGACTGTCTAAATTACGATCGGCTCTGCTCCCTTAATCTAAATCAATCAAATTAGAGCAATCAAAACCGATCATCATCTATTTTACTTGAAGGCACTCTGAGCTTCGGACTTCATCTCTCTTGCTGACTTGCGATCTTTCATCTCAAGTTCTTTATCATTCCCACCCGGTGTATAGCTGGGGTTCTGGATGCTGTTTTTAAGTGCTTCCTGAGTTTTAGCCTCAAATTTTTCTGCTTTTACAGCAGCCTTTGCCTTGGAATTTCCAGTCATATT
>JAYVUU010000105.1:0-2451 GCA_043787635.1 Synechococcales cyanobacterium | reverse complement strand
GTAAATTTTTATGACCGATCGCATTGTCCGATCGAACCTTCACAATCGATTGATGGATTGCGCCAGATTGCAGCTGTCACCGAATTGAGCTTAAAGAATGGGTGATCTGGCTAATGAGGAGAGGAGAAGCGATCGGTGTCCCTTTGTAAAATTTGAACATTAGCTTGCGAAACTGCTGCAAACAGCTTTCATCAACTCCCATCAATAACTTGAACGTCCCTTTTTTCCATAAAATAAACAGCCCTAAGCCAATCAGAACAAACGGCACAATTGATTGACCATATCGAGTTAAAACATAAGCAATCTTGGGATTTCGGGTGAATCGGTAGGCCGCGTAGCACCACACTCCTAAAAACAGGTAAAAGACAATCAGGATAATGCCTAATCCCATCGCATCTTTTGCTGCGAATAGCGGAACGTAAATCCCAATGTTGTCGCTACCATTGGCAAGAGTGATGACCGCAACTTGATAGGATCGGGGATGAAGCATTTGCATCAACGTTGCTACAAATGGATGGCGATTTGATTGATTAGGAAAGTCTGCGATCGTGTTTTCTGCTTGTGCATCGTCTTCGCGGTAGACAAGCCTTTTGAGACCAAGAAGAATCGGCAGAATTCCCAGTAACCCAATCCAAGCAGGTGAAATGAAAAAGCCCCCGAAAAAGCCAACTAAGCTTAGGGCGACAATCATGGTAAATCCCCAATAGCTCCCACCTACAATATGGTGAGGCCGAAGCCTTGAGTTTACCTGAGAAAACAATAACAACAGAATGATGAGGTCATCTACGTTAGTCGCTGCAAAGGCAATAGCTCCCTCAATAACGGTTAAAAAAATCTTATTCATGAGTCAATGTCACCTAAATAGACAACAAATTCATACAAGAAAGAGTACCGTAGGGGCATGGCTCGCCGTGCCCCAAACCTAACGAAAAAGCAAACAAACCTTACAATTTCTTTAATCCTTATTCACTAAGATCTTGAACAATTCGGAATCCAGAATGTTGATGAAAACTAGGACGAAACCAATTGCGGTAATAGGGCAATGCCCCCGTCCCACAGGTAATCCATGACCCGCCTGCCATCATGTAATGTTTGGTATCGAAATAGAGTGCGGAATAGTTTTCGTATAGGGAATGAGGCTCATAACCTGATAGTGGGGTCAGATGACTACTAAGCCACTCCCAGACATTACCGCGCAGATCATAAATTCCGACTTGATTTTTAGTGGTTTTCAGGTGACCGACAGGACTAGGAGAGCCAAATTGCAAGTCGAGGTTATGGTCACTAACAGTTTGCGTCTGCGGCTGTATGTCATGGGCTACGTGATGCCATTCTGCTTCAGTCATCAGTCTTGTAGGTTGACCTGTACGATCGGCATACCACTGACAATAGGCGATCGCTTCGTAATGGTTTACCTCAACTGGATAGTCAAAGGGCATATCAATTTCATCAAACAATGCTCGATATTTGTAGATTGCTTGGGAGGAGTGATCGAGTAGCCAAAATTTAGGATATTTGATGTTGTGTTGTGTTTTCCATTGCCATGCCGCAGTTTGCCAATAGGTTGGATTGTCATAGCCTCCCGTTTTAACAAACTCTAAAAAATCAGCATTGGTAATTAGATATTGACTGACTAAGAAAGACTCTACCGAGACGGTACGATCGCCGTAGTCAATATCCCATCCATAGGTCCTAGAATCTTGCGGTTTGCCTAGGTGAACAATACCCGTAGGGACTTTGATTAGGTGATTGGTGTGGGTATACCCATTGGCGGGTGCATAGTGCCAATGATCGGGACGATTAAGCATTTCAACCGGAAGTTGGCGAATCAACATCGATGAGGTTTCGATATGCACATACTGATGTTCGATCGCCATCATTAAGGCCCAGAGCGGATGCTTGGGGGTGATGGGTGAGGTGAGGTCAGTGTGCTGGATCAGGTCCACGATCGTGGCGTACATTTCCCGGCGATATTGCCAAACCGACGCTACATCAACAGCGCGTAACTGAGCAAACTTATCCGCAATCTCATCCGGTCTTTCTGGGTCAACCCCGATTTCAAACATCACCTCGTAATCAGGATTGAGCCGCTTTGGCAATAACCCTACCTGAATTAGTTTGTTAATGTAAAAGACAGCAGAATGACCTAGATAGAAAATCAATAGATTTCGTAATGGATCGGGATTGAGATAGAAGGGTGCATCCCCCACCAGACTTTGCCACAGATGATCTTCGAGTTGCCAAGCCCGATCGAAGTAAGCCAAAATGTCTGGACGATCGCACTTATTCAATAGTAGTAGATGACGAGATGAGTTCATATTGCGACCATTCAGCAATAACGATTCATTCATCTTGACACTCTCAGCACTAAAGTGACTGAGATTCTTAGTTCAGCGATCGGACTTAAATTAAGAGCGTTCCCGCACCTAACCCAGAGACCCAATCTCCCTA
>JAYVUU010000104.1:0-15347 GCA_043787635.1 Synechococcales cyanobacterium | reverse complement strand
CGGCGAAAATTTCAGGAGACGAGTTGGAATGTATTGGCTGTAGCTGCCCCGTAGACGGTTGAAGAAAATACTGCCACTGCCAACCGGAACGGATTGTTCAGTGCTGAATCGCAACAGAGATCCACTGGTTGGACGAAGGGCATCGTTGCGAAAGTCGCGGGCAAACCCAAGCTGAACGGTTAACAAATCATCTCGGCTAGTGCCGCTGGTGCTTAGGTCTGCGCCTGTTGCGCCTGTTGCGATGTTATAAACTCCGGTATTGGGATCACGACGGAACTGCGGGGCCGCGGGATTTATTAGTGATCCACCGCTATCTTGGAGACGAATGTTCTGGTACTGGACTCCGAGGGAGCTAGTCCAAGGCGATTGTTCAAAGACATTTTTAGAGAGTGGACGGGCAAAACTCACCCCAAATCCGGTCCTCAAAATTCGGGCAATTTCAGTATTTGTCCCACCTGTAGAGACTCGAACCTGCTGTCCCCCATCATAAATTAAGGAGATACTGCGACGACGAAACCCGTTAACCGTATAGCTGGTGCGATAGGGGTCGCCCGCAATCCAAGGATCGGAAAAGCTTGCATCGAACAGTAACTCCCGTTCGCCCAGTTGAAACTCTGTGCCGAGTTTTTGATTGTTTCCGCCCAGATTCTGCTGTTGGTAGCTAATAGTTCCAAACAGTCCACTGGCTGAACTGATCCCAGCTCCGGCGGCAATGGATCCGGCGTTCCGTTCGACGAGGTTTACGTTGACGATCGCATTGCGGGGGTCTTCTCCTGGATCCAGCGACAATTTCACGTCTTCAAACAGTCCTAAGGACGACAAACGACCGAGGTCTTTCTCTGCTGTTTTCCGGTTAAAGACTTTCCCGGCCTTGGTTTCCATTTCTCGCAGCACAATAAAATCACGAGTGCGACCTGTGGGCTTACCGTCTTTGTCTAACCGCTCCTTTCCCTCTTTATCGAAGAAGCGAATACGCATTTTCTCGATGTTACCTTCCGCGACTTGTAACGTCACCACGCCATCGTCGCCAACTTTGGGCAGGTCAGTCACTTGGGCTAACACGTAGCCTTGGTCTTGATAACGCTTGGTTAGATCCTGAACGCCGCGTTGAAGATCTCGGAAGTTAAGGGTGTTGCCATACTGAGATTTAAAGATCTCATCGACGGTATTTTGTTGAACTAAGGCACTACCCCCCACCCGGACCCCGTTCAAAATAGGATTGGGTTGGACTTGGAAGGTGACACGGACACCGAGGGACGTGTCTTTGGGTTCGGCTTGTACGTTGGCGAAAAAACCTGTAGCGAAAATAGCATTGATGTCTTCTTGAAGCTGAGTCCGGGTTGCCGTTTGCCCCGGTCGGGTTTTGATGACGCGGTAAACTTCGTCTTCGAGTTCTTGCTTACCCGCTCCCGTGACGAGAACTTCACCAACTAGAACGCGGGCTTCCGATTCGGGGGCAGGGCTACCCGGCGGAGCGGTAATGATGGGAAGTTCCGGCGCACGGCTTGGGGTGGGCGTAATTTGGGGAGCGGCTAAGGTTGGAGCTTCGATCGACTGGGTACTTGAAGGTTTTACGGGACCGTCAGGGGTGATTTGAAGTTGATTCGGGGAGTCTTGACTGGATTGGGCCAAAACGGACTCATTTGTCGTCGGCAAGGCTGTGGTGTTGACAGTCGGCGCAGTCGGTTCAGGAACAATCGGTTCAGGAACCGATACAAGAGCCACGGGTTTGGCTTGAGCGGATTCTGACGAGAATAGAGACTGTCGAATTTGGGTGCCGTTGGTCCCGAGCTGAGACCCAGTGGATGCCTCCACGCGATAAACTTCAGGGATTACGATCGCCGAAGTGGTGGCTAACAGAACTAACCAAACTTGAGAAAAACGCCGATCACGCACAATACAATTCACTCCTAAAACACACCAACAGCAAGTCATTGACTAGGTGGTGCATTGCTGTTTCCACCAGACCGTTCAACCTAACCCCGTAACCATTGCTACGAGACAGTAAGCTACTTAATGACGTAGGCTAACGATTCACAATATCAGGAAAGGGAGTAAGTCGAAAGTCTGGCAGAAAACCGACGGGTTTAGACCGAAATGGATTGTTAAACCAGTGAGTTTTTCAGCACGCGTTCTAAAACTTGCTGATATCCTTCTTCAACATTTCCCATGTCCTGACGGAAGCGATCTTTATCGAGGACGCGCTTTTTCGGGTCAGGTTCCCCTTGAATCCATAATCTGCAAGTGTCAGGGCTAATTTCATCCGCAAGTAAGATCTTGCCACTACGATCGCGGCCAAATTCCAGTTTGAAATCGACTAGGGTAATGCCGCATTGATTGAAGAATTCTTTCAGAACCTGATTGATTTGTAGCGCCATGGTTCGCAGCGTGTTTACATCATCATCGCTGGCAATGTTCATCAGTCGAATCCGATCGATCGTCAACAATGGATCGCCCAGAGCATCATCTTTGTAGTAGAACTCAACTAGAGGCGGCTCGACATTGCTGCCCAATTCCAGCCCTGTTTGTTTGCACAAGCTTCCGGCGGCAATGTTGCGGACAACAACTTCCAATGGAATAATGGTCACCGCTTTGACTAGCATTTGAGTTGAAGATGGCATTTCAACAAAATGAGTCGGAATATTTCTGGATTCCATCAGTTTGAACAAATGGGCTGAAATGGCGTTGTTAATTTCACCTTTGCCGCGAATACTATCCTTTTTTTGACCATTAAAGGCTGTGGCATCGTCCTTAAAATAGGTCAGCAAGACTTCGGATTTGTCTGTAGCGTAGAGAATTTTTGCTTTCCCTTCGTACAGTTTTTCGCCCAGCGGTTTGTCAAGTTGTTCACTAAATCCAGGTTCGTCTGACATAAGTTCAAGACCTTTGAAATGTTGTAAGAGTCTCGGAGCAAAATGGCTCTCGAAGCGCTCAATATTTTAACGTCTGATGCGGGCAAAACAAAACTAAGGCCGCTAAAATTCAACTCTAAATCTCCCTGGTCCTATCGGGGACTGCTCCAAGGAGCCAGCCAAAGTTCTGTGGGACTCTCTGCCTGGTGTCTATCGCCAATGTGCCAAGATTTGTACAGACCATTGGGAAGCCTACCGATCGGTTTTACATAAATGCGTTGCCGGATAAAATTCTTATAACTTCGCGATATTCTCATGCCACGTTGTCGCCTGTTCATAGGCATAGGCAGCATGGAAAACCTGATCTTCCCGCAATACATTTCCAATGATTTGAAGTCCGATCGGCATTCCCGATGAATCTAAGCCACAGGGCAAACTTAATCCCGGTAACCCCGCCATATTGACTGGAATTGTCATCAAATCATCTAGATACATACTGAGCGGGTCCGCTAGCTTTGCACCCAGTTTGAACGCCGTTGTGGGCGACGTGGGCGATACCAAGACATCAACCTTTTCAAATGCTGCTTCAAAGTCTTGTTTGATTAAGGTCCGAACTTTTTGCGCTTTTAAATAGTACGCATCATAGTAACCCGCCGACAATGCATAGGTTCCGATCATAATCCGCCGCTTCACTTCTGCCCCAAAGCCTTCCGCCCGCGTGCGTTTGTACATATCCAACAAGTTTTCTGCATCCTCCACCCGACGACCATAGCGAACGCCATCGTACCGAGCTAGGTTGGCCGAGGCTTCGCAGGGGGCGATGATGTAGTAGGCGCTGATACCATAGCGGAACCGGGGACAGGAAATGTCGATGATTTCGGCACCGAGTTCCTTCATTTTTTCAATGGCGGCCTGCGTGGCTGCTGCTACTTCTGGATCGAGTCCTTCGCCAAAGGTTTCTTTGATAACGCCAACTTTTTTGCCCTTCAGATCGGTTTTCAGATACTGAGTGTAGTCGGGCACCTCTAATTTTAAGCTGGTCGAATCTTTTGCGTCATAGCCTGCGATCGCCCCCAAAAGTATGGCGCTATCTTCCACTGTGGTTGAGAATGGTCCGATCTGATCTAAAGATGAAGCAAAGGCGACTAGACCATAGCGAGAGACTAAGCCATAGGTCGGCTTCATGCCCACAATGCCGCAGAATGCCGCAGGTTGACGAATGGATCCGCCTGTATCAGAACCCAGGGAAACGGGCGCTTCTCCGGCTGAAACGGCAGCGGCAGACCCTCCGGAGGAGCCGCCGGGAACACAGTCGAGGTTCCACGGGTTAGCAGTCTTTTTGAACGCCGAGGTTTCGGTGGAGCCACCCATGGCAAACTCGTCCATATTAGTTTTGCCGATCGTCACCATGCCTGCATCGATGAGCTTTTGGCTGACGGTGGATTCGTAGGGCGGAATGAAGTTTTCGAGAATTCTAGAGGCGCAGGTGGTGCGAATGTTTTGGGTACATATATTGTCTTTGACGGCGATCGGAATTCCGGCAAGCAGTCCGATCGGTTCACCCGCTGCGATTTTGGCATCCACGGCTTGAGCTTGGGCAAGGGCATGGTCGGCGGTGACTAATAGGAAGCTATTAACTCGGTCATCAACCGCTTGGATACGATCGAGATACGCTTGGGTGATCTCTACCGCCGATCGTTCTTTTGTGACCAATTGATTGTGTAGTTCCCGAATGGATGCCATGAACTTTGCCCTCTAACTTCTCTATCAATGCGCGTTCCAGCCTATCAGTATAGTAGAAGGCTGTGAGGATTCAACGATTTGACCAATCACTACTACATTACTGTTGCACTACATTACTTTTGTTTTGTAATTTCAATGTTCACATCATTCAAACGCTGACGGGTTAACACCACAGATTTATCACGAGGTTCCAAACTGAAAACCGATCGTAACGTGTCATCAATTTGTTCATAGTCAGTGTTTCCCACCTCATCCAATCGAACCTTACCCGCACCGTCAAAAATCACAGTTTGCGGCACGAATCCACGGTAATAATAGCCCGCTTCATTGGGTTCATAGGTTTCCTTCACGGGCAATGAATCCACCCGAATCGCCGAAATATCCATTGCCCGACCGTAAAACTCCTGAATCCGAGACACCGTTAACGCATAGGTTTTGCAGTCGGCGCTGTCGTCCAAATAAAACACCACCACCGTCGGTTTCCCAGCCTTCAAGGAATTCTGCAACGTACTTCTAGGCGGCACGATCGCGCCATTTCCAGCATAGAGCGCAAAGATATCTCCATCATATCGATCGTCTTCTAGAAGTGCCGATGCGTCCATCACGCCCAGCCCTAAACTCATGACTAACGCGATCGCCGTCCCCAAAATCCAAGCCTTACGACGCGCTAACCCCGTTAATAAGCGACTCAACGCATCGGAATTCACAAGACTCATCTGACGTAAAAAAGACATACAAACCCGATCGCACAACTAAAAAACCAAGTCTTTCCACTCTACCGGACTGCTGCCTTATTCTCCATCTGAACTCGAAGAGTCACCATCACTCCCCCCATTTAGCAACCGAGCCAGCAGCCGATCGATGGGCAACTTCCCATAGTTTGACACCACCGACAACACCCCACCCATCACTACCAAGACCGGAAACGGTAACGATCGGGTCTTCAGCCACTCGAATAACTCCACCGCTCCAAACAGCATTAAAAACGCTGCGATCGTAAATTGTAGCTTCATGGATTAGCGCACCTAGATGCTCTCACCGCACACATCCACCAAATAACAGAGCGATCGGAACCGTAATCCCGCAAACTGCTCGTAGAGTGGATTAATCTTACACATCGGCGGGATATGTGCGACTTTGCGCCCTAGAACTATGACATCGCGTTCAAATGGACATTGGGCTGGAATCAGCTTACAAAGTAAATGAGCGCGGTCACGATCGGTGATTTCTACATTGTCAATCCAGTTGCGAATCGGCCTGAGCAATACACCTAAGAGATTTGGTGCTGGGGGATTAAACGAAGACACTAGATCGAATTCAGACATAGAAGAGATTACCTGAATAGTTCCTATCCGAAGTATATTGTTTGCCCGACATAAGCCACTCAAGATAACCATGTGCGTCTTCAAATTTCGTAAAGTTAGCAGCGAATACGAAGTCTTTTAATGAAGGTAGAACGGGGTATCTCGATCGTGTATCTGCCGTGAGCGCACGTTACTATAGATATTTTAAAATAAGGTGAAATTTTGTATTAGTTGCTACTTTTAATAAATTAAACAGAATTGGATGTTTTCCTGTTTTGTACAGGACACAGTATGATGATGTCGGTTTGTGCTTAACACCAGCGTTCACTCTCAGAATCGTATTATTTGAAACAGCTTCTATGACTCTTCAACTCCGCGTCTACGTTCCACCCCATCCCCTGATTAAGCACTGGCTAGGGGTTGCTCGTAATGCTGGAACGCCGTCGGCTTTGTTTAGAAGTGCGATGACAGAGTTAGGGCGTTGGTTGACCTACGAAGCAGTCCGCGATTGGTTGCCGACGACGGACACGACGGTGCAAACGCCTCTGGCACCTTGTCCGGCAACCTTTATTGATGCCGAAATTCCGGTTGTTGTAGTGCCGATTTTGCGGGCTGGTTTGAGTCTTTTGGACGGCGCGCAGGCATTGCTACCGCTGTCGTCGATTTATCATCTGGGAATAGTTCGCGATGAGGCGACGCTTGAGCCTAAATGTTATTTAAATAAGTTTCCAGAGAAATTCGATCCACGGACTCGTGTTGTGATTACGGATCCGATGTTGGCAACCGGGGGAACAATGACGATCGCCATGGATGAACTGACGGCTCGTGGCATTGATCCCAGTAATGTGCGGGTTGTGTCGGTGGTCGCGGCCCATGCAGCCTTGCAAAAGTTAAGTGTGACCTATCCAAGCTTGACCATTTTTACAGCCGCGATCGATGAGACACTGAACGAACAGGGCTACATTGTCCCAGGGTTAGGCGATGCGGGCGATCGAACCTTTGGCACTTAGACGTTTATTTAGGCGTTGAGCGGCCCATATTTTCCAGGAATACTGTCATCAGGTGGATGAGCTATGAGTCAACAAGATAATTTTTCTACTGGATTTCTCCTCGGCGCTGTAGTTGGGGGCGTTGTGGGTGGAGTGTTGGGATCTATTTTGACGAAGCGATTGCCGGATGATCAGGTGGTGGTCGAGAAGAACGATCGGTTGCCGGAGGTGAAACCTGCTACGAAGCGCCCCCTGCGATCGGCTCCGGTGAACCAAGAGGATCGAGAGTTAGCCAATTCCGAGACTGCTCGTCGGGGTTTGGAAGATAAGATTGCTCAGTTGAATGATGCGATAGATGATGTGCGGGATCAACTGAAGCGAGTCGGTACGGGTGGCTCATCTAAAGAAGGACTGGCATCGGGTGAGGGGAACGAGCCGATCGGACTGGGACTGATGACAGGTGAATCTAAAGGTGGGTAATCCTTAATTCTGGGGTGGGTCCAGATTTATCGGAAGTGTGGGAGACTTGTTAAAATAGCAACCGTATAGTCTGACCAATAGATTTAATTTGAGGAGCGCACAATGTCATCGAGTTTGAGTCCCACAACCATTATCTCTTCCTTTTTGGGCATCTACAGCACCATTTTACTGATTCGCGTTCTTTTGACATGGTTCCCCAGTATTAATTGGTCTGATCAGCCGTTTGAAGCGATGGCTCAGTTGACTGATCCATACTTGAATTTGTTTCGGTCGATTATTCCACCGCTGGGTGGGTTTGATATTTCGTCAATGTTGGCAATATTCGCATTGCAGTTTGCCCAAAATATTGTTTCGGGTCCATTGACGAGTGCTTTCTAGCAACTGAACTGCAACTTAGGGCGGTGTGAGCGATCGTATCTGATAGATGCGATCGTTTTTAAATTAAATTTGAGTATTAGTAGCGCGGAAATCTTCATGGCTGAGAAACGAATTATTCTTTGGTACCGTAATGATTTGCGGATTCATGACCACGAACCGCTGTGCAAGGCGGCAAAGTCTGGGGCGAAAATTATTCCGGTGTACTGTTTCGACGATCGACAATTTGGGAAAACACCGTTTGGGTTTGCAAAGACCGGAGCATTTCGGGCACAGTTTTTATTAGAATCCGTAGCAGATTTACGGGCTTCATTACGATCGCTTGGTAGTGACTTGGTAGTGCGATCGGGAAGGCCTGAACTCGAAGTGGCAAAGCTCGCTCAAGAACTCGAAGTATCGTCCGTTTATTTCTATGAAGAAGTGACAACGGAAGAATTATCAGTGGAGTCGGCATTAACAACTGCATTGGAGTTAGTGAAGATTCCAATTAAGAAATTCTGGGGACATACTCTATATCACCGAGACGATTTGCCCTTTGCGGTTAGTGAATTGCCGGAACTGTTTACAAGTTTTCGCAAACAGGTCGAAAAAGAATCGACAGTGAATACACTATTGCCATCCCCACAGCGATTAGCTGCGCTGCCGGATGTCGTTCATACTGGCGAGATTCCGACATTACAACACTTTGGCTTAACCAGTCCCGAAAAAGATTCTCGTCAACAAATCGAGTTTCGGGGCGGAGAAACGGCGGGAATCGATCGGGTGAATGAGTATATTTGGAAACGCGATCGGCTGAAGGTGTATAAAGAAACGCGAAATGGAATGCTGAATCCGGATGATTCATCAAAGTTTTCGCCATGGTTAGCATTGGGCTGTTTGTCGCCGCGTTATTTGTATTGGCAGGTAGACGACTATGAAGAAAAGCGGGTGAAAAATGATTCTACCTATTGGCTAATTTTTGAATTGCTGTGGCGCGACTATTTCCGATTGGTGAGTGGGAAACATGGCGCAAAAATCTTTAAAGTTCGGGGTTTACAAGGGGTACCTATCCCGTGGAAACAAGACTGGAAGCGCTTTGAGCTGTGGCGTGATGGGTTGACGGGGTTTCCGTTGGTGGATGCAAACATGCGCGAATTGGCGACGACGGGCTATATGTCTAATCGTGGGCGACAGAATGTTGGAAGTTTTTTGACTAAGAATTTGGGTATTGATTGGCGCATGGGTGCGGAGTATTTTGAGTCGGTATTGATTGATTATGATCCCTGTAGTAATTGGGGAAATTGGAACTATACGGCGGGCGTGGGCAATGATGCGCGAGGATTCCGATTTTTTAACATCACAAAACAGTCGCGAGATTATGATCCCCAAGGTGATTATGCGCGACATTGGTTGCCGGAATTAGCTCAAGTACCGGGCACGAAAATTCATGATGTATCAAAGTTGAATGCGACGGAACAAACTGGGTTTGGGGTGCGGCTGGGCGTGGACTATCCAAACCCGATCGTGGACCTATTTCAGTCGGCGGCGACAAATGAGAAAATTTATAATACAGCGTTTGGCATTGTAAAGCAGGATAGACCCGGCGATCGCGGTCGTTCAGGTGAGGCGCGATCGGGTCAAAAATCTCCACCCCGAAAACGATCGTCGTAGTCCACTGCTGAATCTGGACATGAGAAGATCTTGTTCTGTCCGGATGGGGTCTTTCCCTTGGGGTATAGAGGAATGGTAGATGCACCCTGATGATGACCTCGACTTCGGTTGAGGTTTTTTTATTAAAGATTTAGGCTCCTTTGTCGGGTGTTTCGCTGAATTTGTCGAGGAGGGCGACGATGGTTTACGACCGACCGGAGGTCATCGCTTTACCCCAGGGGTTTTCTTGAGCAAAATGTTCACCGAGTTTAAGGGTTGCTTCTTTGCTGCCGTTGTAGAGGCGTTTGATATTTAGGATGTTTTCCCATTGAGGCGATCGTATATTTTATGAAGTCTAATCCCATTGACACTGAATGTTGTATTGCGTGAGTTGGGTGTCTTTGCTGATGAAGATTAAATTGTGGTTCATGGCTTGGGCTATCAGGATTCGGTCAAATGGATCACGGTGATGCAACGGGAGATTGAGATAGATTTCGAGGTCGTTGAAGGTGATGGGGAGTTGGGTGATGCCTTGGGTTTTGAGGGTGGGTTCGATCGTATTGAATGGGAAGGATAGTGTGAGTTTGCCGATGTTGGCTTTGATGGCGATTTCCCAGAGGGAGCCGATGCTAACAAAGACGGTGGGCGAGGTTTCGATTAGGTTACGGGTTTTGAGGGGAAGTTGAGCTTCGTTGTTGAGAAACCAGATGAGAATGTGGGTGTCGAGGAGAATGGTCATTTACATGTAATCCTTAAGGTCTTCTAGGGGTTCGTCGAAGTCGTCGGACATGGTGAACATGCCTTTCATGGCTCCGGCTTGGCGATATTTCTTGGGTGGGAGTTCTGGCTGTTGTTTGTCAGTTTGTCTGCTGGCGAGGTATTCGGCGTAGTGGAGGATTTCGGATTGGAGATCGGGGGAGAGTTTGTTGAGGGTTGCTATGAGTTGGGGTGAGACCATGGGTTAAGCTCCTTTTTCGGGGGTTTCTCTAAATTTATCGAGGTAGGTGACGATCGCTTTGGCCCAAATACTTTCTTCGAGATAATGTTTGGTGACTTCAGCGGCGGTGGCTTTGATGGCCTGGAGATGGCGTTCGGGGTTAAGGATTTGTTGGCGGAGGGTGGTGAGTTTGTGGCTGGGGTTGCGTTTGATTTCGGTAAATTCTACGTCGATGATTTCGAGGGCTTGAGTTTCGGTGGTGATGTTGGGATGTTGGGTTTTGAGATTGGTGATAAGGGTTTTGAGATCGGCGATTGCTAATTCTATTTCTGGCGTGAGCGTATAGTTATTTTGGGTTCCAATGAAGTTACCTTGATTATTGTTGCCGAAGTTGACAGGAGCACTAAAGGTTGCGTTAGTGAAGTCATTTTTGGGTTGGTCTGCCATTTGTTTTGTCCTTTGGTCTATTTTAGTAAGTTTTTGTTCGATTCCAGCAAGGACTTCAGGGGTTCCTCTTGCTCTGGCTGTGGCTGGTCGATCGATCGCATTTTGGTAGATTTCGTAGTTGTAGAATTTGCAGGTGGCTTGGATTGTTTGAATAGTTTTAAAAATAGAAATTTCTATCTCACCCACATTAGAATCAATCAATTTCCACAGATCAGGAAGGGTCATCGCAGAACTCTGAACATTTGGCAAGATTTCTAAGACGGAATATCTTAGAAGAGGATCAACATTGACTATGTTATTTAATTGATTTAATAGTATTGATGACGCACCGTGGCATTGAAGACAACCGATTGCACATAAGATTTCATGCGAGAAATTTGTTGGTGTTCCTTCTGTAATTGTACTAATCAATGCTTGACAAATTTCTTGATCACCCGGCAATCCTAAAATCCCTAAAACTTGAGCAAAGTAACCTTGAGTATATCCTTCTGACTTCCTGAATAATTCAAGTACTTTAGGGATGGTGATATTCAAACGACTTTTCTGGCTAGGAAAATGCTTAGCTATTTCCACGATTTTTGTAGCTGTATAACTAGAAGTCTCAATGGTTGAAGCATCTAACATTTTCAAAATCCATGAAATTAACCAGTCTGAGATTTCATTTTCTAGGTAAGAAATCTCTGGAATAGCATTAACTCTCCCTGTTGGGAATCCATTTTCATTGATTAAGCGAGATTTTAAGGCAAGAATTTGCATTCCTTTTGCGTCTTCATCTAGTACATCATCATAAAAAAATGGTGGTTCTTGCTGAATTTTTTCTACACACTCCAACGCCGAGACACAAGCATCGAATTCAAACTCGAAAATCCTCTCAGAAATTAATTCGGCAATGGGCTGATTGCCTTGATTTAACTCTCCCAAGATCTCCAGAGCAATGATTTTGCTGTCATCTTCAGAATCCTCAATACATCTTAGCAAGGCTGGATTAATGATGTCTAATGGCATGTTCTTAATGAAACGAGTCCCGAAACTCATAGTATTTCTTTCAAATTCAAATGCTGTATCTTCTACTGTCAAATCTTTCAAACCATCTGCTCTATATTTGATTGGTTTAGGCTGGAGTATTTTTAGATTTCTTTTTGAAAGAGCTATAAGATGAACAATACTTATTACAGAATCTTCAGTGCAAAATTTGAAAATTTCATGCATAGCATGGTACCTTGTCTCCGCGTCATCTTCAGATAGAGCCAGCGATACTGCCGAGTCAAAATTAATTTCTATTAATGCCTCAATTACTCGATATTTAACAAATTTTCCTTTTTCTTGAAATGCTTTCTCTAAGATTGGCACTACAAGATGAGATGACATGTGTCTTAATTCCCAAGCCGCACTTGAAGCAAACTCAGAATGATCATTAGACTCAAAAATAATGTGATTGAGGAAGGGGACGGCATAATCAGATCTTGTAATGCCTAATAACTCAATTTTCATCCATTCAGGTGGCTTTAAATGAGTTGGTAATTCTGCATTTTTAACTAGCCCGATCGTCTTCTCCTGAAACCCCGATCGCACTTCCCCCGCCAACCGCGCCCCCAACATCAAATCCACCGCCAAAGCCTGCTCTACTATTTGTGAGGCTAAATCTTGATTAATTTCTGGAAGTCCTAACATGAGCGCGATCGGCTCTGTCCATTTCAGATAATTCAAATAATGGGTCTGAAACCAAGAATATCCTTTTCCAGCCTGTTTTTTTAGCCAGTCTAGATTCTGATTTAATTCCTTGCGTAAATACTCAGCGGCGTAGTATTCCTGAAGCGACTGGTGACAAAAACTAATCTCACGATTTCCCAGCTTTCCCTGCTGCTTGAGCAAATGATTAAGCATTCGGTTAAGTTCTGCTTCCGATCCAAGAATATCCTCAGCTTCCACTTCAGAAACTTTAAGACGGAAATCGGTGAGATCTTCAGAATTGGGCGATCGCATCATCTCGAAAGCCAGCTTTCCCAGTAATTTCCGTGCATCGTTGAGATCAATTCCTTCCTTAGCGCGTTCCGAATAAAGCCTTGTAAATTCACGATACACATCACCACGGGTTTCTGGAGTTGAACCTATATCTTGGAAAATACTGTAGAGCATCCACACCATTAACGGCGTTTGTCCAAAATCCCTAACTCGATCGACCAATTCCCGTAACTGCTGTCGCTCGGTATTGGTGGGCAATTTTTTATCAAAGAAACGCTCAACGTCGCTGCGTGATAGCGGCTGAATCTCAAATTTCTGTTGGATTTCCCAGTAATCCCCAGTATTTCGGCTCGTTACAATTACACAATGGGGCTTGCAAAATGTCTTGATTTTAGACTTTGCTTGTTTATCTGATAACTCATTCCAGCCATCGATTAACAGAAGGATTGTCCTGCCTTTGCCTTGAAGAAGTTGCTTCGTTGCTTCGAGATCTAAGAATGGATCATAGCTTTCCAGCACCGATTGAATCAGACCTTTGATTCCTGACTGTTCACCCGATGAGTCATAGTCTTTCAATTCCACCAAAACTGGGATAGGTGCATCGTGATCTCTCTGCGCTTTACGTGCAGCTTCGATGGCAAGTTTTTCGAGAAAGGTTGATTTCCCGGCTCCCGGTGCTCCAGTAATCAAAATTGCCCGCTTCTGAACATTATCGATCGCCTGCAAGAGCGGCTTCGTTAACTCTTTCGGTTTCTCTGCTCCTGTCTGCTTGGAGTTTTCCTGAACCTGCGTAAATAACTCAAATTCATACCAGGTAGAGTCGTCGATAGCATCCAACCACCAACTTTGGGGCGTGTCTACTAAGTGGCTTAGATAATCATCAAACTTCGATGAACTGTAACCAGAAACTTGTGGCATTGCGTTTTCAATTTCTAAGCCTGCCTGTTCTTCCGTCTCACGCTTCCAGTTCAACAAAAGCGTAACCGGATACTTCTGCTCATCACTATCGATCAGCTTGCCACAGTTCTGACATAGCCAAATCCCATTCTCGATCGACTTCCGCTGCTCAGATGAACGGCTAGCATCATAACGTTTACCACCTGAAGCCGCTGCGGTGATATGCGCTGCAACACCAATATTGACCGATTTATTCACCTCTTCATGGGGACCACTTGCCAATTTACGGCATCCCGGATTGGAGCATCGGCAGCCGACACGCTTTGCTAAAGTCTCTATCGTTTTTTGAGAAAAGTCGTCCCGCATTAAATAAACCGTAGGGCAGCCAAAATTATTCTCTAGAATAGCGAATAATTGATAGGTTAGCTCCGATCATATTCTAGAAAGGAATCCAAGCAAGCCGATCACACCATTCATTGACCTCACTTGCTTCCCAAATCAAAACGATCGTATTCACCCAACTATTCAGCGAACTTCCTGGCTTCAACCAAAGAATTCCCCAAATATGTCCGCCTTTTTCCCAATGGTCTTCAAGATGCCCCGGCATACTCTTTCGATCATACGTCACAAGAATCCGTTGAGTGATTTCTAAGTAATCCAACAAAGCCGGATCTAATGTCCCAAAATTAGGCGCACCAGAATTCCCAACTCGTAAAATATCAATTTTGGGATTTTGCCTCAGAACTGCTGCCTGAAATTTCGGCGATAGATTTTCGTCCAATAGAAACCTGACTTTTGCTGTTGATTGAGTCATTTCACCACTGCTCACACTAGATTGAGAAGTAATTGTTCACGTTCTTGTTTGAGTTGTCGGAGACGATCGATCATCGGCGAACTTTCTAACGCCCATTTTTGATATTCCTGTTCACGCCATTGTTCTAATCGCAACATGTAGGCATCAATTTCAGTGGAATGATGGAGATAATAAGTGATGGTTACATAAATCTTTTCTAAGTTTAAGGAAGGCAATTCTAATTGAATTTGTTCCGGGGAATAGCCCTGTAGATAATAATTCACCACGTCTTCAATGCCAATGCGATGCCCCTTAAGGCGAATTTCATCGACAGAAATAAATTCAAAATAGTCTTCTAGTATCATGATTCCGCCTCGTCAAGGATAGGTTGATTCTAGCAATCTTCCAAAAATAGCACCATTACCGATCTTTTCATGGCTCTCCAACACCATATCCTGCGTCACCTGCTGCTCATACCCCCCGCGTAAACACCCGAAACACCTCCCCAAATCATGCCGTTTAAACGCCGACCGAATCAATTCAAGAATAGAAGATTGGTACGATCGTAACTCCACCAAAACCGGAATCTGTTGACCCTTCACCAAATCCAATATCAACCGCGCCAACGCTGTCAATTTCCCCGAACCCGGTCGCTCCGCTCAAGTCCATCTTTCGGTACGATCGTCTGCGCCATGAACCCAAACTCAAACAACGGCGCAGATTCTTGCGTTTGCTTCCCTTCCGCATCCGTCAACGTGTACAACTTCCACCACTGGGCATAGTGGCGATCGATCGCGTTCAAGTAATTCTGAAACTCTGGCATACAGGCAGACTGGAAAAGCTTCTCCTAGGATAACGAATTTTTCTGCCAATTCTCTAACTGTTCACATCAACTGATGGTTAGACTTGAAGATATACTGTCAATGACAACTGAGGCTG
>JAYVUU010000103.1:0-12689 GCA_043787635.1 Synechococcales cyanobacterium | reverse complement strand
ATCGGTTGCATTCCGCAAATTACGAATAATGGACTCATGGTCGCCGACCAGCCGTTCTAGCATCAGCGTTGCAGACGGAATATCTCCAGGATGTTCTTCGATCGTAGTCAGCTCCAAAAATCCTTGAAGAGTTCCCACTGGGTAGCCGCCCAATTGCCGAACTCGCTCCGCCGCCGCATCGACCGCATCGGACAGTATCTGATACTGCTCTTCCCAGACTTTGTGCAATGTCATGAACTGTGGTCCAATTACATCCCAGTGATATTTCTTGGTTTTAACAATCAACAAATAAGCGTCAGCGACAACTACATTAAGCAAGTCGATGACACCATTCCGCTGTTCATCCGTTAATCCGATATTAATCTTTTTCACGATGTCTCCATGTTAATGAGTGAATGCATTCCGCTATACAGATTGATTAAGTCACCCTCTAACTTAATCAATCTGTACAAAGCGCCAGTTTTATCTGGCTTTATCTGGGACTGCTGGAGCTATTTTTGCCGCGACATTCACGGTCTGAACTCCCTTGATTTCTTTCGCTAAGGTTTCTATTTTTGTGAGCTGTTCTTGGTTCTGCACTGTCCCTGAGACCGCAACAGCCCCCGCCTTCGCCGTGACCGTCAAGCTAGATTTAGGAAGGTTTGCTTCGAGCTTCGAGCGGACTTCACTAGAGAGGTCTTTATCTGAACGATCGGTATCGCCCCCAGTTACATTATTGCGCTGTTCGCGGGCGCGAATGTCGGCATTGAGTTGGTCTTGGCGAACCTTACTCGTCGCATCATTCTGAGCCGATTCAGTTTTACTCACCGTTGGGACATTGCCCGTTTTTTCGGTAGTATTAGGCGCATCGCTGGTAGTTTTATCAGTGCTATTACAAGCAACAGTTAGCCCCACTAGTAGGCTACTCATCATCAGAGTGAGAATAATTCTCATTACTTAAATCCTTCAACAATTTGCAATTCTAAACCGTGTACTTTACCCATATGGGTTATGCAGTAGTTCCCATTTCAGACGAAGACACATACTTCCCTGACGAATCTACTCCGTATATTTCCCATTCTCTAATTCCTCTAGCTTCTAAAAGCTCTCCGGCTTTAAGAATTTCATGGGATGTCCCATCTACAATGAGTAAATATTGTCCATTTACAATATGGTCGTTGTAAGCCTGTGCACGATGTTCTGGAATCCCCAGCCCAATTAATCCTCCGATCAATCCTCCGGTTGCCGCCCCAATCGCCCCTCCAGCGAGAGTGGTTGCGATTGCTGTAGCAGCAGCTCCAGCTAACATGATCGGTCCGATCGTCGGAATAGCGATTGTCCCTAATCCAACCAGTAAGCCCGTTAGTCCTCCGACCGCGACACCCGTTGTTCCCCCAGTCTTTGCACCGTCCTCGATATGGGTTGTTTCAGCAATGTTTTTAACCGTTACATCATTGTTCCGATTATCTTGGTCTAATCGTTCTGAATCTTTTGCAATGATAGATACTTGATTCATTGCAAATCCAGAATGTTGAAGCGCATTTAAAGCATCTTGCGCTTCATTGTAAGTTGGGAAAATTCCCATTGCCCGCTGTTGGTTGGTAAGCATATATTTCTCCTGACTTGTGGTTGAAGTTGAACGATTGAATCTAGCGCCATTATTTACCTAGGCTTTTTACAGAGTCTGCAATCTCACTAGCTTTGGATTGAATTTTGTCGCCAAGGTCATCTAACGCATTCTTCCCGTCATCAACCGCGTCACCCGTCTTCTTCTTCATCGCTTCAGCCTCAGACTCCACGCGGCCGATATCACGAGTCACTTTTCCCTTGACCTGGCGCGCCATGCCTTTGGTTTGACCCATCTTAGATTCAGCTTTACCAACAGCCTCGTCGATTGCCCCTTCTGCCTGCCGTCCAAATCCGACCGCTCCTAGAGTTGATGCTTCAACTGGGTGGGGTTGAACCGTGATCACTAAGGCCAAAACGAATAGGACGAATGCCGCTTTACGAACTTGGTTTACGATCGTAGAACACATTGTTGTGATTGAGCGTCTGGTAAATTCCATTCTGTTAGTCTCCTATTTTGAACTGTTTTGTTTTGAACTATGCCGTTGCGCTGTTGAGCTAGAAAATAGCTAACAGGTCATGAGCTGATGAATGGGAACAATTGCGATTGTTAGAATTGTTCCCATTGCAATGCGCTCCATCAGTAGCAGCGATGGAATTGTTCAATCTAAATCGATCGACGGTTCAGACTTTGCCAAATAAAGATTGCCAACATTGCACCTAGCACTGCGACGAATACCCCAGGAAAAGTCAGTCCCGTATTCACTAGCTGTAGGGAACCTGTTGCCAAGAAAGAGTGTAGGGTCCCACCCAAAAATGCGCCCACAACCCCCAGCAGCATGGTTGATATAAACCCGCCGCCCTGTCCTCCTGGATAGATCGCCTTTGCGATTGCACCAGCAAGTAGACCCAGAACAACCCAAGCAATGATACTCATATCGTTGACCTCTGTTTAAGCACTAAAAAAGCCCTGTTAATTTACGATTCAATTCATCTCAGTTAAGCTATGACGATCGTTATTTAAGTGCGTCCTTAACCTTATCCTTTGCGTCTGACACTGCATTTCGGGCTGTTGCTTCAGCCTGTTTGACTTTTCCTGCAATCTGGTCCTCAGGGCTATCCGTCAAGCGACCGATCGTGTCCTGTACTCTCCCCTCTGCATTGAGAAGACCATTTTTAGCCTTGTCTCCCAAGCTGTTGTCACCTAAGTCATCAAGATGACCTTGTGCATCTGCTCCTGCCCGACTTGCGGCAGCTTCAGCTTGCTTTACCTTGGCCGATACCTGATCTTTTGGATCTCCAGTCACTTTAGCAACGACATCCTGGACTTTAGATTCGACTGTTTTGGCAGCAGCTTTAGCAGTGGCTTTGATATCCATGGTGATTCTCACGGTTGTTTTTGTGTATGAGCTACGTGGTTTGTAGTTCATCTGATCACCATAGGGTGCATTTTTTACAAAGGATTCTCTCTAAAGTAATGTGGAAGAAAATCTAAATGTAGTGGTCTAAATGTAGTGGTCTAAGTGCCGCTCTGGGTGGCGCGATCGTCTGACTCAATCCTGTTACGATCGGACCTTTGCACCTTAAAATAGAACCCGATCGTCCCTTGCAGCAAACCCTTGACCCCATGATATCTGAGCCGATTTCTGAGAAATCCGAAACCCTGAATTTTCAGTCGATGACCGATCGGATACCGCCCCAAAATCTAGAAGCCGAGGAGGCTATCTTGGGCGGGATCTTGGTCGATACGGAGGCGATCGGACGGATCACCGATATTCTCGAAGGCGAGGCGTTTTATCTGGCGGCCCATCGTCTGATCTATGAGGCCGCGTTAACCTTGCATCAGTCGGGGAAGCCTGCCGACTTGATGACTGTGGCAACTTGGTTGGCCGATCGTGGCATTCTCGATAAGGTGGGTGGTCAGAGTCGGTTGGTGGAACTGTACGATCGAACCCCCAGTGCGGTGAACATTGATTTGTATGCCCATTTGGTGATGGATAAGTATTTGCGACGACGGTTAATTCGGGTGGGGAATGAGATTTCAGATTTGGGGCACGATACGGCTCAAGAATTGCCTGAAGTGCTCGATAGTGCTGAACAAAAGGTTTTTAATATTACTCAGGCACGGCCTCAAGAGGGTTTGGTTTCGACGGCGGAAGTGTTGACCCAAACGTTTGCAGATATTGAGAGCCGATCGAATGGGCAAACGTTACCGGGATTGGCCTGTGGGTTTTACGACCTGGATGCGATGACCCAAGGCTTTCAGCGCGGTGATTTGATTATTGTTGCCGCTCGCCCGTCAATGGGAAAGTGTCTGGCTTGGCATTCACAAATCGTCTTAGCAGATGGTTCGGTCAAAACGATCGAGCAGCTGTATCACGATCGAGAGGCAAAATTATTGACCCTCGGTGAGGATCTGAAACTACACACAACTGAGCCTTCAGTTTATGTCAACGATGGCATTAAACCGACTTTTCGAGTGACCACGTTTCTGGGTAAGCAGATTGAAACTACTCTGACACACCCGTTTCTAACGATCGAGGGCTGGAAACCGTTGAGTGAGATTCAAGTGGGCGATCGAATTGCAGTGCCCAGAGTTTTAGGGACGTTTGGAACAGAAGAAATTTTAGAGGATCAGATTATTCAAATCGCTCAAGAGGTGTTGTTACGATCGTCTACTATTCCTAGTTTTATTTTTAGATTGAAGAAAGTTAAAATTGCATTACTACTGAATCGTTTAGTAGGAAAAAACTGCTCGGCTGTTGTATTGTCTTCTGGTGAATGCAAAATCGAGTATACAACTATTAATGAAGCATTTGCACGTCAGATTCAGCATTTGTTTCTGCGATTTGGTATTATTGCAAGGCTGAAAATTCGACACATTAAATATGCTGACGAACGACGAATTGCTTGGCAACTTGACATTACGGATGCGAAATCTATTCAATTGTTAATTGATGAAATTGGGATTTATGGCAAGGAAGAGGCAATCGAAAATGTTCGTATTGCTCTCAAAGATAAGAGGTATCAAACAAATCGAGATCTGATTCCGATCGAAGTTTGGGAATTATTGCGATCGGCTAAAGAAGATGAATCCTGGAAATCCTTGGCCACAAGAGCAGGAATTGTAGGGGTTAGGAACATTCACGTCGGCAAGCGTGCGCCCACAAGAGAACGCCTTTCAAAACTGGCGACTGTTTTAAATCCTACGCCTCAAGCAACTACGTTACAAAATTTGGCAAATAGTGATATTTACTGGGATCAGATTCGATCGATTGAATATGTTGGAGATCAGCAAGTTTATGATTTGACCATTCCACAAACACACAATTTTATTGCAAATGACATCTGTGTTCACAATACTTCTGTCGTGTTGAACATTGCTCGAAATGTTGCATCCGAACATAAGCTACCTGTGGCTGTTTTTAGTCTAGAAATGTCTCGTGACCAGTTGGTGCAGCGGTTGCTCTCTAGTGAAGTTCGGATTGAAAGTAGTCGTCTGAGAGCGGGCCGCATCAGCGCTCAGGAATGGGAACCCTTGACCCATGCCATTAGCCAACTTTCACAACTTCCTCTTTATATTGACGATACGCCAAACTTAACCGTGGCAGAAATGCGATCGCGTTGTCGTAGGCTTCAAGTAGAGAGCGGTGGAGCTTTAGGGCTGGTTATAGTTGACTACCTTCAGTTAATGGGGGGTGATAGTGAAAATAGAGTTCAACTATTGTCTCAAATTACACGGGGACTGAAGGGATTAGCGCGCGAATTGGCGGTACCCGTAATTGCATTGTCGCAACTTAGTCGGGGGGTTGAATCCCGAACCGATAAGCGTCCAATGATGTCCGACTTGAGGGAATGTGTCACGGGAGATACTTTGGTCATGTTGGCTGACGGACGACGAGTCCCGATCGCATCTCTGGTGGGCACAATGCCCGAAGTTCTGACCATGACTGTTAATGAAAGAATTACGACGGCGAAAAGTGATTGTGTTTGGTCAGTGGGGCAAAAACCCGTTTTTCAAGTCAATCTTGCAAGTGGTCGAGCCATTAAAGCCACAGCTCAACACCGGATCTATAGCGGCAATGGATGGCAACAGTTGGATGCGTTGAAAATCGGCGATCGAATTGCGATCGTACATTCAAACAGTGGTGAAATTTCTTGGGATGAGATTGTTAGTATTACACCGATCGGAGATGCAGAAGTTTTTGATTTAACAGTACCTGGAACAGCTTCTTGGCTTGCTGATGGTATTGTTAGCCATAACTCTGGCGCGATCGAGCAGGATGCAGATTTGATTATGATGTTATATCGTGACGAATACTACAACAAAGAGACGGTCGATCGTGGTGTTGCCGAATTGATTATTAATAAACATCGGAATGGTCCGACGGGTACCGTTAAACTTCTGTTTGAGCCGCAGTATACTCAATTCCGCAATCTCTCCACTTCTAACTAACTCGGTATGAATCTCCCGATCGCCTATAGTGTCCGCGAAAGTACAAGGGCTAAGCGGATTAATCTCAAACTTTCACCTCAAGGTAAATTGGAAATCGTGATTCCGATCGGGTTCGATCGTCAGCAAATTCCAGCCATTATCAAAATCCATCAACATTGGATTGAGCGAACTCAGACTAAACTAATCGCCCAACCCCAGAATCAATCGATCGATCGTATTCCTAAAACCATACAATTTCTCTCCACCACTGAAAACTGGACAATTCAGTATGTTTCCGCCAATGTTCTCAGTGTTAGAATTAGTGAACGTCCAGAAACCGTAACGTTGTGGGGAAATACAAATAATGAAGCACTTTGTCAAAAAGCACTACGATCGTGGCTAACAGCACGGGCTGAAAACTTTCTTGGTCCCTGGCTACGATCGTTGAGTCAGGATTGTAATTTGCCTTTTAATCGAATTAGCGTGCGCGGTCAGAAAACCCGATGGGGCAGTTGTTCAGGCAGTCAGAATATTAGTTTGAACTACAAATTGCTATTTCTACCCCCTCAAATGACCCGATATGTATTGATACATGAACTATGTCATACCGTTCATATGAATCATTCAAAAAAATTCTGGGAATTGGTTCAAAAAAATGATCCCCTGTATGAACAATGGGATCATGATTTAAAAAATGCAAATCAATACATTCCGCAATGGTTACAAGACTGAGAGTCTCAGCTTATTTTTCACCAAAGACCGCAGCAGCAGCAGCCACACCCGCACCCGGAGTCACGCCCACAGCACCGAGTTCCAGTAAAGTCGCTTCGATTGCAGCGATCGCCGTCAAAATATCCCGATCGCTAACAAACCCCAAATGTCCAATGCGAAAGATTTTACCCTTCAACGCATCTTGACCGCCTGCTAAAACAATGTCGAATTTTTTCTTCATCACCGATCGGACCTGTTCCGCATCCACACCCGTCGGCATCACCGCCGTAATGGCAGGACTAGCGCTCCCTTCTGGGGCATAGAGTGGCATTCCAAGCGCCTTCATTGCAGCACGAGTTGCACGGCCATGACGATCGTGACGGGCAAAAATAGCGTCGAGTCCTTCCTTTCTCATCATTTGCAGCGCAGATTGCATTGCAAAAATTAAATTGATTGCAGGCGTAAACGGAGTCGTATCTTTGACCGCATTCTTCCGATACATGCCCAAATCAAAGTAAAACCGTGGAAGTTTCGCAGTTTTGTAGGCTTCCCACGCTTTTGGACTCACCGATACAAACCCTAATCCCGGCGGAATCATATAGCCTTTCTGAGAACCGGAAGCCACCACATCCAAGCCCCAGGCATCAACCGGAACACTGCAAGCGCCCAGACTTGTCACCGTATCAACAATGATCAGCGCACCATGAGCTTTAACGTGTTTATTAATAGTTTCGAGATCATTAATCACACCCGTCGAAGTTTCGCTGTGGGTCACAATAACAGCTTTGATTTCCTTGTTGGTATCTGCTTCCAAAGCAACCCGAATCAGTTCTGGGTCCAATACGGTTCCCCAGTCACTTGTGATGCGTTGAGTATTCAACCCATAGGCATCGGTCAGTTCTGCCCATCGTTCGCCAAATTTACCATTCGACCCGACGATCACCTTATCACCGGGACTCAGGAAGTTAATGATGCCAGCTTCCATTACGCCTGTACCGCTAGCGGCCAAAATTAACAGGTCATTTTCGGTTTGGTGCAGCCATTTCAGGTTTGCGGTCACCTCTGCAAAAATAGCGCTGAAATCTGCACTGCGATGACCGATCGGATGTTTTGCCATTGCCTGCAATACGCGTTCAGGCACGGGAGTTGGTCCCGGAATCATCAGCATTAATTTGTCATCCATAATCAGTTCTATCCTGTAATAATCGATCGCCTTATCATTATTACAGGCTGCGCTCACCCCGGATAAACCAATGCAGAGTTTATTTTGAACGGTTGCCAGATACGACACGGAACTTTTAAAGCCGAAAAACGTTAGTATATTGAAACCTAAATTGTCACCTGACTTTCACTACCTCCTACAGTTTTATTCATAGAGTCTCAGAATTCATGCGATTTTCTAGCTTCTCTCTCAGTTTGATTAGTGTGTTGGGGTTTACTGCACTCCCTGCTACTGCCGATACTTTGCAAACTTGGAGCTTCGATCGATCGCAAAATCAATTGAATTTCACCACTGACGAAGCCGTACAGCCCGTAGCCCAGCTTGTTTCTGACCCTGCGCGGATTGTGATTGACCTGCCTGGGATTCGCCTCGATCGTCCTAAAATTAATCAGCTTGTGGGGGGCAACGTCAAAAGTATTCGGATTGCTAAATTTGAACGTCAAACCACTCGATTAGTCATTGACTTAGACCCCGCCTACACCGTCGATGCTCAAAAAGTCTTAGTGCGCGGCACCAGCCCAACCCAATGGACCGTACAATTACCCGAATTTCAGAGTGTAATTCCAGCACTCACCAGCAATAATCCGATCGCCATTGCCGTTGCAACTCCGCCCCCAGCACCGACCCCACCGCCCAAAAGTTACAGCACACTCATTCCCGCAGGCCAACAAATCTCTTGGCTTAAGGATCGTCTCGGTAGCATTCGTAAAACCTATCCGAGTCTAGGTACTGGGTTACTTTTTGTTGATTTGGAAACTGGGGAATATGTTGATTTCAATGGTGATAAAGTTTATCCCGCCGCCAGCATCATTAAATTACCAATTTTGATTGCATTTTTACAAGATGTCGATGCGGGAAAGATTAGTCTAAATGAAACTTGGACGATGACTGATGATGTCATTGTGGGTGGTTCTGGTGAGTTTCAAGATTTGCCTGTTAATACTAGACTTAAGGCGCAAAATGTAATCAATCAAATGATCACGATTAGCGACAATACCGCAACAAATATGGTAATCAAACGGATGGGGGGTCTCAATTATGTGAATCAGCGATTTGCTCAGTTGGGGTTGTCCAATACGCGGTTACGCCAGTGGCTGCCCGATTTGGGTGGAACGAATACAACTACATTGAAAGAACTCGCACAAACTTTAGCAATGCTCGATCGGCAATCTATTCTTTCGCCGACTTCCCAAGCTAATGCCTTTGACATATTGCGTCGTGTTAAAAACCGGAAATTGTTGGCGGCTGGACTTGGAAAAGGAGCTACGATCGCCCACAAAACTGGCTATATTGGCACGATGCTGGGGGATGCGGGGATTATTGAAATGCCCAATGGGAAACGGTATATCGGCGCGGTGATTGTGGAGAGCGATCGTGAAGATTCGGCTTGGGATTTTGTGCCGGAAGTCTCGCAGACGGTGTACTCCTATTTCAATAATCAACCGAAATTAAAGTAGACCAAATCGAAGCAATAAAAAAGTGAGTAGTGCCTAAAATAACGGGTCAATTGCTTGGTTCAATTCGTTTAAGTGCGTGATTCCCATATCCATATGTTCGGGCCACAAAAACGTACCCGTCACATCAAGATGTACAGTCGCGGTTCCTGCATTGCGCCCTGTGAGTAGGTCAAATACATAATCACCGATCATGATTGATTTTTGCGGTGTCGAGTTCCAGTTTTTCAGTAAATGATTAATACCGTCAGGGCTGGGCTTTGGATTACAGCAATCTCGTCCGAGAATGTGATTTGTGTCAAAATACTGATCTAATCCGCAAGCTTGTAGAGTTTTAGCCGCGACTGTCTTACTATTGCGGGTGAGAATGCCAATGTGTTTGTTTTGAGATCGGAGTTTTTCCAGTAGCTCAATGGCACCGGGTTGGGCTTTAGACTGTTCTGCGATGTCAAGTTCAATTTGTTCAAGTTGAATTCGACGCGCTTTCGCTTCAGGTTCAGGCAGGGCATCGATCGATTCTAATATGTTCTCTTCGCCAGGTATTCCCAATTGACGACAAATATCAGCAAAGTCATGGGCCGCGATCGTCAAGGTGCCATCCATATCAAAAATCCAGCCGTCCCGATTTGAAATGTTCATTCCTCAATCCGTTCTATGTATGAAATCCTAGACGCTAGCGTACCGCAAAATGATAGAAAATAATATCTAATCCACTCCCACGGAACCCCCGATGCTACCGACCGATCTGCTCATGAATCATGTGAATGGTGAAACAATTGTTCCCAAACGGATAGATTTAGACGAGGGAATGATCACGACTGCATCTGAATTAATTACGGTATTCACCCTTTCCCAAGGCAGTACTCGCGCTGAATTAAATCGTCATTTACTCGAACTCGAAGGCGAAGAAACAGACTATCGGTTTAAACGGGGATTAGCGCATTTACTGTCTAATTCATTCAGTGAATTTGAAACCATATCGCCGCTTGAACCGCCGATGCTTAGAGAACGGGTCTTTGCAGCATCGGCCTTGGTGGTGGCTAGTGTTCAAAGTACGATCGACACCCTAAAAACGGTTGCGGATCAACTTAGTCAAGAACTTGGTAAAGAAGTTCTTCCCGAACAAATCAAGCAAGGGCTTTATGCAGATTTACCAGATAATCAAATTTTAACTGAGTTTAAAGCGCCGACTCCCGAAGCCTTACTCCACCGCTATAATCTTTCTCAAGTTCAAGGTATTTTTTATAGGGCTAGCCATGTCCGCATCGATGCGCATCGCAATGATCCAGGTGAGTATAAATTACTTTTTCGCTATACCAAACTTTTTCAATTAATGACCTATATCGAAGGCGATGCAGACCATGGATTTACGCTGACAATGGATGGTCCTACAAGTTTGTTTAATGCTTCAACTCGATATGGTTTAGCGTTGGCTAAGATGCTTCCGGCGCTTTTGCATGTTACAAAATGGACGTTGAGCGCAGATTTACAAATGAAAGATTTCTATTCGGGTGAGATTCGTAAAATGCGATTTACTATAGATTCTGATTGTGGTTTGGTGAGTCATTATCCACCGGGAAAGACCTATGACAGTATGCTAGAGGAAGGGTTTGTCGATCGGTGGAATAAAACTAAAACTGAATGGAAACTAGAACGAGAAGTGGATTTAGTGCCAATTCCTGGAAGTGTTATGATTCCTGATTTTCGATTAGTCCATCCCGATGGTCGAACAGTTCTATTTGAGATTGTGGGCTATTGGCGACCAGAGTATTTGCGCAAGAAGTTTTATCAGGTCAAAATGGCCGACCGGACGGATTTAATTTTGGCCGTATCAGAGCGATTGAATTTAGAAAAAGCAGGCGTAAAAATGCAGGACATTCCCGATCGGGTGATTTGGTTTAAAGATAAACTCCTTCCAAAGTCAGTGTTGGCACTTTTAGAACGTGTTTGAAAAGGCGATGGCTGTGAGAGTTGAATTCGATCCCCCTAGCCCCCTTAAAAAGGGGGAACAAGAACAAACCTTAATTCATAGTCCCCCTTTTTAAGGGGGATTTAGGGGGATCGGGTTTAGCGGATAACGAGTTTCAGACTTGTATGTACACAGCCGCCTTTTTAAGGACGATTCTTTGAGATTGTTGTCTAGGCTTTCAAATATAAATCACACCAGCGCACCATCTCCCAAAGCGCATGGCCTACTGCTTCTCGCGATCGGTAACCATGATCTTCTAGGGGCAGTGAAACATAGCGGACCTGCGCCCCTAATCCCTTTAATGCCTCAAACAATCGTTCAGTTTGAACTGGATAGGTTCCAGGATTACTATCGCCTGCGCCGTGAATTAACAGCAAAGGTGCTTTGATTTTGGCGGAATGGGTGAATGGAGACATATGAATATAGGTTTCTGTTGCTTCCCAAAAATCTCGCTGTTCGCCTTGGAATCCAAAGGGTGTGAGGGTTCGGTTGTAGGCTCCACTGCGGGCAATGCCGAGCCTAAACAAATCCGTATGTGCCAAAAGATTGGCGGTGGTGAATGCCCCGTAGGAATGCCCCCCAACAGCAATCCGATCGCGAGAGGCAACCCCCCGACTCACGACATAATCAATGGCAGCATTAGCACTAGAAATCAATTGTTCAACGTAGGAATCATTGGGTTCTGCCTCACCTTCCCCGACAATCGGCATACTAGGATTATCTAGAACCGCATAGCCTTGAGTGAGTAAAAATAATATTGAACTAAAGTGTGGGCGGCTAAAACTATGGTGAGAACTTGTAATCTGTCCAGCTAACTTTGCATCTTTGAATTCTTCAGGATAGACCCAAAAAACGATCGGTAAGGGTCCATCCCGATCGGCGACATACCCAGAGGGTAAATACAATTGGGCTGAAAGGTTTACTCCGTCCGATCGTTCATAGCTGACGAGTTCTTTTTGAATGCCAGAGAACTGCGGTGCAGGGTCTCCGTAATGGGTAATCTGCGTCAGAGTTGGACCATTGAGCCAAAAGTAATTACTGGGTTCTGTTTTAGATTGACGGCTCAAAATCAACTGAGAGGCATCGGGGGTTAGAATTCTTGAAATTCCTGAATAGTAAGGGTCTTGACATTTCCAAATCCGACGCGATTTTTGATTTTCTGCCAAATCTTGACTGTCTCGAATATCTAGAAACGGATGAACACCTGCATCAGATGCGCCTCTTCCAGCATAGTAAATACCGCTATTGTCAGGGGTGAAATGTAATATTTGCCAATGATAAGGACCGGGAGTTAAACAAGGAGCACCGGGGTCATTGTAATGATCTTCAAGACTACGATCGAAAATCAATTTG
>JAYVUU010000102.1:0-11752 GCA_043787635.1 Synechococcales cyanobacterium | reverse complement strand
GCAAATAACTTTCAACTAATCCCGATCGGACCAACTCCTGAACAATTTGCCCTAAGCCCTTCACCTTCTGCTGAACAAAGCGCCAAGAATAGTCGCCTGTTTTACTTTTTGTGAGCAAATCCACCACCATCTGCGCGTCAGCCGTCACCATTAAATTGAGATCCCGATCGGGGCGTAACCTCAGTCTACGCTGCGATCGGGATAACAACCCCGGCGGTAATGCGGCTCGAATTACCTGTATCAATGGAGTCTGATAATACTGTGCGACTCGATGCAGCAACGTCCAATAATGAGCTGAAAAAAATCCTGAACTGATCACCGCATCAATTTTGCGAATCTTTTCACTCTCTATCCCGCTCGATCGTACTAATGTTCCATCCTGATCCAAGGCCAATGCGATCGCCCCAATTTGCTGTGCGCCAAAGGGAACCGATAAAATATCCCCGACTCGAACTGTCAAACCACAAGGAACCTCGTAAGTATACAAACCCTGCCCACTAGGACAATCAACCAACGCCTGAACCCAACACCGATCGCTACTCATCCAGGCATAGTCCTAAATTGAAAATCTACCGTAGATATTGAGAAAATTTAGTGGAACAAATCCAACCCGAATTGTAATGCTGAACAGGTGGAAATGCTTGGGAATGAGGATTAAATAAATCGTAAAGTTTATTTGCTTTTTTCGTTAGGCTTGGGGCACGGCAAGCCATGCCCCTACGGGTCTTGGAACCCGGATCTGTAGGGATACGGCTCGCCGTGTCCTAAACCCAACGAGATGATTCCAAGTATTCAATGTCAAAATGGATCTAACTCTAAACGTTCAGAAGGTAACACCATGGTCAGAATCTGGGTTAACGAACAACTAGATCCAAGCGGGCTGCTCTATGCCTGTATTGCTTGCTGTGACGAACAACAGGCGATCGACTGCTGTGATTCATTTGAACTGAACCTGACTCAACAGCAAAAAAAGGCGGGTTGGTCAGTTCGACGATCGGTTGTAACGTCCTGGCGCGATGTGCCTGCTGGAGCGCTGGAGCTGGGTTGATTCCCTATGACGAATCCCACGTAAACTCCAGCTCTTTAGCGCTACGATTTCCTAATCTAGCCCATTCAATTTACCGAGGTTCCCAGAGCAGTGACTTTAAACACCCTTGTAAACGAGGTCGCCCCAAACCTCGACATGTTCGCGTTATTTGACAAGACCGAGTTTGACCACTATGTGATGAAAACCTATGGACGATTTCCCTTAACCTTGGTGCGAGGAGAGGGCTGTCGGGTATGGGACGATCGGGGTAAAGCGTATTTAGATTTTGTCGCAGGGATTGCCACCTGCACGTTGGGCCATGCTCACCCAGTCATGGTGCAGGCGGTCACTCAGCAGATGCAGACGCTTCATCATGTCTCAAATCTCTACTACATTCCCCAACAAGGCGAGTTAGCAAAGTGGTTGGTCGATCGATCCTGTGCCGATCGGGCTTTTTTCTGTAACTCTGGAGCCGAGGCTAATGAAGGGGCGATCAAGCTGGCTCGGAAATATGGCAAGGTGAAGCGCGGAATTGAAAATCCGGTGATTATTACCGCCAATGCTAGTTTTCACGGTCGGACCCTGGCGACTGTCACCGCAACAGGTCAGCCCAAATATCACAAGAACTTTGCGCCCTTGGTTCCAGGGTTTAACTATGTTTCTTATAACGACATTGAATCATTACGGACCACGATCGCAGAACTCGATCGAGACCAGCCTCAAGTTGCGGCCATTATGTTGGAACCGCTTCAAGGTGAAGGGGGCGTGAACCCAGGAAATGAGTTGTATTTTCAGCAGGTCCGTCAACTTTGTGATGAAACCGGGATTTTATTGATTTTGGATGAAGTGCAAGTCGGTATGGGCCGATCGGGTAAGCTCTGGGGCTACGAAAATTTAGGAATTGAGCCAGACATTTTTACATCGGCCAAAGGCTTGGGGGGCGGCATTCCGATCGGGGCGCTGTTGTGCAAGTCATCCTGTGATGTTTTTGAACCTGGGGACCATGCCAGCACCTATGGTGGCAATCCCTTTGTCTGCGGTGTGGCTTTGGCGGTTTGTCGGCATGTTGAAGCCTCAAACTTACTTGAGAACGTTAGACAGCGTGGTCTCCAGCTTACTCGTGGTCTACAAACACTTGCAAATCAATATCCTCATCTGATTGAGCAATCTAGGGGTTGGGGTTTGATTCAGGGGCTGGTGTTACGATCGGATGCCTCTTCCCACAGGTCCGGCGTAGCAATTGGGGCGATCGACCTAGTGAAGTTGGCTATGGACGCGGGATTGTTGCTGGTGCCTGCCGGACCCACCGTGGTTCGATTCGTTCCGCCGCTTTTAGTGACAGCCAGTGAAATTGACGAGGCGCTTGCAGTGCTCGATCGGTTATTTGCAGCGCTCTAGCGAATCTTGGGGGGTTGAGCAGACGTGCTCACCTCTATTGCGAAAACCGGGCGCAGCCTCTAACTCTAAAACTTGAAGCCGCGCCCGGTTAGGTCTAATGGAGTTGCCGAGCTAGTCTGAACTGGAATCCGATGACGGGTGTTTGGTGATATGTTCTGCTTCAGGACACTCGTCTGAGACTAGAACATCCACATCGCCCTTAGGCACAGACGCTAGCTTTTGGGTTATGGAGCCGATACTTTCTAATCGAATCATCTCTTCCCAGGAACAGACTTCTTCCTCCTCCTCGGTCTCATACCGTACGGTAATCAAATCGCCTTCGACATCTAAGACTGTGGCGCGTTCGATCCAGCGCTGTTGATCCCGGAGGAAAATCCAAACCTCGCGACCATCACTACAAATTTGATTTATTTTTCTATGCAACATCGTCGATCCTCCTGAAACTATTTTTCTGCCAAACAACGGTGGTACCAGATACTTACTGGTCATTCACGAGGTTGTAGAGCATCTCATCCATCGTTTGAACCCATGAAAGACGTAGATGCGAGAAACATAGACAGTACAAGAGAACGATTGTTTGGAAAGCACCCGGCGATCGGAAGCGAACTCATAGATCGGATCATGTTTCATAGATAAAAGATTACTACCATTGTAGCGATCGTTCAGGAAAAGTACCGAAATTAACTCCCAACTTCCGATAATTTTTAGAATTTGCTAGGGCAGCCATCGCGGCATCAGTCCTGGAAGGTTCAAATCCACGGGGGCGATCGGTTTCGTCAGGTCTTCCCCCACAGGCAATAACCACAGTCGGCTGGTTTGGGTTGGTTTGCCATCTTGAGTCACAGCGGGCAGTTTTTGATCCAACAAAATCCCCACGTTATCAGGTGAAAGGCTCATTTGTACTCCTCTCTGGTCCGTTAAGCGCAACAGAGGATAAACGGTGTGTTTAGTCGGTTGACCGTTTGGGTTGGTGGAGAGGGCGATCGCGGCAATGTAGGGCTGTTCGATGTACTGCTCGCCGCTGATTAACTCTGTTAGTAGGCAAAAAAGTGTACGGCGATTCGCGGAAAATTGGGCCTTCAAAATCGAGCCTGTGGTTTTAAAAATTTCAGTCTCGGTGCCTTGATTGTTCACAAGATAGATCGATCGGGTGAAGTCGGTATTAAATTTCAGCATTGCCGCCGTAGTGCCATCCGTACTCATGCCCAGCACGTTGCCAAATTTGGGCAAAAACGACAGGGGATCACTGTTGCCCTGCTTTTCTGAGGTTTGGTCCAGATTCACCACCGCGATTCCTTGCCCCTGGGTCACGACTAGCGCCTGACTGTCTGGCGTAATCAAAAAATCTCCTGTCGGCTTGTCAAATTTCAAGGCTTCCGGTTTCTGCTCGGTGCTGAGGCGAATTACCCAAGGGGTGGATTGAGTTTGATCTTTTCGGCTGACCCGCTGCACAACGGCAGTTTTACCATTGGCGGACAGGTCAAATTTCAAAAGCTGAAACTCGCGATTGTCTAGAACTTTAGCCACTTGACCCGCATCGGCCACCACCGGGACATCATCGCTTGGGGTATTAATTCGCAGTCCAGTGGTGACGGTGTATAGCTCTTGTTCGACTAGGGAGGTTGGCACTCCGAGATTCGGGGATCGGGCGGTGGCGGAAAACAAAATCCGATCGCCTAGAGGATAGGGTTTAAAGTCAAACACAGCTAGATTTGAGGGAGTCAGCACTGTTTTTTGGTTTTGGGTCAGATTAAACAGCACCAATCGACCCTCTTCGTCACCTTCCGCACCGATGTAAGCAAAACTCCGATCGCGGCTCTTAAAAGAGGCTTGAAACGGCTGCATCATCTCGTGATAGTCGCCCGATCGAAACCGATCCTGGCCGCCCTCAACTCGCACCTGAAAACTTTGACCGTAGGGTAAGGGTCGATCGAGGGTATAAAAAAGCTTACGCCCTGACCAACTCGATCGACCTGGAATCACAGTTGGCTGTAAGTTTTTATCATCACCCGTAAAAAACTTGATATTTTTCTCAACGCTCCCCAAATCCATGGGGCGATTGAAACTTAGGGTTAGTGCGGTATCTTGGGCACCGACTTGTCGATCGGTCCAGTTAAACGATCGCACTTGAGGCTTCCCGCGAGAACCCAATAGCAGTAGTCCCAAAATTAGGACTGCAAGTATAAAAATTAGTCCGATCGCCGCCCGATCGAGCCGCAATGGAAAGCGAGCATCGTTGTAATTTGATCGGTTATTTCTAGAGCGCGAAGGATTCAAAGTTGGGAACACTCTCAATGCATTCAGTGGTTTTCATATTATGGGGTAAACGTTGTTTCCAACTTCACAATCGGGCACACTGTACGCCAAGTCGGCTAACGCACCAAAAATGAGTTGAGTACATCGAATGAATCTAGACCTGAATTCGCCGCAAACTCCACGCCATCCCGCTGTTGTCGAGTCCACAGAACCCAACTGGGAGGAGTCCGCCCCACAAGTTCCCCTTGATAAGACCCTGTGGATAGACGATCGCCTAATCAATCCATCTGAAACCCTCGTCATGGAAGAGGCACCCGCCCCTGGCTTAACTGAATTCAAATCGGGGGTGGGGCAACATCAAGCCTGGATCGATCGCGGGGATGCTTCTTTTTCAGGCGACGGTCGGCCTCAAGATACGGATGCCGATTTAGTCAAGCCTCAACCGAACTATGTTCAAGGAGTAATTAGAGGACAGCAAGCTTACATCATCACCAATCTTTGTAATCGAATTTCCAGCACGTTGTTTCAGCCTCAAATGACGTGGAGTATTGGTCGCAACCGTGAAGCCGCGATTCCACTGCGCGATCGAATGCTATCCCGGCACCACTCTGTCTTGATGTACATAGGAACCGTGGGCTTTCATCTCCTAGACTTGAACAGCATGAACGGTTCTTATATCAATGGTAGTCGAGTCGAAAACCGGGCTAGCCTGAAGGATGGAGATTTTGTTCGGGTGGGCAACACCGAGTTTTTCTTTTTTCTCAGCAATGGGTATCGCAACTTAGACCCGCTCCATTCGGAAGTTCTAACCCGCCTAGTCAATCCCGAGGCGAAGTCCCCCCATCTCGACTATTCAGAACTTAAAGAAGAGATTTCATTTAACCTCAATCGAGGCTGAAGATTGAGGCTAGACGCGCACCATTCTTGAGAACAAGGTACACTAGTCCAGTTATTTTCTGCCGCTGCGGGCGATTTGGGACTATGCCGTCTTTTTTGTTGGAAGTTGGAACTGAAGACCTCCCTGCGTCGTTTGTGGCAGATGCGATGAAGCAATGGGGACGTAAAATTCCCAAGAGTTTTGCCGACCTTCAAATCGATCCTACTAGTATTAAATTCTATGGAACCCCGCGCAGATTAGCGGTGTTGGTCACGGGGCTTCCCCTACAGCAGGCGGACCAAACTGAAGAGGTAAAGGGACCAAGCGTTCAGGCAGCTTTTAGAGATGGAGAACCCACGAAGGCAGCCCAAGGATTCGCCCACAAGCAAGGGGTGTCCGTTGCCGATTTTGAGGTGCGATCGACGGAAAAAGGCGATTTTATTTTTATTTCTAAGCGGCTAGCAGGTCGTCCCGTTTTGGAGCTGTTGGCCGAGTTGATTCCGACTTGGGTGATGGGGCTTGAGGGCAAACGGTTGATGCGGTGGGGAAACGGGGACGCTAAGTTTTCCAGGCCCTTGCAGTGGATTGTGGCGATGTTGGATGGGGAGGTGTTACCTGTCACGCTGAGTAATGGTGCAGAAGCGACCTACAAAAGCGATCGGATTTCAGCAGGTCATCGTGTTTTGCATCCTGAATGGATCTCGATTGCGACGGCTGAGTCCTATGCGGAAACTCTTCGTAGTGCATTTGTTGAAGTGGATCCCGATCGGCGGCGAGAGGTGATTGTACGCGAGGCCACGGCCGCCGGGGCAAGTGTGGGCGGGGTGACGACCATTGATCCTAAGCTGCTAGAGGAAGTAGTGAATTTAGTCGAATTTCCGTCGGCAGTGATTGGTCAGTTTGACTCTAGCTTTTTGGAGTTGCCCTCTGAGGTGGCCGTGACGGAAATGGAAAGCCATCAGCGTTATTTCCCGGTGCGACACACTGCTCAATCGAAGGATATTTTGCCCTACTTCGTTACGATTTCCAACGGGGATCCGGCTAAGGCTGACATCATCGCCCGTGGAAATGAGCGGGTGATTCGGGCTAGATTGTCCGATGGTAAATTTTTCTTTGATACCGATCGGACTATTCCTCTGGCTGGCTTTTTGCCAAAATTAGAAACCCTAATGTTCCAGGCATCCTTAGGTTCAGTCCGTCAGAAAGCCGATCGGATTGTGGCGGTGGCAAGCTTGATTAGTCAGCAGTTAGCGCTTGATGGTGCAACAAGTCAAACAATAGAACGGGCGGCACTTCTAGCCAAAGCCGATCTCGTCACCCAAATGGTGGGGGAATTCCCAGACCTTCAAGGGGTGATGGGTGAGAAATATGCGCGTCATAGCGGTGAAAATGAAGCGGTTTCGATCGCGATCATGGAGCATTATTTGCCAAAAGGAGCCGGGGATGAACTGCCCCAGACCTTAGCGGGACAAGTTGTGGGGGTGAGCGATCGGCTAGATACCCTAGTCAGTATTTTTAGTTTGAATATGATTCCTACGGGTTCATCCGATCCGTTTGCATTGCGGCGGGCAGCCAATGGGATTCTCAATATTACCTGGGCGGCTAATTTACCGATCAATTTGTTGGCACTGATCGACACTGTGGTCCCGGTGTTCTCTGCCCAATATTCTTCTGTCATTAAGCTCACCCCAGAAGATCTGAAGCAACAGCTCAAGGACTTCTTTTTGTTGCGCCTTCAAACTTTGCTTAGAGATGAACAGACGATTGATTACGATTTGGTGAATGCGGTCTTGGGGGAGAACGATCGGGACTATTCCGATCGTGCCCTAACCAATGTGCTGGACCTTCGCGATCGGGCAGTTTTCCTCCAAACGATTCGCAATGATGGTCGTTTAGCGGCTATTTATGCTGTGATTAATCGCGCCTCAAAGCTAGCAGCAAAGGGAACGATCGGCACGACAGAACTCGATGTAACGTCAAGTGTGAATCCAGACCTGTTTGAAAAAGACTCCGAGCTTAGCTTTTTTGCCGCCTTGTCGCAGCTTGAGACCCAACTCAGCCGCAACTATACAGAATCGATCGCGGCCTTAAGTTCGATCGCGCCCAGTTTAACCAGTTTCTTTGATGGTGAAGACAGTGTATTGGTCATGGATCCTAATCCAGAGATTAAGCAAAATCGTCTCAATTTATTAGGAATTTTAAGAAATCAGGGTCGGGTTTTGGCAGATTTTGGCGCAATTGTTAAACCCTAGGATTCACATTCTGTCTCGTCCTCTTGTGAGGTTCGCCCCTCAAATCACCAAAAACGAAGTCCTCCAAGCCTACCGAGACCATAGCGCTTTTCCAAAAAACAGCCAGAATAGCCATGCCATGTAATGAGTGATTACGATCGCCCAAAACACTGCTTGATATGCCTCCTTCCGGCTTTTGTGACGCAGCATCCGCTGAGCAATAAACCCACCCAACCATCCACCTGCAAGTTCATACAGATGTAGCGTTTGCTCAGGAATTCGCCAATTATTTCGTTTTGCACGAGCTTTATCATCAGCATATGAGGCATAGGTCACTAAACTCATCACGGGATAAAGAACCAGTGGAAGAGGATTTAGCGTTGTCCAAGTAAAGTGAACAGCCCCAATTAAAGGAAGAAGCGATAACAGAACGGCTTCAATTATAGGAAAGCGCGAAATGGTCAAGTCAGATGGGTTAGCGCGATGACTTGAGGGTGCTGATTTGTTTCTTGCCCCTAAAATAAATGCGTTGGAAGCGCGAACTTTTCCATCTGAGTCAGTTATGCAGTGGTAATAAATTTTGTCGTTTTCTTGTGGACGACGGGTTGCATCTTTAACTTCAGAAATATGTAAAAAAACTTCTTGGCTCCCATCAACGGGTTGAATAAAACCAAATCCCCGCTCATCTTTCCATCTTGTGAGCGTTCCACTGCGGAGACCGGGTTGCATGAGAAATCTCAATAACGAGAACTTTGAAATTTTAGCAAATTACCTTTAAATACAGCCACAACCAAAAATCGAAGCAGCCTAACGTTTCCCGTCAGCGGCGACTCACCAAACCCAACTTCCACCCGATCACTTCCTTTCGTCCGTTGCACGTGGATTGTTAGCTAGCGGACAATGACTGCTTAATATTCACTGATTGTTTACGATTCTTTTTTGACTAACTTGATCGTAAAAATAGCTAGAAGAAATATTATGCAAGAGATTACAGACACCATAGTTTCCGCAATCTTGGGCGATATAAATACAATAAATCCACGTTCTTTGATCAAAGCAGAAAAACTAGATACACAGAATGGCATGATATACAACCTGAGTGTCTGCCAATGGTCTCTCGGAACACCTCTTTCAGAAGAAACACTTAGCATCAGCCCAGTTCCAATTATTGCGCTTATACCAATTGAATTAATCCATATCTTAGGTGAGGAATCAAAGTAGAAGTAAACTACTGTGGCGTACCAGATGAAATAGCACCAGAGCACAGCTTTATCTAATTTAATTTCATGAAAATATTGAACTAGCCACCTCATATAACCAAAACCCCGAGAGTGCTTTCAAAACAGTTTTCCGGGCAGGACTATCTCATTATTTGCCTCAGAAAATTGTCTTACTGATAACTCTATAGCAGCTTGCCCCCACACACTGACAGATAGCTCTCCAGTCTGGCACCCGACAACAACCCAAACAAGCCAGCTAACAATTATTAGGCAGAAAGTTTCCGTATATCCACCTCGTGGGCGGAATGGATAGAAAACTTCTGTATATTTCCTTGGATTTATCCCGAAGTTTTCTTACTATTCATCAGTCATGTTATCCCGATCGCGCCTCAGTCTCAATAGAAAAGCTCCCTCAGGGGCTTCTAGAGCAAGTTAGAGACCAAGGAATTTGAAATCGCTGAGGTTGCAGAATTAATCTAACGCTTTTAACAATGCCGCTCCCATCGCCTTACAACCCACCACTTCAAACCCCGCCGACACAATATCGCCCGTCCGATAGCCTTGATCCAAAACCGCAATCACCGCCGCCTCGATCGCATCTGCCGCCGCCGCTTGGTTCAGGTCATAGCGCAACATCATCGCCGCACTGAGAATCTGAGCTAAGGGATTGGCCTTATCTTGACCTGCAATATCGGGAGCCGATCCGTGAACTGGTTCATATACGCCGGGTTGACCGGGATGGCTGAGGCTAGCGGATGGCAACATGCCAATACTGCCCGTGAGCATTGCGGCTGCATCTGACAAAATATCGCCAAACAGATTACTCGTGACAATAGTATCAAACTGCCGAGGCGATCGGACCAGTTGCATCGCTGCATTGTCCACATAGAGATGGGACAGTTCCACCTCTGGATAATCAGCAGACATGGCTGTAATGGTGTCGCGCCACAGTTGCGAGACTTCCAGCACGTTGGATTTATCGACTGAACACAGTTTTTTTCCGCGTTTCATCGCCGTCTCGAAGGCGACTTTACCAATTCTATTGATTTCAGATTCGGTGTAGGTCATGGTGTTGACTCCGCGCTTTTCGCCCGATTCTGTGGTAAAAATGCCACGCGGTTCGCCAAAGTACAATCCACCCGTCAACTCGCGCACAACCATAATATCTACGCCTTCGACGACTTCTCGTTTTAGGGTCGAAGCATCAATGAGCTGGGGCAAAATAGTCGCTGGTCGCAGATTTGCAAATAAATTTAGGCTCGATCGTAGAGCCAAAAGTCCAGTTTCGGGACGTTGATGACGGGGCAAGGAATCCCATTTGTAACCGCCGATCGCCGCTAATAAAATCGAATCACTATTTTTGCAAGCTTCAAGGGTCGCGGCTGGAAATGGGTCGCCCGTCGCATCGATCGCACTGCCACCAATGAGGGCTTCGGTAAAGGTAAACGTCAGATCAAATTTTTCACCAATCCGTTTTAGGACTTGAACCGCGATCGCCATGATTTCGGGTCCAATGCCATCGCCGGGAAGCAGTGTGATGCGGTAATTCTGTGCCATGGGAGTGATGCGTGCAATTAAATGTTCGGATCATCATACTTCAATCTTTCTCGTTAGATTTGGGGTGCAGCAAGCCATATCCCCACAAATCCGCAGCCAGAGACCGTAGGGACATGGCCATGCCGTGTCCTAAACACAACGAAATATTGTCCTAAACACAACGGGATACTACTAATCCTCAAACGATCGCATAACGCATTCCTGGATTTTGGATAATCAAATCCATCATCTCTAGCTGTAATAATCCGGTTGATACTTCAGTCGTACTCATTTTGGTAGTTTCAATAATCAGATCGATCGGGGCATTGTTCTGAAGTTTAATAATTGCTTCTATTAATGTTTGTAGTGGTGGTTCTAATGTTGGTAATACTGAACATACTTTTACTTCAAGATCTTTCGGTTTTGGTATTTCATAGAAAGGGTTTGGCATAACTTCTAATAGCTCTAAAAATTTGTCTGGCTTAGGTAAAATATGTGCCCCTTGCAGAATCAAATGAATACACCCTTCAGACTGTGGACTATCCAAATTCCCGGCCAACGCATAGACTTCGCGTCCATATTCATTAGCGAGGTTTGCCGTTATTAAAGCGCCCGACGACATTCCGGCTTCCATCACCAATGTGGCATGACTCAAGCCAGCAACAATACGATTACGGGCGGGGAAATGCTTCCGATCGGGCCGAGTTCCGGCAGGATATTCACTTAAAATCAAACCGTTATGTTCAATGCGTTCATAGAGATCTCGATTGCTGTGGGGATAAACTTGATCGACCCCATTCCCCAGGACGGCGATCGTCTTTCCGCCCGCCGCAATGCAAGCTTCATGAGCAATGGTGTCGATCCCCTCAGCGAGTCCTGAAATAATAATAAAATCTTGCTGTGTCAAAAATTGACTATACCGCTCGGCCCAAGTGCTGCCATATTTTCCAGCTTTGCGGGTGCCCACGATCGCAATTCCCCGCCGAGTTTCCAAACTTTTCAGGAGTTCTAGATCACCTCGGTAATGCAAAATAGTCGGAGCATCAGGAATGCTTTTGAGCATAGCTGGATACTCGGTATCGCTTGGAACAATGAAGTGCGGATTATATTGCTGATAGGTGGCCAACAGTTTTGCTGGGTTGAGCGGTTGCCGATCGGTCACAATTTTTTCCGATCGTTGTTTCCCGATGCCTTCGACTTGCTGAAG
>JAYVUU010000101.1:0-12272 GCA_043787635.1 Synechococcales cyanobacterium | reverse complement strand
GGTCGATGAGGCCGACCCATGGGTTCCGCTAGACCGCGATCGGGGATAGGGGGATTGGGGATGGTACCGCTGCAAAAACTGGAGCAACGCCACCGCGATCGCCTCTCCTGTGACAATTCCACTAATTAAGTTCAGCAGGATAATCTCGACTTGCGGAGTTTGGGCCATGCGTTCTAAGCCTTGAATTAATCGATCGCAAAAAATCTGTACATGCCAATTATGACTGGTCTCGCTGCCAATATTTAAAAAAGCAATCGGCTTTCCGCCCGCCTGATAAAAACTATCCATCGTTGCCATCGTTAGCCCTGAACCATTGCACAGCAGCCCAACCATGCCGTGAGTTTCTGAGGTCAATTGCACTGACAAGAGAGGGCTATGGGGATCGATAATTGGGATCCCATCCAGTGGGATGGCGATCGGTTGGGGTGCTAAAGCGACTAAGTCAGGATGCCGTCCGATCGCGCCATCATTGACCGAGACCTTGCCATCCAGCGCCATCACCTCCCCCGTCTCACTGACCCCTAGAGGATTGATTTCGACCAGATCCAAGTCTTTCTCGACCAGCAAATAGTACATTTCCTCCAGCACCGAACTCACAGAAGTCATCAACGAGCCTTGTAAGCCCATTTTTAAAGCCAACCGCCGCGCATAAAAGGGAGAAAACTCTCCCTCCACGGCCACCTGGTAGGTGGACCCCATGGCGCTATGAACTTGGTTCCCCCCTTTGATGCTGCCCAACAAAACAAGTCGTCGTAGCGATCGGTTTAGCGTCACTGCTAGGTAGTATTCATGAGCCGTTTGGAATTTGGGTTCGGCTAGAAGGACGCGGGGTTTTTCACCCAAAATAGAGAGATTAAAAAGAGCTTGGGCGACAGCGATCGCATCAATGGTGTTGTCTACAAAGCGAATGCCGCCCAGACGACCCCGGCCACCGACGCGAACCTGGGATTTGAGGACAATAGGGTAGGGAATCGTGAGACGCTTTAAGTCCTGGATACGATCGATACGTTGAGACGAAAGGACTGGAATTCCAAAGGTCCGAAAAAGCTCTTTTGCCTGATATTCCAATAAGTCCATCGAAGTGTTGCCCTGTGAATCGATAGGTTGTGACTGTACAACTCTCAGCATAGGTCTTTCGATGCTGCAATCTACACAGTTTAAAGCCAGTCTGATAGGGTTTCTGTGTCTCTTCGAGTGAATCTTTCTCTAAAAGCAGATGGCACGATTTTCAGGAGACGAAGTATTATTGACGGGTAGTAAAGAATGGTGAATAGCGTAATGACTGAATTAAAGTCGGCTGAGGCACAAGTTAATGTCAACTTAGAGGAGAGTGGCTCACTAGCCCCCCTTGAAAGCGATGAGAGTACGGCCGAGCTGAAGGCAATGCTGAGTAAAGGTGTAGAGTTTGTTAGTAATTTGGATACGATTCTTGGGGATTTCTTTAATGAGTACAAGCAGCTCATTGTGTCCTTAGGATTGGTATTTGGGGCGATCGTTTCAGTAAAATTGACCTTAGCCTTGCTCAGTGCGCTCAATGAGATTCCATTGATTGAGCCGATTTTGGAACTTGTGGGTTTAGGATATTCGGCTTGGTTCGTAACCCGCTTCATGCTTAAGTCTGAGAAGCGTCAGGAGTTCTACGCTAAATTTATGGATACTAAAGACCAGGTTTTAGGTAAAAAGTAACGCTGAACGCCTTTTGACTTTGAACGACTAGTGTCAGTAGCGATCGGACCGTTCGATCGCTACTGTATTTTAGGTGGATACTAGCTGTTGATTTTGCGTAGGAGATCCTGGATTAAGTCCCGATCGTCCGCAGTTGGGACCGTTTCAAGATAAATTTCTAGGTCATGACGGGCTTCAGGCCAACGTTGAAGTTGGAAATAAAGAATACCCCGATCGCGGAGTTCGGAGGGCGCATTTGGGTAGAGCAACAGAATCCGTTCCACGGCGGCAAGCGCAGCGGGGACATTGCCTTGATTAACAGCAACGCCCTTCAGATTTCCCAATAGCCGAGCTAAAAACTGACGATTACTGACGCTTTGGAGCAGGTCAGGGCTGAGTCGCACGGGTTCTTGGTAAAGCTTTTGTAGCAGCGCTTCACAGTCTTGCGGAAATAAGACTTCGCCGTCATTAAAAGCATCGACATAAATATCCATTTCACCGACATCAGGTCGGATTAAAAAATGTCCCGGCATTCCAATTCCCAGCATGGGAAAGTCAAGACGTTTGGCGATCGAAAGATAGACTAATGCCAAGGTGATTGGGATGCCGAGGCGACGTTCTAGAACCTGGTTTAGATAGCTGTTTTGGGCGTTGTAATAATCGCTACGATTGCCCTGAAAGCCCAATTCGGCATAGAGGTATTGATTGATGGTTTGAATGATTTTTAGCGGATACCGGGTGCCAGGAATCCGATCGCGGATCACATCGGCAATCGTATCTAGACTGGCGATCGATTCCTCAATGTCGAGGGTTGGATAGGCTTCTTGGGCAATGTACAGCGCGGCTCGCTCAAGATTGATAATTTCATCTGGCTGACGGATTTCACGGATGAAACAGCGCCGCGCAAGGGAAAGTTGCATAGACCGATCGTCAACAGAAAAGGTTTCAATTTATTGTAAGCCCCCATAGGCTATGCGTCTCCATTGTCAGACCATCACGCGTCATCAGATATTTGGGAATACAATAGTCGAATAGACTAAAAAGTCGCCACTCCACTCACAGGTTCCACGGGTTATGCCCCAGTTTAATATCCAGACAGACAGCGATATCCCCGCATCCAGTCAGCTCTTTAACCAAATCCTATTTGCGATCGCCTCCCGGCAATATGCCCCAGGGCACCGTCTGCCCAGCACCCGGCAGCTTGCCATGATCACGGGGCTACACCGCAACACCATCAGCAAAGTTTATAGACAACTGGAAGATGCCGGGGTGGTCGATGCTCAGGCTGGATCTGGAATTTATGTCCGAGATCACGTCACAGAAGGCAGCGCCCTCCAGCAGTCTCCCCTACTCCAACAACATCCTGCCGCCCATCGTTTGATTCAGCACAATGTAGATGAACTTTTAAAACAGGGCTGTTCCCTGAGTCTGACCCGCGAACTTTTTCTCGCTGAAATCGACTGGCGGCTGCGGTGCAGTGCCCAAGTCCTAATCACCGCCCCCAGTCACGACCTCGCCGCTGGGGAAATGATGTTACAGGAACTTCAAAAAGCCCTGAATATTCCCATCCAGCTTGTTCCCATGGAAGAACTGGCTCAAGCCCTTGACCAAACCCGCTCTAGCACCGTCGTAACCAGCCGCTATTTTATTCATCAAGCCGAGGCGATCGCCGCCCCCAAATCAGCCCGCGTTATTCCCATTGATATCTATGATTTTGAAAAAGAACTAAAACTCGTCAAAGACTTACCCAAAGGTCACCATCTTGGCATCGTCAGCCTCAGTGCCGAGACCATTGGAGTTGCATCTATTATTATTCATAGTCTGCGAGGCGAAGATATTTTACTCATGGGCGCGGCGACCACCGATGCCTACAAATTAGATGCGATTATTCGTAATGCCCAAACTATTATCTGTGACCAGCCTAGCCATGTCCTCGTTAAATCTGCCATTCTTGCCGCCCAAGATGATTTAATCCGTGCCCCCAAGATTATTGCCTGTGAAAGCTTCATCGTGGGTAAATCCATTGGATTACTCAAACGGGAGCTAGGATTGGAATGAATCCTAGTTTAAAACAACCCCAAGTCTGAAATAAACTCAACCCTGAAATAAGCCCAAGTCAAGACTCTATGTCATTGGAATACACTCCCCCTCATTCCCCGTTGTTGCCCCTGAGTAAACGGGGCGATCGTATGGTGATTTTTGACTTCGATGGAACGATCGCCGATAGCTTCAGTATTGGGGTCAAAATTGGCAATCAGCTTGCTCAAGAATTTGGGTTTCCAGCAATCACCACAGCCACGATCGATCGGTGGCAACATCTCAGCTCTAAGGAAATAATCCGCGAAATCGGAGTCCCATTCTATCGCCTACCCAAAATTATCCGTCGGTTCAAGTCTGACATGAACCAAGAAATCATTCATCTTCAGCCCTTCGATGGCATGAAAGAAACTCTTCGGGCACTTTGTAGCCAAGGCTGTCGTTTAGGAATTGTATCTTCAAACAGTGAAGAAAATGTTCGTAGCTTCTTGGCGGTCCAAAGCCTGAGTCACCTATTTGAATTTGTAATTTCCTGTCCCCGTCTTATGGGTAAAGATAAAGCCCTTAAACGCATTTTAAAAAAGCAAAATATCAGGCCCGAAACCGTTCTCTATGTGGGGGATGAAACTCGCGATATTGATGCGGCCAAACGGAGCAAAATCCGATCGGCCGCCGTATCTTGGGGCTTCAACTCTCTCCAAGTTCTTGCCCAACACCACCCCGACTTCATATTGACTGAACCTGCTGACCTCAACAAAGTTGTGCTGCGTTTTTAGGGCGTTCAGTTCTAGATTCTCTCAACAGTGGAGCAAAATATTCTGAGACCAAAACCATTGACATTTGATTTTCGAGGAAGCTCCTTACCCCAAATCTGCTGCCATAACGATCGTTGGAATCGTGATAACAAATGTCGTGCCAGACCCGAGTGTGGACTGACACTCAAGAGTACCCCCGTGTTTTTCATGGATAATTTGATAGCAAATCGGTAGGCCAAGACCTGTACCCTTGCCGGGTTCTTTCGTTGTAAAAAATGGATCAAAAACCCGCGAGCGAACATTATCAGGCATTCCAGAACCGTTATCTGCGATCTTAATTATAATCTGGTCAGAACCTAGCCTTTGGGTTGTTAGTGTAATTTTTGGCATGAAATCAGGATCGATTTCAGTCAGTTCTTCAAGCGCATCAATACTATTAGCGATGATGTTCATAAAGACCTGATTGAGCTGGGCTGGGTAGCAGTTAATAAATCTCAGATCACCGTACTGTTTATCAATCACGATGGCGCGCTGACGACCATTTGCTTTGAGACGATGGCTCAAAATTAACAACGTACTATCCAACCCCTCATGGAGATTAACTTGTTTGAAATCAGCCTCGTCCATCCGAGAAAAGTTACGCAACGATAAAACAATATCCCGAATCCGATCGGTCCCCATCTGCATCGATGCGATCGTTTTGGGTAAATCCTCGACTACAAAAGCCAAATCCATCGCTTTACAAGCAGCAGTCAACGTCTCATTTGAATCTGGGTATAGGGTTCGGTAGAGTTCAACGACCTTTAATAAGTCCTGAGTATATTGCTCAACATGAGTGAGATTACCGTGGATAAAATTGACCGGGTTATTGATCTCGTGAGCGATGCCTGCAACCAATTGGCCCAGACTCGCCATTTTTTCACCTTGAATTAAGCGGGTTTGAGTCTGCTGAAGCTCAGCGATGGTTTGTGAAAGTTTGAGCGCTTGTTGTTTTGTTTGCGAGAGAAGTTCGGCCTGCTGAATCGCAACTCCAAGCTGGACTCCGACTTGAGCCAACAGATTGACATCTTCATTTTGCCAATAGCGAGGCTGAGAATTCTGATAAGCCACAAGCAAACCCCACAGTTTCTCGCCTTGAGGAATGGGCACAAATGTTTCATTGCGCGGGTATTCGCCAGTTTCATCGGGTTGACCCAGCTTGATTAAACTGGCGAGTGGTGGGATTCTTAAATCCGACCCATTGTCTATAATCGAATCGGCAACAAATTTACCGCTCCAGTCTTGATTAAAGCGATAAATAGCGACACGTTCCACATGTAGCAACTCGCGCACAGCAGTCGTTGTACTACTAAATACAATGTCTAATTCTAACGAAGTCCGAATCTTTTCAATGGTTGAGGTTAGAAGCTTTTGACGATTCATCGAACGTTCGCGTTCTGCGGCTTGAGCCAGTTGAGCATACTGTTCCTGAACTTTTTTAACGACCCGTTCTTGACGAAGTGCAACTCCAAGTTGGTCGGCAACTTGACGAATGATTTCAATTTCAGAGTCTTGCCATTCGCGAGGGGCTTCGCATTGATGAATACAAAGTAAGCCCCAGAGCGTCTCACCCAAACGGATCGGAACAACTAGGTTGGCTTGAACTTGGAATTGAGCCAGAATATCAACGTGACAACTGCTCAACCCCGCGCTATTTATGTCAGGGATTGCTTGCACTTGTCCATGGGCATAATGGTCCGCAAAATTATCACCAAAGCAATGGTCGTAGACCTTTGAATTCAGCGCGCTTTTCCACTTTGCTCCAACATCCTCCGCAATAAATTCACCCTCCCAGTTTCTGTCTGGGATAAAGTGGAATAAGCCTACTCGATCGGCCTTCAGCAATTGCCGTAATTCAAGAGCGGTGGTATTGAAGATAGTATCTAGGTCTAACGATTCGCGAATACGATTAATGACGCTGGCTAGCGCTTTTTGCTGCTCAGTTTGATAACGAGCATCTTCGAGTAATTGGTTGTGTTGAAGGGCAACGCCAAGATGTTCGGAGATTTGACTTACGAATTCAATTTCAGGTTCAGCCCAGCTTCGAGGTCCATCGCATTGATGCACACACAGCAATCCCCAAAGTTTGCCCACACGCAACAAAGGCACTACCAAGTTCGCTCGTACCTGAAACTGTCCCAAAATGTCTGCATGACAGGGGCTAAGATTTGCCTTTGAAATGTCATCAACCACCTGCATTCGGCCCGCTTCATAAAATGCAGCATAGTGCGGTCCGAAGCAATGGTCGTACACCTTAGCAGCCAGCGCTGACAAAAAGTCGGGCTTCACAGATTCCGAAATAAACTCGCCTTCCCAATTGCGACTTGGGTCAAACTTAAACACCGCTACCCGGTCAGCATTTAACAACTCTCGGACTTCCGTCGCCGTCGTCTCAAAAATCACGCTCAGATCTAAGGATCCCCGAATCCGGCTAATCACCCGCGTCAATGCTCGCTGCTGTTCAGTCTGCCTCTGGACAATAACTAATGGATTCTTCATCTCTACCGAACTTTCAAGCAATGTAGCGTCTAAACGGGGGTCCACAGTTTTTTACCGTATCAATTATCACTACACCTATGTTAACCAGAGATCTAACAAGATTGCAAAGAATTGTAATCTTCTGAGTAAAATGATAACAAATTGAGAGGTTTAGCTTTTTTTAAGGTTTAACAGACGACAGATAGGATATGGAGTGCGATACTAAGGCTTGATTCTAGTCAACTTTAAAGTCCATCAACATGCAGTTACAAGATAATCTCATCCGGACAGAAGAAAATCGCACAGGAGAGACTATAGGAAATCTTAAGCGAGCGTTTCTTGAGAACCTGTACTACGTCCAAGGAAAGCCTGCTGCGCTTGCGACACGGAATGACTATTATATGGCGCTAGCCTACACGGTTCGCGATCGAATTTTACAGTGTTGGAACAGCACGGCAGCGGCTTACACTGAGCAGCAAAATCGCACGGTTTGTTATTTGTCAGCGGAATTTCTGCTGGGGCCACATCTGGGAAACAATCTAATTAACTTGGGTCTCTATGAAAAAATGGAGCAGGCCATTCGTGAGTTGGGTTTGGACTTCAATTCGTTGATCGATCAAGAAGAAGAACCCGGATTGGGAAATGGTGGATTAGGGCGATTAGCGGCTTGTTATCTAGACTCATTGGCGACGTTAGAAATTCCTGCGATCGGCTATGGCATTCGGTACGAGTTTGGAATCTTTGACCAAGATATTCGTGATGGTTGGCAAGTTGAAATCACTGATAAATGGCTGAGAAATGGTAATCCCTGGGAACTTGCCCGTCCCGAATGGAGCGTTGATGTCAAGTTTGGGGGACGGACTGAGTCCTATCAGAATACTCAGGGCATTCATCGTGTGCGCTGGATTCCGGGCTGGCAGGTAATTGGAGTACCCTACGATACGCCCATCTTAGGCTACCAAGTTAATACGGCCAACACACTCCGGCTATGGAAAGCTGAAGCCCCAGAGTCCTTTGATTTTCAAGCCTTTAATACGGGTGATTACTACGGTGCGGTCAATGCCAAGGTAATCTCTGAAAATATCACTAAAGTTCTTTACCCAAATGATGAGGGTGTTCAAGGAAAAGTTCTTCGACTACAGCAGCAGTTCTTCTTTGTATCTTGTTCGCTGCAAGACATGATTCGGATTATGAAGCGGCAGGCTGTTGAACTCGATCAGTTCCATGAAAAATTCGCTGTTCAGTTGAATGATACCCACCCTGCGATCGCGGTTGCGGAGTTGATGCGTTTACTGGTTGACCAAGAATTTTTGGGCTGGGATAAAGCTTGGGAAATTACTCAAAGAACTCTCGCCTACACCAACCATACCCTTCTTCCTGAGGCATTGGAGCGTTGGCAAGTTCAATTGTTTGGTGATTTATTGCCTCGTCATTTGGAAATCATTTATGAAATCAATTTGCGCTTTTTGGATGCGGTGCGAATCAAATTTATTGACGATTCTGCTAGATTAGCGCGGATGTCATTAATTGATGAATCGGGCGATCGGTATGTGCGGATGGCAAATCTTGCTTGTGTGGGCAGCCATGCCATTAATGGTGTCGCGGCACTCCATTCAGAACTCTTGAAGCAAACAGTATTGAAGGATTTTTATGAGTTCTCACCGGAGAAATTTAGTAACAAAACCAATGGCGTAACTCCCCGTCGATTTATGGTCTTGAGCAATCCTAGACTCAGTACCCTAATTAGCGATCGGATTGGCAAAAACTGGATTACTGAATTAGACGAACTCAAGCAATTAGAACCGCTGGTTGATGATGCCCAGTTCTGCGAGGATTGGAAACAAATCAAGCATTCTATCAAGCAAGATCTCGCAGATCGCATTTTGATAGACTATGGCGTAACTGTTGATGCAAATTCTATTTTTGACATTCAAGCAAAACGAATTCATGAATATAAACGTCAGCATTTGAATATTTTACATATTTTGACGTTGTACGATCGGATTAAGGCAAACCCCGACATTGAATTTACGCCACGCACGTTTCTATTCGGAGGAAAGGCGGCTCCGGGATACTTTATGGCAAAATTGATTATTAAGTTAATCAATGCAATTGCAAATGTCATTAACAATGATCCTGACGTGCGCGATCGGATTAAAGTGGTTTTCCTAAAAGACTACAATGTTAAATTTGCTCAAAATGTCTATCCCGCTGCTGACCTGTCAGAGCAAATTTCTACCGCAGGCAAAGAAGCTTCTGGTACTGGAAATATGAAGTTTGCAATGAATGGGGCGTTGACGATTGGAACATTAGATGGGGCAAACGTCGAAATCATGGAGCAAGTCGGTGAAGAAAACTTCTTCCTATTTGGACTGACGGCCCAAGAAGTTGATGAGGTGAAAGCTAATGGTTATAATCCTAGAGATTATTACAATAGCAATCCTGATTTAAAACTAGTCCTCGATCGTATTTCCTCTGGAGTCTTTTCCCATGGCGATGGCACATTATTCCAGCCGATCGTGGACAATCTCCTAAATCAAGATCCTTACTTGTTGTTAGCCGATTATCAGTCCTATGTTGATTGCCAAGATCGAGTGGCTGAGGCGTATCGCGACCAAAAACAATGGACCCGAATGTCGATTCTGAATAGCGCTCGTATGGGAATGTTCTCCAGCGATCGATCAATTCGTGAATACTGTGATGATATCTGGATGGTTAAGCCCGTAAAAGTTACTCAAATCGATCGATTCTGTTCTGATACGGTTTGTTTAATTGAGTACGATTAAACAAACTCGATAGTGCGTGATTCTGGGTGGACGTTGGGATTTATACCCAGACTATCCACCCAATCTAGCAATCCACGAATGTCACTAGTTCCCCATGCAGCGCCGTCAATTTATCCAAAATCTCACGACTTCCGGGGCATTACTGGGTGCCAGTCTTCTCGCAGGGTGCCAATCCAAAACAATTGACCCACTGTTTTTATTGGATCTAATCAACCCAAAAATTCCACTCCCAGACCACCTCATTACGCCGCTCAGTGATTTCTATGTCCAGAACTATGCATTAGTCTCTAGCGTCAATCTTGAGACCTGGAAACTCACGATCGCAGGTGAAGTCGAAACGCCTCTAGTTCTTACGTTTGAGGATATTCTTAATGCCCCACAGGAGAGCTTTTACCTGACCATGGAATGTATTGGAAATCCATCGGGCGGTAACTTGATTGGCAATGCAAAATGGACAGGAACCCGATTGCTGCCGTTCCTTGAAAAAGCAAAGATTAAAACCAATGTGATCGAAATGGCGATGAGGGCAAACGATTGGTATGAGACGACATTACCGATCGTGGAACTTACAAAACCTGATGTTTTTCTAGTTCATCAAATGAATGGTGAGCCTCTGACGAAAGAACATGGGTTTCCATTACGAATTCTGATTCCGGGGCACTTTGGTCAAAAACAACCGAAATGGCTCACTGAATTGAATGCGATCGCAACGACTAAAAAAGGCTTCTGGGAAAATCAAGGCTGGTCAAATACTGCTGAAATCCCGACTCATGCGCTCCTACGTCAAGTGCAAACCGATCGGACTTGGAACCAACATCACCACGTAAACCTAGAAAAATCGGGGGTTGCAGGTTGGGACGATGGCGTATTGCTGGCAGGAATTGCCCTCGATCGTAGTCGTCCTATCACTCGTGTTGAGGTGAGTACTGACGGCGGCAACCGTTGGCAAATTGCGGATCAAAATCAGCCCTCATCGCCCCATGAATGGACCCTATGGCGCTACCGTTGGACTCCTAAAAATGCGGGCAACTACAAACTTCTAGCGCGAGCCGTTTCCGATGGAGAGATTCAAGACATTGACAAACGCGATCGCATGAATGGTCAGTCTGGGGTCTTAAAAATCGACGTTACCCTAGCCTAAAGCTTAGAGCGCTTTCAGTTAGCCAAAGAATTCGACAACCGCTTTTGCGATCGTCTCCGTCCCATCTTTTGGCAACCGTTTATCTGTGAGTGGTTCAATCAATGGCTCTCGCAGAAACTCCCAGTTCCCGGTAAAAAAGGTCTCGGTCTCCACCAATTGATGGGGCACATGATCTTGAATTCCTTGGATCAAAATCGGTGCTTCTGCAAAGCCATCACGCGTCAGACTCACGATCGGCACATCATACCGACACGCCTCAGAAAATGTACTGTAACCCGGTTTTGAAATTAATCGACCAATCAACGGAGCAAAGTCGATCGGGCGATAATACCGATCGTTCACCCGAATTAAGTTGGGTAAATCTGGCGCATTCAAATCAAAGCAAATAAACATATAGTCTGGAAACAAGCTCACATTTTCATAGGGAATTCGCTTTAGTCCCAACCCACCAAAGGTCAACATCACAATCTTCTCTCTCGGCACCTGAAGCTTAAACGCCGATCGCACCACATCCACTCCCACACGCGGCTTCACCCCCGTCAGCCCAACATCCTCAATCTGGGGAAATGCCGACATCGGTTCACTAAATGGCATCCGAAACAACCGATCGCACTGACCAAAACAATCCCGAATCCAGGCCACTTCTTCCGCAAAGCCGGGGTACTCATCCACCCAAGCCTCATAAATAAAATCCCAGCCAAAATTTCCCATCATCCAACAGGGCAATCCCGCCGCCTTCGCGATCGGAGCCACCATCGGTGGAATATCGCCCAACACTAACCCCACCCGCAGCTGCTCCAACCATTTCGCCTCAGATGCAATCAACTTCGCACTCTTTTCTCGAATCTCCCGCAACTTCGCCAACGTCCCCGGCAAATCCATGGTGATACTATCGGATTGAATTACCCCACAATCAAACGATCGCTGCCGATGAATCCACTTTCCAGGAAAATAGGACTCAATCACCGATCGGGGTGAACTCGTGGCGAAAATAATCGAAATATCTGGATTTAGCCGCTTAACTTCTGCCGCGATCGACGCTGTTCGAGTCGCGTGACCAAAGCCATGATTCGTAACTGCGAGATAGAGTACAGGAGAAGCCATGGACAAACCTTGTTAAGCGGCATTAAAAATTGCGATCGTTATCTCAGCGAATCCTACGACCCACAACGCCAAGAATCATCAGAACCCACAATATCAGCACAGGAGATCTAGGCTCTAGTGATCTGAGGCTAATCTTTCACATTAAAACCCATTGACCTCCTCCTCGCTCTAAAGAGACGAGGATTCCTAAGAACTTTTGGATCGCTTCTTAGTCTTTACAGAATCGCTTCTGTTACTTCCTGCTTCAACGCACCCGCCTAGAGCATT
>JAYVUU010000100.1:0-3068 GCA_043787635.1 Synechococcales cyanobacterium | reverse complement strand
AGTAGCCCCATTCGTTGTCATACCAAGCCACAACTTTGAAAAATCGATCGTTCAGCTCCATACCCGCGCCCGCATCCAAAATACTGGAATGGGGATTGCCTCGGAAATCTGTGGATACGACTTGCTCATCTGTGTAATCTAAAATACCCGCTAGTCCATTGGTGGACGCATCTTTCAGGGCTGAACAAATTTCCTCATAACTGGTAGATTTCTCAGTTTTAAACGTCAAATCTACTACCGAAACATCAGGGGTTGGAACCCGGAACGCCATACCCGTCAGTTTGCCTTTGAGTTCTGGAAGCACTAGACCCACCGCTTTAGCCGCCCCTGTGGAGGATGGAATAATATTTTGCCCCGCGCCTCGTCCACCCCGCCAATCTTTGCTGCTGGGTCCATCAACCGTGGGCTGAGTCGAGGTCATGGCATGGACCGTGGTCATGAGTCCTTCAGTGAGTCCGAAGTGGTCATTGATTACTTTTGCGATCGGGGCGAGGCAGTTAGTGGTGCAGCTTGCATTGGAAACAACTGTATGGGTCGCCGGATCAAACTCAGTGTGATTTACGCCCATAAGTAGGGTCTTTACCCGGTCTGGATCTTTGGTGGGTGCGGAGATAATCACCCGCTTTGCTCCAGCTTTAAGGTGTTTTCCAGCGGTCTCAAAATCTGTAAACAATCCCGTTGCTTCCACGACATAATCTGCGTTGAGCTTACCCCAAGGAAGCTCTTCAGGATTCCGAATGGCGCTACAGGGAACGAAATGATCGCCCATTTGAATCCCATTTTCCGCAGCCTTTAGGTGTCCCGCGTAGGTTCCGTGGGTGGAATCGTATTTGAGCAAATAGGCCAGGTTATCCGGCGGGACAAGATCATTAATTCCAACAAATTCTATTTCAGGATGCTGTAACCCAGCGCGGAAAACTAAGCGGCCAATCCGGCCAAATCCATTAATTGCTACTCGAATGGTCATGATTGGTGACTCCTAAAAAAGGGACTACTGCTCTGTATTTATTCCGGTCGGCGAGATATTAATTCTTCCTGAGATTCAGGCTACAGTACCTCCTAAGAAAGACCTTAAATTCGTAAGGTTTTCCTTCGATTGGTGAGGAATTATTGGAAAATAATGTAAGGGATCGCACCAAATCAATTTATTCCATTTGATTTGCGACTCGACACAATTGTGAATACAACGCAATGCAACGGGGTGCAAGTTCAATCCACTGATTGTATGCATGATAGATTTGAATCCATTCAATGCCAGCCCATCTAAGTTGTATCTAGGTTGGCTCAATCCATTCCTCTTGTAATGAACGCGCAAATTTTGTTGAAAAATCTAAAAGCTTCCCCTTTACTCCTGCCTATCGGTGGAACTGTTGCGCTCATTGTGGGGGGCGGTATTGCATTCTGGGCACTCACTCCTCCTCGTTTTGCACCGGGCAGGCTCCCGATCGGCTCAACGGTGATCCCCGAAGATGCCTTGATGGTGGTGTCCACAACCACAGAACCCGAACAGTGGCAACAGCTACGCACCTTCGGGACTCAGAAAAGCCAGGAGTTATTAGACCAAACTATTGCTCAAATGCGCGATCGACTTCTCTTTGATAATGGTTTAGATTACGAACGCGATATTCAGCCTTGGGTCGGGAGTGAAGCGAGTTTTGCATTGCTTTCTCCTCAAGCTGAGACCGAGCTTCCGGTCAAGGGGGCACCTGTTCGTCCGGCCAACCCTCAGCCCGGATTACTGGTATTGCCGATTCAGGATGGCACAAAGGCGAAGGAGATTTTAGGTAAACTCCGCGATGGGCGACAATGGTCTAAACGGACTTATGGGGATGTAGATATTCAAGAAGGTCAAGCTGGGAAAGCGAATAAAACCCTTGCGATCGCCGTCCTTGATGGAAAATTAGTCGTGGTTGCCAATAGTCCAAGAGCCATCGAACAGGCGATCGAAACCCACAAAAACGGTAAGTCGATCACGACTCTACCGGGATATAGCAACGCCCTAGGTCAAATCCAAACCGGACCCAGGTTTTCGACTGTTTATCTAAATTTGCCTGCCATGGCCCAACAAAATGGACGATCGATGCGGTCAGATCCTAAAAAAAACATGCCAACCCAGGGCTGGGTCATGACGACTACATTGCAAAATGATGGTATTCAGATGAAGAGTGTGCTTTGGCTCAAGCCCGATAGCCAAACTAAATTTTTTACAGAAAACAATGCTAAAACCATGGCGACCCGGCTTCCGGCTGATGCCATTATGACGTTGGCGGGGGGAAGCTTTAAGCAATTCTGGACCGATTACAGCCGGGGCTATGCTGCAAATCCCGTTAAAGTTCTAGATCCGACCAGCTTTAAGCAGGAAGTTCGGGGCGCTATTGGGATGGATTTGGAGCAAGATTTTACCAACTGGATGGATGGCGAATTTTCCTTAGCTCTGCTTCCTGTGCCAGCGGGTAAGTCACCCCTGAATCCGGTTGGTGTCACGATGATGGTGCAGGCTAGCGATCGGCGGGCGGCTGAAAAAGTCTTGACTCGACTCGATGAGGCTATGACCCGTAAATATAATTTTAAAATTGAACCCAACAAAATTTCTAATCAAGACGTTGTTCTGTGGAAAATGCCCAATAGTGACACAACTGTTACCCGAGGCTGGCTAGATAATAATGTGGCGTTTCTGACCTTGGGCGGGCCCGTTGCGGAGACATTTCTACCACGTCCGGTGAACGTATTGAGCGGTCAGCCGATGTTTAAACAAGTTACCTCTGATGCGAAGACCGCAAAAAGTGGGGAGATGTTTATTGATTTTGAAAAGGTCGCGAGTTATAAAGATTTGCCACTGTTACGATCGCCTTTGAACAACTTGCTCTGGATCGAAGCCATTCGATCGATCGGCATTACGGCTACTAACACGGGCGATCGGAGTATTCGCTACGATGCTACTGTGCTACTTAAAAAAGGCTCGACTCCTGGCGTTCTACCCAGCCCCACAGCTAACATCGTTTCACCATCACCCACCGTTTCACCGCCAGTGCCGAAGAAAAAATAAGGGTCATTCAGACTTTTGACGG
>JAYVUU010000099.1:0-8217 GCA_043787635.1 Synechococcales cyanobacterium | reverse complement strand
AGTACATCCGCGCCATAGTCTTAATTCTCCTTGAGGGCTTCGCTTTGCAAGCGTTGAAAAGCCTGTAAAAAATCGCAAGCCCATATCTTACCAAGAAGCGGGACTCGAACAGCGGTGGAATGTTACATAACTCACAGACTCGAACGCCATAGAAAAATAGAGAAGACCTACGATCGGATACTTTGGAAGGGCAAAATTACGGTAAAAGTTGTCACACCGCCCACACTTTCTAGCGTCACTTCACCGCCCAGCCGCAATATCAGCTTCTTCACCAGAGCAAGTCCCAATCCGGTGCCACCTAGTTTCCGAATATCTAGACGCGGAATTCGGTAAAATTTGCCGAACACTTTCGATCGTTCTTCTAAGGGAATTTCAACTCCAGAATTAATGACTTGCAAATGAAGCTGGGTTGAAGAGTTCAATCGAATGTTTTTTTTCTGGAATGCCTGAATTTGAATAGTTTCCCCACTGGGCGTATACCGATAGGCATTATTCAGCAGCTCAACCATAATGCGCGATAGGCTAGTTTGATCACACATCAAGGCGGGAAGGGCGGGTTCGATGTTGATGGTGTAGTTGAGAGTGTACTCTTGGAAGCGCTTCTGGAAGGGTTTGACGACGTGGGCTAACCATTGCGGGAGATCAATGGAGCTAATTAGTAATGCTACGGTGTCATTATCGAGCTGCTGTAAGTCTAGTAAGTCTTGAATCAGCTTGGTTTCCCGATCACATTCCTTTTGCAAAACTTCTAGATAGCGACTCACCTTTGAGTACGCGAGAGCGTCTAGGATAAATGGAGCCTCTACGTCGCTCAATGGATCAAGCTCATCCGATCGTCGGAGGACTAAGCTCAGCATTTGAATTGACATTTTAATATTTGACAGCGGAATCCGTAACTCGTATGACACGGTACTCAGGAAAGTGTCCTGAAGTTGATTGAGACGTTTTAGTTCGACAGATTGGGTTTGGCTGACTCGGAGAAAACGCATTTGGCGTAAGCCGATCGCACAGTAAGTCCCGACCTGATCCAACAGGTCCAGCACTTCTGCATCAAAGTTTTCACGGTCTTCACGATGAACTATGAATTCACCCAGGACTTCCATTTGACTAATCAACGGATAGCGAAACGTGAAAACCGGGAGGGCAGGATGATCATGGGTTAACGTTGCTTCGACGATCGGGCTGATGTTGGGTGCGTCTGTGTCGGGGAATCTGGTGTGGTGGACGAGAACCGAACCTACTTCATCGCGATCGCACACATACTCGTACAGCGCCGTCGTTAGGGTGGCTTCACTATTAAAAATTCGCAGTTGACAACCACAAACATCCAGCAATTGCACGACTTCTTTGACTGAATACTCGCAAATTGCATGACAATCAACAGATTCTCTCACTAACGCTTGGAGTCGTTTGAGAAGGGCGATCTTTAACGTTTCATTTACCGTTTTTGGTGTCAAGGCTTCCAAGGAAAGCTCTCCTAGTGCAGCATAAAGCGAAGTGAGATAGAATTCAGCGCTCTATAATTTTTGCATAGACTGGCTGAGGACTTCACGGAAGGGCAGATTGTCATGATAATAGTGGGTATCCTAGCTCATACATGCAGAATCTCCGATGACATCTAAATTTTTCCAGAGCGTTTCACGTCCCTCTAATCTAGTTTTAGATGGGTTGATTCAGCCTTGGCTTTTGGAGGATATTGGTCGGGGCGATCGGGTGACGCAAGCGTTGATGACGAAGGGTTCCCAGAGAAATAGCGCTACTTGGATTGCTAAGGAGACTGGAATTATTGCTGGATTGCCGATCGCCGCACGGGTTTTTCAGCTTTTAGACCCACAGGTTGAATTTGAGGGCTGCGTCAAGGAGGGCGATCGGGTGGTGGCAGGTGAAACAATTGTGACGATTTCCGGACCCTTTGAGGCATTGTTGACGGGCGAACGAGTGGCTTTGAATTTGGCGATGCGGCTGAGCGGAATTGCGACCGCGACCGCAGAATTTGTGGCGCAACTTGAGGGCTTGAATACCCGATTTGCAGACACTCGAAAAACTACGCCGGGACATCGGATTCTAGAAAAATATGCGTCTCAAGTGGGTGGTGCGGTCAATCACCGGATGGGTCTCGATGATTCCGCGATGATTAAGGACAATCACATTGCGGCGGCGGGCGGGATTGCTGAGGCGATCGCGTTAGTTCGTGCCCAAATTCCCTATCCGTTGACGATTGAAGTAGAAACCGAAACATTAGCCCAAGTTCAAGAAGCGCTGGATCATGGCGCTGACATTATTATGTTGGACAATATGCCGATTTTAACAATGCGTGATGCGGTGGCATTGATTCGTGAGTATTCTAATCGGATTTTAATTGAGGCTTCGGGGAATGTAAGTCTTGATAGTATTCGAGCGATCGGGGAGACCGGGGTTGATATTATTTCTAGCAGTGCGCCCATGACTCGAAGTTCTTGGATGGACCTGAGTATGCGATTCTAGTACAGCTTTGATTAAAATCTAACCCTAAAATTCTATGAGTTATTCACCTGAAATTCCCACTGAAAAACGTACTGAAACTGACAGCATGGGGGCGATCGAAGTTCGCAACGATCGATATTGGGGCGCGCAGACTGAACGATCGTTGCGGTATTTTGCGATCGGGACGGATGTGATGCCGCCGGAGATGATTTGGGCGTTTGGGATATTGAAAAAAGCTGCGGCTATGGTGAATCGAGATTTAGGGAAATTGGATGGTGAAAAAGCGACGGTGTTAATTCAAGCGGCGGATGAAGTGATTGCAGGAACATTAGATGATCATTTCCCATTGAGCATTTGGCAAACGGGAAGCGGGACTCAGACAAATATGAATGCAAATGAGGTGATTTCAAACCGGGCGATCGTACTTGTCGGTGGGATTCTCGGCAGTAAATCGCCTATTCATCCCAATGATCATGTCAATCTTTCTCAATCCTCGAATGATACATTTCCGACAGCGATGCATATTGCGGCAGTACAAGTCATTGACCAAGATTTGATTCCTGCATTACAAAAATTACGTGATGCGTTAGTTGTAAAAGAACAAGAATTCAATTCAATTATTAAGATTGGTCGGACCCATTTAATGGATGCTGTGCCGTTGACGCTAGGTCAGGAATTTTCGGGATATGTTGCACAAATCGATCGGGCGTTAGTTCAAATTAAATTGACATTACCGGGACTCTATGAACTGGCGATCGGGGGAACGGCGGTCGGAACTGGATTGAATACCCATCCTGAATTTGCCGATCGGGCTGCAAAGACGATTGCTGAATTAACGGGTTTACCATTCATTACCGCCCCGAATAAGTTTGCAGCATTGGCGGCCCATGATGCAATTGTGATGACGAGTGGGGCATTGAAAGCGACGGCTTGTGCCTTGATGAAAATTGCGAATGATTTGCGCTGGATGGGTTCGGGTCCGCGCTGTGGGTTGGGTGAACTGACGCTTCCGGCCAATGAACCAGGTTCTTCAATTATGCCGGGGAAGGTGAATCCGACGCAGTGTGAGGCGATGACGATGGTGTGTGTGCAGGTGATGGGGAATGATGGTGCGATCGGATTTGCGGGGAGTCAGGGTAATTTTGAACTAAATGTGTTTAAGCCTGTGATGATTCATAATTTGCTCCATTCAATTCGGCTGTTAAGTGATGCCTCAAATTCATTTACGGATCATATGGTGGTGGGAATTCAAGCGAATCCTGATAAGATTCAACATTTTTTGAATGATTCATTGATGTTGGTAACGGCATTGAATCCACATATTGGCTATGACAATGCGGCGAAGGTAACAAAGCTAGCATTTGAGACTAATTCAACCCTCAAACAGGCTTGTGTAAGTCTGGGATTGTTGAGTAGTGAACGGTTTGATGAATTGGTTAAGCCAGAAAAAATGGTGGGTCCGGATTAGAGAAGTCTATTCACGGGTCACGACAATTACATTTTCGGTGACTTGTTCAAATGTATCATCGTGACTAATTACAAAAAGCTGGCGGAAGGTTTTGATATTTGAAATTGCTTCAGCCAGTTTGATTCTGCGGGGACGATCCATATTGGTGGTTGGCTCATCAAAGAATGCTACATTCAAATCCGCTAGAACTTTCAATAATGCCAACCTAACCGCCAGCGCTGCACACATTTGTTCACCGCCTGAAAGATTCACAAACCGCCGATCGTTCGCCCCTTCTCGCACCCGAATTTCATAATCTCTTGTCCAATCTAAGGCAACATTTGGACGGTTTAGCAATTCGCGGAAAAGTTTATCGGCTTCATGGGCGATCGTTTGAACATACCGTTCTGTAATACGCGGTCCAGCTTCTTTAAAGGCTTTACGGGCAAACTTGATAAACCGATCGGTTCGTTGATGTTGTTTGAGTTTGGTTTCAGCAGTTTTTAGTTTGGTTTGAATGATTTGTAGTTTTTCAATTTGACCGTCATATTCAATTAGAAACTGCTGCTTCATCGGTAATTGTGTGCTCAGTGTTGTTTGTTGAGTTTGAGCCTCAAGCAATGACGAATTAAGAGCTTCAATTGCTTGGGGATTGAGTTCAGTGGAGAACTTATCTTGTTGAACTTGAAGAGTTTCTAAGGTTTCATTTTGTATTTCAAGTTTAGTTTTAAGTTCATCACGCTGTGGTTTTAATTTCAGTCGTTGGTTTGCTGTATCTCGATGTCTTAAATATAGTTCATAGTCAATTTGATTTAGCTCTTTCAATGTTTGCTGGGTTGTAATTTTTTCAGGTAAATCTATGAATGCTTCTAGATTGCGATCGATCTGTATAAGCGTTTCGGTTGTTGTCGCAAGAGCAGCGTGAATCCCTTGCTGTTGTTGAATTAGTCGGCTACGGTTTTGTAATTCTTGAAGCAACAGTCGGCTCCGACCTCGCGGATCATTTAATTCACGCAGTTCGATCGCAGTTTCCGAAATCTGCTGCTGAATCGCGGGTTCTTCCGATAGATGCTGTTGGATTTCGGTGATATGACCACGGGCTTCAACAATTTCAGCATCAATTGTTTTGACTTCTTCGAGTTTGGTCTCACGAGTCAGGTATTGCGCTTGTTGTTGTCGAACAGTGCGGATTTGGGTTTGAATTTGATTGATTTGTTGCTGAAGCCGTTGGGCATCTACCTGTTGAGAAAGGTCCGTCAGAATGGCTTCGAGTGAGGTGAGCAGTTCAGTTTGAAGTGTTTTCCCTTGGGTGAGAATGGTTTGGATTTGCGAGATGACATTGTGTTGAACGGGATACGTGACAGCAAGTTGGGAGAGCAGTTCGGTGGCGGTTTGGATTTGTTCGGTTTGAACTGATTTACGATCGATCGCTCTAGTAAAAATTAACCGCAAATCGGTTTCAAATTGTTTGGCGGCGGTAATACGACTAAGTTGTTGTTGATAGCGCTGCTGTTGGTTTTCGAGTTCGGGCAGGGTCTGAACTGCTGCCGCTAAACCATCGAGCTGATCGAGTTCTTGGTGGAGTTGACGTTGACGGAGTTGGAGTTGTTGCAATCGTTTTTCATCGCGGGCGATCGCTTGTCTTGACATTTGACAGGTTTGAAGTTGTTCCCGAAATTTACGATCGCGCTGTTCGAGTTGTTCTTGATGCACAATTTGAGGTTTGAGCTGTTCGAGGGCGATTTCCGATTGATTGAGGCGTTCTATTTGTTCAGTCAAGACTGCAAGTTGAGATTGTTGGTGACTTGTATTTTGAATTAGGGTTTGTTTTTGATGGAAAAGTCGTTGTTGCTGCGATCGTTCTTTTTCTAATCCTTTCAATGCTTCCTCAGCAGCCTGAAATGTAGCAAAAGCATCTCGGCGGCTGACACAAATATCATAGGATTCTTGGGCGATCGCGAGTTCTTGATCGAGTTCAATCAGTCGAGATTGTTGGGCTTGAAGTTGAACTTGACTGCGATCGATTTGGGTCTGAAGAGCCTGCTGAGCTTGGATTTGCTGACCAAGCTGTTGTTGTTTAGTTTGAAGTGTGACTAGTTGAATCTTCCATTGTTGTAAATCGGTTTGCAAGGTTGCAATTTCTATAATTAGATTCGATCGTTTTTGCGATAGTGTATCCCAATCTGTTAACGCTTCTTCATGTTGTTCTATTTCACGAGTAATCCGATCGCTTTCCACTTTGGAAAACTTCTCCAGTGTAGCGAGTTCTTTCCACGTTTTTTGGTATTCCTCAACTTTTAAAACCTTGTCGAATACTGCCTTACGTTTACTTGCTTCTAACAAAAAATCCGCCGTAAACATCCCTTGCGGAACCCCGATTGTATTGCCAAATAAATCAGCTAAATCAGTTCCTGGAGACAGTCCTAAATGCTGACGTAACCAGGGAAGAACCTCGTCTTTAATTCGAGTATGGGGAAGCGTTTCACCAATTTGCGGATCGTAAATCTTGTAACCTTTGAGCGTACAACGCCTGATTTGATAAGTGCGCTGATCTCGGCTAGAAATCATTAGAACTTCAGCTTGTGCAGAGGCTGACCCATTACGGATTAGTTCTTCAACTTTATAATCACCTTTATGATCAAACAAAACCCAGGCGATCGCCTCTAAAATACTAGTCTTCCCAGCTCCATTTTCACCACAAATCGCATTTGTTCCAGGCTGAAACTTAAAACAAGCATTGCTATGGGCTTTGAAGTTAACCAACGTAACCGACAAAATTTCCATACAATTACTCCCAATCCTGGTACTCCCAATTCTGGGATTTATTGCTCTACAACTAGCACGATTGTACATGATTGCTTCTCTGGCTCCCCCAAACTTGGGGGCTGGGGGGCGGATCGCCAGAATCTCACTCATCGCCCAGGATGGCTACAAGATCATTATCCCCTACAAAATTTGAGATAGAAAAAGCTTCGATCGGGCTTCCTTGGGTTGAGTAAAGAACTCCGTCGGCGTTGTATCTTCAATCACTTGTCCAGCATCCATAAAGACCACCCGATCGGCGACTTCTCTCGCAAACCCAACTTCATGGGTCACAACCAACATCGTCATCCCAGATTTTGCTAGCGATCGCATCACATCCAGCACTTCGCGAACCATTTCGGGATCAAGCGATGAAGTCGGTTCATCAAACAACATAATTTTAGGTTCCATAGCCAAGGCACGGGCGATCGCAACCCGTTGCTGTTGACCGCCAGACAGTTTACCCGGATACTTTTGAGCTTGTTCTAGAATACCAACCCGATCGAGAAGTTGTCGTGCAATTTTATCGGCTTGAGGCTTAGTGAATTTTCGCACCTGAATGGGAGCCAGCGTAACGTTTTCCAATACTGTCAAATGAGGGAAGAGATTGAATTGTTGAAAAACCATTCCCACATCCCGACGGATTTGATCGATGTTTTGAATATCTTCAGTTAGGGGAATGCCATCAATCGTAATACGACCTTCCTGATAGGGTTCTAGAGCGTTGAACGTCCGAATAAATGTGGATTTACCAGAACCAGAGGGTCCCATAATCACAACCACTTCTCCAGTTTTTACTTGCAAATTTGCATTGCGTAAGACTTGAAATTTCCCAAACCATTTACTGACATCGTGGGCAATCAGAATAGGTGGCGCTTCAGCAACTTTAATACCAGCAGTTTCAATACTATTAATCATGACGATCGCACCTCTAGTCGTTTACTAAATTGAGAGAGTCCAAAACAAAACATCCAATAAATTAATCCAATAAACAAATACACCTCGCCATTACGCCCAAGGAACTGGGGCTGTGACAGAATCGATCGGGCGATCCCTGTTAATTCAAACAATGCAAATAAGGCGAGAAGTGAAGTGTCTTTGAAAAGTGAAATGAACTGACCTACGATCGCCGGAATCACCAATCGTAATGCCTGAGGGAGAATGATAAATCTCAGGGTTTGAATTGAGTTTAATCCTAACGATCGCGCTGCTTCAGATTGTCCCGGCGGTAAGGATTGAAGGCCCGATCGAATATTTTCAGCCAGATAGGCGGCGTTGAAGAATGTTAACCCCAAAATTGCACGCAGCAACCGATCGAGGCGAAATGGAACAACCAACGGCAACATCACCTGCGCCATAAACAATATGCCAATTAGCGGCAATCCTCGCACTAGTTCAATATAGATGGTTGAGATTCCTCGAATCACAGGTAATTCACTACGTCGCCCTAGGGCTAACAACAATCCTAAGGGAAAGGCTAAGGCTGTACTAATAGCGGCGGCAAA
>JAYVUU010000098.1:0-28472 GCA_043787635.1 Synechococcales cyanobacterium | reverse complement strand
ATCGCCGACCATTGGGGGGTGGCGGCTAACCGTAGCTATATTTCCTTGTTTATCGCAACGTTTCCTGTGATCCTTGACACCATTTTCAAATATTGGATTTTCCGCCATCTCAACCGCATTTCGCCTTCTGCCGTTGCGACCTACAAAGAAATGAACGAATAGATGTGCGATCGTCCTTCAGAACTTTTTGAAAAGGCTTTCCGAGTTTCACCACCACAGGATATACTTAGAAGCCTGAATTATTTTCGAGTATCAAGGAAATTTAAATAATGTCTCGTTATCGCGGTCCACGCCTAAGAATTACTCGTCGCCTTGGCGACTTACCTGGACTTACCCGTAAGTCTGCTCGTCGGGCTTATCCGCCGGGACAGCACGGTCAGGCACGTAAGAAGAAATCTGAGTATTGTGTTCGACTCGAAGAAAAGCAAAAACTCCGTTTCAACTATGGGTTGAGCGAGAAGCAACTGCGTCGCTACGTCCAAAAAGCAAGACGCGCTGCGGGTTCTACAGGACTTGTGCTGCTCCAACTTCTGGAAATGCGTTTAGATAACACCGTGTTCCGTTTAGGCATGGCTCCGACCATTCCAGGCGCACGTCAACTTGTAAACCATGGTCACGTCACCATTAATGGCAAGGTTGTGGACATTGCATCCTACCAATGTCGCCCCGGTGAAGTGATTACCGTGCGTGAACGTGAAGCGTCCAAGAAATTGGTCGAAGCGAATCTTCAATATCCAGGGTTAACCAACCTGCCAAGCCATCTTGAGTTTGACAAAAACAAGATTGTTGGTAAAGTCAATGGTCTTTGTGAACGGGAGTGGGTTGCACTCCAAATCAATGAATTGCTAGTGGTTGAGTATTATTCTCGACTTGTCTAAATCAAGCTATTTGATTGTGTTTCTTTTTTGAATCGAGGACTATTCGCGGCAACTGATTACAACTCGAAATTATCTTCAGAGCCTTTGAACCCGTCAGTTCAAAGGCTATTTTTTATTTTAGTTTTCAATCTGAACAATACAGACCTTTGACATCCTCCCCGCTCTAAAGAGACGAGGATTCCTAAGAACTTTTACGTCGCTTCTTAGTCTTTACAGAATCGCTTCTGTTACTTCCTGCTTCAACGCACCCGCCTAGAGTATTAGATACTTTCGGTCTTACAGTTGCTCCACAGGCTAACACCGTTAGCCCAACGGCTGGTTTAAAAACCACTACATTTCTTCGTGGCATCTAGATTTTATCAGACCTGATCCCAGCTCCAACGGATTGAACAAAAGTTCCTACGATTGCAAGATTGTTCCCTCCCGTTGGTCCGTCACGCGCCTCTACATCCCCGCGCTAAAGCGTCAGGGTTTTACGGCGATTCTGATAAAAAATGGTAGGGACTAATTTCTGCCCCGAATAATAGGGAACGCATTACGACATGATTTAGAGATAAAATTTACAAATCACCATTTTGCGTCACACTAATAAAACGCTTGGATTCTAGGTAAAGCTTTTGGATAATGTTTCACTACACCAGACCTCGGAGCAAAACCGATCGATCGATCGATTGCTGGGAAGTTACGCCCGATTTGGGGTGAAGTTGGGGCTGGAGAATAGTATTCGTTTGATGGCGGCATTAGGTGATCCCCAGAAGCGGGTTCCTGTAATTCATGTGGCGGGCAGTAATGGGAAAGGCTCGGTTTGTGCCTACCTTTCATCTATTTTTCATCAAGCTGGCTATCGGGTAGGGCGCTATACGTCTCCCCATTTAATTGATTGGACAGAGCGGATTTGTATTGACGATGAACCGATCGCTTGGGAAATGTTATTACGAGCGTTGCAGGTGGTGCAGTCGAAGATTTCTGGCGATCTTGAACCGACACAATTTGAAGTCTTGACGGCGGCGATGTGGCGAATTTTTGCGGATCAATCGGTAGATATTGCGATCGTTGAAGTGGGGTTAGGCGGACGGCTGGATGCGACGAATGTGATTGATGAACCCTTGGCCAGCATTATTACATCCATTAGTTTGGAGCATGTTGAACGCTTGGGCGATACGTTGGCAAAAATTGCGTCTGAGAAGGCTGGAATTATTAAAACGGGCTGCCCATTGATTGTGGGGCAGATGCCAAAGGAAGCGGCGGCGGTGATTGTCCGACGGGGCTACGATCTTTATAGTCCTATGAGTTTTCCTCGACCCGCTCAGGCGACGGCTCAGGGGTGGGCGGTATATGAAGGCTTGGAATTGCTTGAGTTAGAGGAAGAAAGTATTGCGTTGGTGCCTCGATCGTTGACCTTTGAGTTGCCGCTTCAGGGTGCAGTACAGTTGGCTAATGTGTCTCTGGCGATCGCGACGACGTTGTTGTTACGTCAGGACGGTTGGGACATTGCCAGTGAGGCGATCACTGAAGGGATTGCAAAAACCCAATGGGCGGGCCGCCTGCAATGGTATAACTGGCGCGGTCATAAAATTCTGATTGATGGTGCCCACAATAGTGACAGTTCGGGAGTATTGCGATCGTTCTTGGACAGCCAGCCGACGACCTTACCGACCCATTGGGTGATAGGCATGTTGGAGACAAAGAATCATGCTGAAATGTTGGAAACGTTGCTCCGATCGGGGGATTCGGTTTATTTAGTTCCGGTTCCGGGGCACAAGTCGGCTGATTTGGCGATGTTGGTGGATTTGGCGAAGTCTGTCCAACCCAACTTGGAATGTGTTTGGGTTTTTGATGATGTCATGAAGGGACTGAAGGCCGCAACAGATGCTCAGACGGCACGAGTTGTGCTGTGTGGATCGCTTTATTTGTTGGGAAATTTTTTGGCTCGCGATTCTAATTAGGGGATTTCTACTGACGAGTTGAACCGCCCCCTAGCCCCCAATTCTGGGGGAACAAGAGTGTTCAAAATCCCCAAATATCTGGGTGATTGAGGAGACTTGGCCTATTAAATTGAAGACCGATCGAGTTGCGCATACACAGCATCTTAAAAAAGGAAAACTATAGAATGAGGCTCGCTCTTGTTCCCCCTTTTCAAGGGGGTTAGGGGGATCGGGCTTCAATGCCAACAGGAATGGCTCAAGTTGCATACACAGCAGCCTAGAATCAGAAACCGAGAGCTTCCGGTATGTCCACTACGAGAAATGACTTTAGTCTTCGATCGTGACCTTGATGATCCGATCGTTTCCGCGAATGGCATTAACAATGTCCATGTCTTCCGTTTTTCCGAAGACCGTATGAACACCGTCTAGATGACCTTGGGGTGAATGACAGATGAAGAACTGACTGCCCCCCGTGTTTTTGCCAGCATGGGCCATGGAAAGAGTTCCAGCAAGGTGTTTGTTCTTGTTAATTTCGCAATCAATTTTGTAGCCGGGACCGCTGGTTCCGGGGGTTCCACTGGCTCCCGCACGGCTATTGGGGCAGCCGCCTTGGACCATAAAATTGGGAATGACGCGGTGGAAGGCGAGGCCATCATAGAAGCCTTTTTTGGAGAGTTCGACAAAGTTTTTGACCGTGTTCGGTGCATCAACTTCAAATAATTCAAGATTGATTGTGCCCTTGTCGGTTTCCATGGTGGCGCGGGTCATGTGCGTAGCTCCTTAGGGTAAATTATCGAATTTAGTCAACGATTCATTCCACAGTGGATACGATCGCCTGTTTGAATATACCGCGAAAGACCCGATCCCTCCAGCCTCCTTAAAATGCTCTAAGCTTCGGGAGCTTGACAGTAGCTATTCACAGCTTGCACTAAATTTTTCTGGGTGATGCTGTTGGACTGAATTTGCTCAGCGGCGATACGGACGGCTCTTGCATTTTGGGACTGGGCGAGGGTTCGACTGTGGGTACTATCTTGACGATATAGGACACTGAGTTGTTGCTGTAACTCAAGCAGTTTATTATCTGACGGTTTCAAGTCCTGCATCTCTTGGGCGGCTCGCTCCAACAAGTCGGCGGCTTTGATAAATCGATCGGCGGGTTGTAAATTCTCAGTCGGAAGCTTTTGGAGGGTTTGGTTGGTACGATTGCTGATGGAAATCAGATGATTGCACCGATCGGATTTGCTCTCGCTACAGCCCGTCAGAAAAAGCGGTAATGCTAAACTGAAGGCGATCGTGGTCCAAAGTTGACGACTAATAGAATTTAAATTACTTGTCTCGAAGGTACGATGGCGACTCATTGCCCTATGTCTCCAACAGGTTGGCGGCCCCATCATAGCGGACAGTCCAACAAACTATCTAATTCAATCCTCCAAGATGCGCTTTGTTTGAACCGATATTAAAGTCTCAGAGCGTCAAATAATAGTATTAAATTCATAGCGATCGCTAAAGGCTGTTTGCGCAAATATGATATACATGTGTAAAAATTACGGTTTCCCCATCGGGTTTTCGTGGTTTTTGCCAGAGACAGGTCGTAATCGGTTCATCAATAGGATAATTAAGCTCATGGGTATTCGTGTTCAGGACGTATCCAAACGGTTTGGAGACTTTCAGGCGCTCGATCGGGTTTCCGTTGACATTGAGAGCGGTTCGCTGGTGGCATTGCTTGGACCATCGGGTTCTGGTAAATCTACGCTGTTACGATCCATCGCGGGTCTGGAAAGCCCTGACAGCGGCAAGATTTCGCTGATGGGGGAAGATGCCACCGATCGCAGTGTGCAAGACCGCAAAATTGGTTTTGTGTTCCAACACTATGCGCTTTTTAAACACATGACTGTCCGCCGCAACATTGCCTTTGGCATGGAAATTCGCAAGATAGCCGAGTCGCGCATGAAGGCGCGGACTGAGGAACTTTTAGATCTTGTCCAGCTCACGGGAATGGGCGATCGGTATCCCTCCCAGCTTTCAGGGGGTCAGCGTCAGCGGGTGGCGTTGGCGCGGGCGTTGGCGGTGGAACCCAAGGTCTTGCTGTTGGATGAACCCTTTGGGGCGTTAGATGCTCGGGTGCGAAAAGATCTGCGGGCTTGGCTGAGACGATTGCACGATGAGGTCCATGTCACCACTGTTTTTGTCACTCACGACCAAGAAGAAGCCATGGAAGTGAGCGATCGGATTGTAGTGATGAATAAGGGCAAAGTTGAACAAATCGGCACACCCGCACAGGTCTATGACCATCCCGCTAGTGCCTTTGTTATGAGTTTCATTGGTCCGGTGAATGTATTGCCGACGAGTTCCAAAATCTTTCAGGAAAGTGGATTTGATTCAGCTAATCCTGAAATGTTTTTACGACCCCACGATATTGAAGTGGCCCTAGATGCCACAAACAATACCGTCCCGGCCCGCGTGGCTAGATTGATTCATTTGGGTTGGGAAATTCAAGCTGAACTTGAGCTGGAAGATGGACAGCTGATGATGGCGAACTTAACTCGCGATCGGTTTGATCTGCTCCAGCTTGAAGAAAACCAGCGGGTCTACGTTAAACCGAAAGAGGCAAAGTCATTTGCGTTAAATTACAACATCTAGGGCGATGACATTTAAGAGTATGACGATATCTAGTATGAAATTGAGTGGGATTAAGCCCTATTTGCTTTTGACGCTCTGGGCGTTGCCTGTTGTATTGAGCCAAACGCTCCATCAAAGTCTAATGGCCTATGATGAAGGCTATTACGCAGTCCAAGCGCGATATATCTTGGAGACTGGCGATTGGATTACCTTGCAATGGGGTAAAGGAATTAGTTTCGATCGGACCATTGGGATTCAGTGGTTAATTGCACTGTGCTACAAGTTTTTTGGGGTGCATGAAACCAGTGTTCGATTACCGAGTATGGTTGCGTATTGGGCGAGTACGTTGCTTACGTTCCGCATTGGTGAAATTATTCTAGGGCGCGGAATTGGATGGCTTGGGGCAATTATTTTCAGCATAACGCCGATCGTTGTTCAGTATGGCGGGTTGGGCACTCAGGATATGGTGCTGGTGCTGGTGGAATTGTTGGCGGCTTGGGCGTTGTTGGAGTCGCGGATTGAAGGACGACGATCGCTTTTGTTTTTGACTGGGGTGATGTTTGGTTGGGGATTTTTGATTAAGGGATTTATGATTATTCCCGCTACGATCGCCCTTCTCCCGGCGCTGTGGATCTGTGCCCTGACCATTTCAGACCCAATCATAGCCGAGCCTACTCTCTTTAAAAAGTGGCCGACTGTTGACTGGGTAGCAATGCTTTGGGTCATTTTTGGAGGAATCATTGGATTAATTCCCCCTGTGGGCTGGCTTTGGGCGGCAACTAAACAATATGGCTGGTCTCCGCTGCAAACATTAGTCGGTAAAGTCTTTTCGCTAAATCAGCAGGAATTCCATAGCGTTGGGCCGCTTTATTATTTTTGGAACATTCCTGTCAATGCATTTCCTTGGGGCATTGTCGGCTTGATTGGATTGGCGCTATGCGTATGGAATCCACGCTATAAAACGCCTTATCGTTGGCTATTGTTGGGCTATCCTATTCTGCTATTTATTGAACTCAATATTTTTCGCACCAAAACCCCTTACTATCCACTTCAACTGCTGCCTTGGATGGCGATGTGGAGTGCAGTTGCGTTAAATCATTGTTCTGAATATTATCTAAAAGATCGCCGATCGCCGCTTTTGGGGCAATTGAGCAAAGGAATTTTTGGATTAGCTGTTGTTTTATTAACAGCAGGTGTCCTTCTCTTTTTTAGAGTTATTCCGGTTGAACTTGATGAGATTCGATCGGTTGCAACAACCATTACTATTTTGGCGATCGGGTGGCTAGTGCCGTTGATTCTCTGGATAAATCGATCTAGTTGTTCCCGACTAGAATTCGTTTCTAGATGGTTCTGGAGCGTTTTCCTTGGACCTTGGACGGCTCTATCTTTTATGGGGTTGACGGGGTTGTGGGGAGACTACGAGATGTCGCTTACGGGCAGTGTTCTCTCTCCAAGAGTTCAGGCGATTTTGTCGAACGAGACTATTCATTTTATTGGGCCGTCTGCTCCTGATAACGATCGACACCACAAAGACTATATTTCGTTTATTTTTAATACTCCTTATTTAGGCCAACACCTGACATCACCAGGGCAACTTCCGGTAAAAAGTTATGCCTGGATTGCTCCAGAAATCCCAACGACCGATCGGGCTGTTGCAACGATTCGAGGGTGGCGATTGGTTAACCACAAGGGCTAGGTCAGAGCGCAACGATCGTCTTACCCCTTGTGGTTTGTGTGTGGGATGTTGACACCCGTTGAATTGGAATCTGACGCTTGCGATTCAAGGGAGTGAGTTAACAGTCTGTTACGATTTGGGGCTTTAGGCAGGTGAATGCTTGATTTTCAGACTCCCCACCTCGGATAATGACTAACAATACTTGCTGTTTTGGGAGGAGCGCGTCAGGTTGTGACCCGATCGCACTTTTTTCCAAGTTTCATACTTTTAGGAGTCTTTCATGGGCGCGCTAGTCAACATTTTTAAACGTTTATTCGGTGGAATCTTGGGCTTCATCGGCGGATTGCTTGGTGGGAAAAAAAAGGCGATCGACGGGGCAACTGTAGAGAGTAATGTTGCAGCGGTTAAATCGCAGAAGCCAGCTAAGGCTCAGACCGCCAAAAAATTGAAAAAGGATAAGGATGGCTTTTATGCGTTAGCAGACGAGTCCATGATAGAGGAATTGCCTGCGGCTAACACAATTGTTAAGGCTACGATCGCTAAGGCGGATGGAAAGGATAAGAATGTCAAGGCTGTTCCGGCGAAGGCTGTAGCCAAGGCTGATGCTCCTATGAGTTCAGAGGACTTAATCATTGCGGCGCTAAAACTGAATCAAGCGCCTACTCCTGCCAATACTGAAGCTTCAGCTCCGGTTCCAACGGCTGGATTTGCGACGCAGTATCTGGTACCGACTCTAACGAGTGGTCGTCGTAGTCCCGGGCCTAGCTTGAGGGGGTTTAAGGCGATGGCAAAGGAAATCCGAGGATAGTTCTTTAGGATTTTGCACGAAAGAGGGGCGGTTGCTGAAGGGCGATCGTCTTTTTTATAGGGTTTTTGTTAAGGTTTGGGCACGGCGAGCCATGCCCCTACGGTTCTTGGAACCCGGATCTGTGGGGATACGGTCTGCCGTGTCCTGAACCCAAGGAGATGATTTTAAGTATTCAAAGGCTTGTGCGATACAATCATAAATTCGTATTAGTAAGTGAATTTTGTATGAGCGCAGCAACTGAACTTAAAATCCAGATTCAACACGCTTTAGTTGCTGCCTTTGGCGAAGAATTTGCTCAAACTGATCCGGCGATCGCAGCAACCAACAATCCAAAGTATGGCGATTATCAAGTCAATGTGGCAATGTCGTTGGCAAAAAAATTGGGTAAAGCGCCACGCCAAATTGCTCAAGAATTGATGGAAAAGTTGGAGTTGGGCGATCGGTTTGAAGCCCCAGAAGTGGCGGGTGCCGGGTTTATTAATCTGCGTTACACCACGGCGTATCTGGCGGAACGATTGCAGTCTATGAGCCAAAGCGATCGGACTAACGATCGGCTGGGAATTCCCAAGGTTGATAACGTTCAAAAAATAATTGTTGACTTCTCCAGCCCGAATATTGCAAAAGAAATGCATGTCGGACACTTACGATCGACGATTATCGGCGACTGTATTGCCAGAGTTCTGGAATTCCAAGGTCATGAAGTGCTGCGGCTGAATCATGTGGGCGATTGGGGCACGCAGTTTGGCATGTTAATCACCTATTTAAAAGAAGTTGCTCCAGACGCTCTGAAAACGGCTAATGCGATCGATCTTGGAGACCTTGTTGCATTTTACAAAAAGGCAAAAGCCCGCTTTGACGACGATGAAGTGTTTCAAAAAGTGGCCCGCGATGAAGTGGTGAAATTGCAGAGCGGGTCAGAAGATACATTAAATGCCTGGAAACTGCTCTGTGAACAATCGCGTAAAGAATTTCAGGTCATTTACGATCTTCTAGACATCAAGGTGAAGGAACGCGGTGAGTCGTTTTATAATCCCTATCTCGCGAACGTTGTGACCGATTTGAAAACTCTGGGAATCTTAGTTGAAGATCAAGGCGCACAGTGTGTTTTCTTAGAAGGCTTCACGAATAAAGACGGCAATCCTTTACCGTTGATTGTTCAAAAAACAGACGGTGGATTTAACTATGCAACCACTGATTTAGCCGCAATTCGATATCGCTTAAATGAAGACAAAGCGCAACGTATTATCTATGTCACAGATTCTGGACAAGGGAATCATTTCGCCCAAGTTTTTCAAGTTGCACGAAAAGCAAAGTGGATTCCTGAAACGGTAGAAATCACGCATGTTCCGTTTGGTTTGGTGCAAGGTGAAGATGGTAAAAAGCTAAAAACCCGATCGGGCGATACGGTCCGACTGCGAGATTTACTGGATGAATCAATTGAAAAGTTTGGCGCAATTTTAGAGGCAAGACTGACTGAAGAAAACCGATCGGAATCTGATGAATTTAAAGCAAATGTTGCCCGAATTGTGGGATTAAGTGCGGTCAAATATGCCGATTTAAGTCAAAACCGCACCAGCAGCTATATCTTTAGCTATGACAAAATGCTAGCCGACAAAGGCAATACGGCTCCCTATATGCTGTATGTCTATGCCCGTGTTCAAAGCATTAGCCGTCGGGGTGAAATTGATTTTTCTAGTCTTAATACCCCGATTCAATTACAGGACGAATCAGAATTTGTATTAGCTAAACATTTATTACAACTTGAGGACGCGATCGAAGCCGTTGGAAATGAACTCTTCCCAAATCGTTTATGTCAATATCTGTTTGAACTAAGCCAGAAGTTTAATACGTTTTATGATGCTTGTCCGGTATTGAAAGCCGAGGACGAAATGACCAAGCGTTCTCGATTGATGCTGTGTGATTTGACGGCACGATCGGTCAAGCTCGGATTGAATCTGTTAGGAATCGAGATTTTGGAACGGATGTAAAACGAATGTAACTCGTCAAAGTCGCCTCATCTTAAACTCCCCCTGACCGAGAATTCGGCTAGGGGGAATCAGTATCTAGTCAAACCGATTCTGAAATCTCATCTGCTGCAAAGCTGGGCAAGTCCAAATGTCCGGCTTGACGACTCCGCATGGCTAGCCGATAGCTCACACTCTGTAACTCTGCATGGAGTTTACGGTTTTCCTGCTGGATCTGTGCAACTTTCTCTTTTACCGGAGCCATGCGTTCCGCAAACTTTTGACGGTAGACATTGGGCAATTCCTGCACCACTTTTTCCAACATCTCCGATCGATCGCTCATGCCCTGAATCGAATTTTCAAGCGTCGTGATCTTGGCATCCCGATCGGCTAACGCCTCCTGATAAAAATTTACCTGCTCTTCCATGCCTTGAAGCTGACTGCGAAGGGCACGCATTTCTGTGAGATCCCGATCGGTGGAATTCCCAGTAACCGCTGTGGTTTTGTTCGTTTGTTTGACTAAGCGGAAAAGTTCCTGGGAAAGCTGTTGGACAAGCTGGTCACGAGCTTGGAGTTCGTCCTTCAGGTGGACCACTTCAGATTGCAGATGTTGAAGCGATAGAATTTCAGATTGGGACACGACACGGGACTCCGTTGATGAAACAGTTGAACAGCTTTGACACCTAAAACGGCGGGGCTTTAAACCCAATTTTTCGGTAAGAACACTATTGACACACTGCGTCTGGTTTCCGATCGCAGGTTTGGAGGCCATTGTAATGGCGAACTGGAGAAACGCTCAGAAAAGTTTTACAAATTTCTTGACTTATGCGCTGCTTAGTTTCCCTGAATATTATTTTTTTAAATTTTCCACCCAAAGCCGAGGTTCAGAAGCTCGTCGAATATCGCGCCAGATCTGTGTTGCCGCCAATGTCCCATCGGCCACCGCGATCGAGATCTGATTCAATCCCTTCTTCAAATCACCCAACGCAAAAATCCGAGGATGAGACGTGCGACACATGTTATCTGTAATTAAATCCTGACCATCCCGATCGAGGTCAAGTCCCGCCAGATAATCACTGAAATAATGAGAACCCATCGCAATCAATCCAGTCTCCAACGGCACCTGAGTTCCATCCACCAACTCCACACCCTGCATTTCATGATTGTGGCCATGAAACTGTTTCAAAGGTTGCTCATATAGGGGATAGCCATGGTCAGCCAGCTTTTGCTTCATGGCCTCACTGGTTTCAAACAACCCTTGAGTAAACACCGAAATATAAGGGGTAAACCAATTCATCACAAAAGCCGTATTAATCGCCCCTTCACTACCGACGAATAAACCCGCCTTCAAATTCTCCATATCTAAACCATCACAAATCATACAAACATGCAGGTTGTGGCCCGCATAGTCATAGACATTCTGCATATTCTCCAGCTTTGGCAAATTATCAATAATGCCACTCGCCGCCACCACATACTTCGATCGGAATTCAGGATAAACGCTGTCCTGCTTCCCGACTTTTACCTTTACCTTAAAGGTCTCGCCCTCGTCTTTTACATCCTCGACAAACCCCATCAAATAATCGGCACCCACGCCCAACGCATGATTCTGGCCCTGCTTAAGCAAATCTCGCCCTGGCATATGCGGATCCACTCCAACATAATTCCGTAAATCTTGCATCCAGAACGATCGGCCCCGCCCTTTCTCAATCACCAAACAAGACAACCGATACCGCTGAAGATAAATCGCTGCCGACAACCCTCCCGCGCCGCCCCCGACAATAATCACGTCATAGACATGATCTAACTTGGTGTCTAAATTCTTTTTGGAGAGTTTCATGAGCAGATTACCGTTTTGATTCACAATCTCTAGTGCTTAGTCAAACTCGCAATGACTTCAACTTAAGGGCTTTATTTTAACTCACTCCTAATCCTTCGGCAAGTTTCAGACTTCTAAAACAACAGGTTCAAATTCACCAAATTCAAAAAGTAGGAAATACTACAGATAAGAGTAGCCAGATGAAAATGAGGCTTGAGAAACAGCAAGCTTAGCCAATCAATGTCACAAACAATCTTAATTTTTAGTGTTTTCCTAGATTTTGTGCAAGAAGCGATCGAATCTATGCAAACCAAACCATATTCTTGGACTGATGACATGATCGGTCTAGGGGGTTTAGGTAATTTTTAATAAATAAACCACCTTTATGTCATCCGACTAAACCACCCGCGACTAAGGTTCGGTCTAAAAGCACAAGTCCATTAAAATGGACTAAAACCATAGAGACTTTCCTTGACCTGTTTCAACAGGTTTTTGCTATTGGCCTGCACTTTAGAGGATGGACCTGATAGCTTTCTTAGAAAACACCTTGTGTCTTACTATTGATTTTCGATACTAATTAGGCTATTCTGTTGTGCCTTAGGTCCAACTGCTAATCAATCTTATTAACTAATTTCAGGTCACTAGTCTTGAGTCAGACCACAGCCGCCTTTTGGAATCGGCGAAAAATTATTCAGGCTGGAATCGGCGCAGGTTTAGGCATTGGCGGTGCAGCACTAGCATGGTCCCGTCGCCCGTCTGTAACATCGCCTCAAATCGCGGTCAAAGTTCCGGCAATGGCACCGACAAATCATCGAGAGATGAGCCACGGCAATAGCATGAGTCCGATGACCATGCTGCGAGACTTCGATCGGGGGACGGTCACCCAAGAAAACGGTCGTACCGTGCGGGAATTCAAGCTTGTGGCCCAGTCTGGAGAATTACAACTCGACAAAGCCAATAAATTCATTACCTGGAATCTTAATGGTCGGGTTCCGGCTCCAACCCTGCGGGCGAATGAAGGCGATCGAATTCGGGTCGTGTTTCAAAACAAAGCTGGTCATGCCCATTCGCTCCATTTTCACGGAGACCATCCTGCCAACATGGACGGTATTAAGCCCGTGCGTAATGGTCAAGTATTTATTTATGAGTTTGAGGCAAAACCCTTTGGCGTACATCTTTACCACTGCCATGTGGAACCCGTAACACGGCATATCGGGAAGGGCTTATATGGCATGTTTATTGTTGATCCGCCTACGCCGCGCCCGCCTGCGGATGAATTAGTGCTAATTATGGCAGGCTATGACGTGAATGGCGATCGTAAAAACGAGCTGTATGCGTTCAATGGAATTCCGCACTACTACATGCACAATCCGATCGCAATCCAACAAGATCAGCTGATTCGGCTCTACGTTCTTAACATGATCGAATTCGACATTGCCGCCACCTTTCATCTCCATGCGAATCTATTTACGGTCAACCAAACGGGCCGATCGATCGCAGGAGGTAGCTACGAAACTGACGTGATTACCATGGGCACTGCTGAACGTCACATTTTAGAATTTAAGTATCACGAAACTGGGAAATTTATGTTCCATCCCCACCAAGATTTCATGGCAGAAGCGGGCTGTATGGGCTATTTTGACGTGATTGCCAATGCTTAGAAAAAGGGATAAGCGTCTTAGACTCGTTAAAGTTCACAGGAATCTCTCCCGCACTAATGACTTTCGATCGCAAAATTATGCTACTTTAATATAAACCATTGAGAATCTCTCGCATCTGTAGCCGTTCCATCATTTTTATAAATCTGGTTTCCATCTCATGAAAGTTTTAATGTTTACAGGACTGTGTCTGGCTGGAGTAGGTCTTTCTATATTGGCTGCTTGCAGTAACTCCACACTTACCGCCCCAGCCGCAAGTCCCGCTTCAACTGTCTCGGCGGATCATGCTGGAATGAGTCATGGGAAAAAGATTAATATCAATAATGCACTCTTGTCCGAACTTGATAAACTTGAAGCCAAACTGGGCGTTCCGGCATTGTCCAATAAAGTCCAATCTAGCCGCCCCTATGCGAAACCACAAGAACTCGTTTCCAAAAATGTGATGAATCAATCGCAATTCGATCAAATCAAAGACATGGTAACGATCGAAGAAGTTATCTTGACAGGTGAAGCGAAGGACCTTGATTACATGGTGAAACTTGGATTAATGAAAGGTCATATGTATGTCGCAAAAGAGCTTCTGATCCTTGGCAAGCCGGATCAGGCAGAGCCTCACATTGGCCATCCGGTTGAAGAAATTTATGCTGATGTCGAAGCGCAACTGAATGAACGTGGTGTCAAAGAATTTAAAAAATCATTGATGGCATTGCAAGAATTGGTCAAAGCGGGCGCAAAGGACAAAGCAAAGGTTGATGCTGAATTTAATACTTCGATGCAGGCTATTGATGGCGCGATCGCGATGTTGCCTGAAACTCAAAGAAAGTCGCCGAAGTTTGTGATTCAAGTAATTAATGGATTGCTAGATACGGCCAACGGTGAATATGGTGCGGCGGTGGCAGATGGCAAAATTAAAGAAGCCATTGAATATCAAGACTCCCGCGGTTTCGTTCAATACTCTAGTGAACTGTTTAAGTCTATTTCTAGCCAAGTGACGACTCAATCACCTGAAACCGAGAAAAAGATGTCAGTCGCATTAAAAGACTTGATGCTCAATTGGCCGACCGCCATTGCGCCTGCTGTGCCTGTGAAGACCACGCAACAAGTGACGAAGCTGGTCAAAGAAATTGAAACGTCTGGGCAAACTATCAACTAAGGTCAAGTTGACCGATCGATATGACACTAGTTCTTAACTCATCTCTCACCCATTGAAATAAACCCATGGATTTCAGCGCTGCCATTCCCACATTTGTGATTACATTACGAGAAGGCGTAGAGGCGGCTCTGGTCGTCGGTATTGTTCTTGCTTATCTGAAAAAATCAAGCCAATCTCACCTTAGAAACTGGGTCTATTCGGGCATTGGGTTTGGGCTGGCGCTGAGTGCTATTACTGGTGTGATGCTGGGCTGGTTTCTTCAGAACATTGGTCAATCTAATGAAAAATATGGTCCGGTTTTTGAACCTGCATTGGAAGGGATTTTCAGTGCGATCGCCATTGCATTCTTGAGTTGGATGTTGATCTGGATGACGCAAAATGCGAAGGGAGTGAAGGGTGCCGTTGAAGGTGCTATTGGAACGGCACTTTCTCAAACTCAAGCCGGATGGGGAATTTTCAGTCTTGTTTTCTTCGCGATTTTGCGTGAAGGGTTTGAGACTGTTTTATTTATTGCAGCTAAATTTCAACAGGGCATTGCGCCTGCGATCGGGGCGGCTTTGGGTATCATCAGTGCGGCGGCGATCGGTGCAGCAATCTTTAAGTTTGGCGTGCGGTTGAATATTCGTAAGTTCTTTTTATATATGGGTGTATTTTTGCTGTTAATTGTGTCGGGCTTAGTGGTGACGGCTCTGGGGCATTTTGATACGGCGGTTAATACCTTTGCTGGACTCGATCGTAAATCGGCAAATGTCTGCATTTTTTATGAACACTTTGCCTCGCCCATGAACCGATCGTGCATTCTTGGACCAATGGTTTGGAACTTGAGCAAAATCCTTCCAGACGATCGATTCCCCGGATTGATATTCAGCACATTACTCGGTTATACGCAGAAATTATTTGTAGTGCAGGCTATTGCTTATGTGGCGTTCTTAGGGACGATCGGAACACTTTACTTCAAGAGTCTGAATCAGCCTGTAATCAAAGCTCAATTGCGGTCCAAGGTTGCATCGGAATCATAGGCTCGATCCCCCAAATTCCCGTCAAAAAAGCTATCGCGTACACAAAAAGCCAGTCCAAAATCGTGAAATGTTGAGAGCCTAAATCCAACATTAAATAGGGGGAGTGGAACCGTTTCTTGGTAGAATTGCCGCTGGAATCTTGCCCGTAATCATCCTCAATTTAACCAACTCTTTTATGAATCCTCATTCAGTCATCTCAGTGAATTCTGTCGGCAACCATCAGGATCTTGTAATTCAGGGTGACAAGATGACGGGTGGATTACAGGGACGGATTCAGATTCCAGGTGACAAGTCGATTTCGCACCGATCGCTCATGTTGGGTGCATTGGCTGATGGTGAGACGGTGATTCATGGGCTGCTATTGGGTGAGGATCCGCGTAGCACTGCGGCTTGTTTTCGGGCGATGGGGGCAACGATTTCTGAACTGAACAGCAATGAAGTCCGCGTTCAGGGCATTGGTTTAGGCAATCTTCGGGAGCCGGAAGATATTCTAGATACAGGGAATTCGGGGACGACGACAAGGCTGATGTTGGGAATTTTGGCCAGTCATCCCGATCGGTTCTTCACCGTCACGGGCGATCACTCTATCCGATCGCGGCCCATGTCTCGTGTCGTGAAACCATTGCAACAAATGGGCGCACAGATTTGGGGCCGAAAACGTAATTCCCTTGCACCCCTAGCAATTCAGGGACAAAAGCTCAATGCCATCACCTATCAGTCTCCGATCGCTTCGGCTCAAGTTAAATCCTGCATTCTGTTAGCGGGCTTAATGGTAGACGGCGAAACTACGGTAACAGAACCTGCACTCTCTCGTGATCACAGTGAACGAATGCTGCGGGCATTTGGGGCTACTGTCAAAGTCGATCCAGACCGCATCAGTGCGACAGTGGTGGGCGGTGCAACGTTAATTGGGCAGACGGTGATTGTGCCGGGGGACATTAGTTCGGCGGCTTTTTGGCTGGTAGCAGGGGCGATCGTACCCGGTTCTGATTTAACGATTGAAAATGTTGGCATGAACCCAACCCGCACTGGGGTTCTCGAAGCCTTACAGATGATGGGCGCAGACATTGAGATTTTGAATGAGCGGGAGGTGACGGGGGAACCTGTGGCAGATTTACGGGTGCGATCGAGTCAATTACGGGGCATCACATTAGAAGGCTCGATTATTCCTCGGTTGATTGATGAAGTGCCGATTTTGGCGGTTGCAGCGATATTTGCATCAGGAAAAACCGTGATTAAAGATGCCGAAGAGTTGCGAGTGAAGGAGAGCGATCGGATCACGGTGATGGCGAACCAGTTGAATGCCATGGGCGCACAGGTGACAGAATTACCCGATGGCATGGAGATTACGGGTGGGACGGCGTTACGCGGTGCAGAGGTGGATAGTTTTACAGATCACCGAATTGGGATGAGTTTAGCGATCGCAGCCTTAAATGCAACAGGGATAACAACCATTCACCGAGCGGAAGCCGCTTCAATTTCCTATCCGACCTTTGTAGAGACATTGGAGAAGGTCGCAAGCTAAGACCATTCCTCACAATGAATAGACCAGAAGGCTCTTGGTCCCTAGAGGCTTTGTAAGTAGGTCAACAAATCTGCCATCTCTTGAGGATTAGGCTGGAATTGGGGCATGGGCGGAGTCTTTCCACTGATGACTTGCTCGATCAGAGCCGCTTGAGATTTACGGTGACCGATCGCTTTTAGACTCGGACCCACACGACCATCCGCAAATATCCCATGGCAAGTGGCACAATTCATCTGAAAAATTGCATGACCTTGAGTCGTATCTCCAGCCAGAGCGAAAACTTTCTCAACATAAGGATCCGCTGGTCGAAACCCATACATGCCCATGAGCGAAAGCGCGATCGTCCCAAGAAACATCGTCATGATCGTCAGGGAAACAATCTTGGACACAAAGCGTGGGAGTAAATAAAGAGTATCGTTCAAGGGATTAGCTTATTATTTTAACGTGAGTTCGGGATAAGAAAGAGTCAAAAAAGGGGCACCAAAGGTAATCTGGAGTTACAACACAGCCATTTTGCCTTAGGTGCCTCATGACCAGTTTAGAAGAACTCTTCAGCTCCGTCGATGATTTCTGCCAAATCTTTGAGACCTTTTCCAAAATTGGTAGATTACAACCGCGTTGTGGAATGTCTCCCTGATACGTTGGTTCCGCTGTGCACCTACCTTCGCTACTGCTTCGTGAGCATTCTGTGTTCCCTCAGAATTGTGGGCTATGGCGGTTCGGCAGAGACTCTCCTAGCCCCAATCACTTGCGTGTACACCAAACCAGAAGTGGGACTAGGAACATCCAGTAGGCTTACCCTTGGGAATTGCTTTAATCTAGAGTCATAAGTCCTCGATCCTAAGCCCCCGCTAGAACTTGTTTCAAGGCATCCGAAACAAACGAATAGGTGAACTTAAAACCAGTGGATAACGATCGCGTTGGCAACACTTTTTGACCTTCCAAAACCAACTTTGCACCCTCTCCAAGCAATGCCTCCAGCGCGATCGCCGGAACCGGGAGCCAAGACGGACGACCCAGCGCCTTACCCATTTCAGTACAAAGCTCACCCATCGTAATGGGGTTGGGGGCAGTGCCATTGTAAACGCCTTGCATGGTGGAGTCGGTCAACGCTTGGATTAGTAGATCCACCGCATCATCTCGATGAATCCAAGAGAACCCCTGATTCCCTGTACCGATCGGACCACCTGCAAATAACTTGAACGGCGGCAACATTTTTCCAATCACGCCCCCCATACCTAACACAATGCCCAAACGGACGATCGCAACTCTAGTGCCAGAGGCTTGGACCGCATTAGCCGCAGCTTCCCAATTTTTACAAATCTCCGCTAGAAAATCTTCCCCGGCTGGGCTGCTCTCGTCAAAGGTCGCCGTTTCGCTGGTGCCGTAGAACCCAATGGCCGATGCGCTGACCAATACCTTGGGCTTAACTTCTGCGGCGGCGATCGCACTCACAAGTTTTTCAGTCGTAACAACGCGGCTGTCCATCAGAAGTTTTTTCCGATCGGCAGTCCAGCGGGCATCAGAAATCGGCTCCCCCGCCAGATTCACCACCCCATCACAGCCACTCAGGGACGACGACCAAGTGGCAGAGTTCAGGGAGACAACGGTGACATTTTTATAGACATCGGCTGGAAATTGTTGACGGGCACGATCGGCATTGCGGGTTAACAAAATAGTCTGATGTCCGCCTGCCTCAAGCTTTTCTACTAGCCGACTTCCCACAAACCCCGTTCCACCCGTGACTGCAACTTTCATAGTTTTTTCTTAACATCGCGTCATAATTTCCATCTTTTATTCTAGGGTAAGAGAAGAGCCGGGAATTTTAGATTTTGGAGTGGGCGCTGTGATTGAGTGGCTGGGCGCGGTGGAGCCTGTAGAACTAAAAGTTACGATCGCGGCGCTATGGTTGGCATTAGTCGGATTAGCGGCGATCGGGGTGGGTCGGCTGGTGCCAGAAGGGTCGGAACTGGTCCGTAAAGTCGTTCACATTGGCACCGGAAATATTGTGCTATTGGCGTGGTGGATGAACATTCCGGGATGGATTGGGGTGAGCGCAGGCGCTTTTTTTGCGATCGTGACTCTGGCCTCCTATCGATTTCAACTATTGCCCCGCATTGATAACGTGGGCCGAAAAAGTTTTGGCACCTTCTTTTATGCAGTCAGCATCGCGGTCTTAGTCGGATGGTTTTGGGGGGTAAATCGACCAGAATTTGCGGTGCTGGGAATTTTGGTGATGACCTGGGGCGATGGCTTAGCGGGCTTAGTGGGCAAACAGTTTGGTCGCCATCGCTATCAGCTTTGGGGAATGCAAAAGAGTTGGGAAGGCTCACTCACCATGGCGATCGTAGCAACCTTGGTTTCTGCAATGGTCCTAAGTCACACCGTGGGTTCAGTCGCGCAGTTGATTGCCATTGCCCTCACCATCGGCATTTTGTCAGCCCTACTGGAAGCATTCTCTAATTGGGGAATTGACAATTTAACCGTGCCCATTTTTTCAGCAACGATCGCCTACGTTTTGGTGAACAGCATTTAATTCAACGATCTGGAGTAGCTTTGCATGGGACGGCAACGAGAAAAAGCCTGCGATCGGTGCCAGGAGGTATCTTCCTGCTTGTTTCGAGTGCAGCATGATGCGTCAAAGCAATGGATCTTCGTTTGTCATAGCTGTTGCGATCGGCTTTCAGAAAATAATGCTCACTATTGCTATGGCGGGACTTGGAAGTCAAAAAAGCGATAGTGCCCTAGATTTCGTCGTGTTACTATTCTTAATATAAACTTTAGACCCTTGCGACCCAAGTGAGTAATTACGTTACAGAAAAGTTCTGTGGAACTTGTTCTCAGCTAAAATTGAGATTGTTATTTGTAAATATTGAGGATGCCCGCACATGGCTTTTACCATTGATTCAGCCCGTGGAATTTTCCCTAATACCCTTGCTGCTGATGCTGTACCCGCAACGGTTGCACGTTTTGTCCAGCTGAAGGCAGAAGACCAATTGGCGTTGATTTGGTTTGCATATCTTGAGATGGGTAAAACCATCACTATGGCGGCTCCCGGTGCAGCTAACATGCAGTTTGCAGAGAACACCCTGACTGAAATTCGGAACATGACTCCCCTACAGCAGAGTCAGGCCATGTGTGAATTGGCTAACCGATCGGATTCTCCCGTTAGCCGTGCCTATGCAGTCTGGACCCCTAACCTGAAGTTGGGCTTCTGGCATCGTTTGGGTGAGTGGATGGCCCAAGGGATTGTCGCTCCGATTCCTGAAGGGTATAAACTTTCGGCCAATGCTTCCGCCGTTCTGACCTCCATTCAAGGACTCGAACCCGGTCAACAGATCACCGTTTTACGGAACTCCGTCTTGGACATGGGATTTGACACCAGCAAATTGGGTGAATTCAATCGCGTCAGCGAACCGATGGAATTACCTAAGGCTGAACGCACTGAAGTTGCGATCGAGGGCGTGACCAACCCAACAATCTTGGAATACATGAACAACATGAATGCCAACGATTTTGATACCCTAATCACACTGTTTGCAGAGGATGGTGCATTGCAGCCCCCATTCCAGCGTCCCATTGTTGGGAAAGATGCGGTTCTGAAGTTCTTCCGTGAAGAATGCCAAAACCTGAAACTTATTCCTGAGCGTGGCATCTCTGAAGAAGCAGATGGCGGCTACACCCAAATCAAAGTCACAGGGAAATGTCAAACTCCTTGGTTTGGTGGAAACGTCGGTATGAATATTGCATGGCGATTCTTGTTGAATCCTGATGGTAAAGTATTCTTCGTAGCGATCGACCTTCTAGCCTCTCCCAAGGAATTGCTAAACTTCGCCCGTTAAGACCAAACATTTTGGGTATTTAGAACCATTTAAATTGATCTCCCTTGCTTGTCAAATTGGTCGACCAAATTAGTTTCTCAAATTGGTTACGGGATTAATTCAAGTAAGGGGAATTGATTTAAGCTGATGTCTTTGCCAACGGTATTCTTACTGATGATGGGGATAGCAATTGCGAATGATCAGTACCACTTTGACCACTGCGCAGGACATTATCTCCTACTTTAAGCATCCTGGGATAGTCTGGGCGATCGTCATCATTAGCCTCTGGTTCTTGAGTTTTGTTGGATTTTTATCAATAGACTTAACCCAAATTTCGGCTGTTTACTTGACCGCCATTGTATTGGGGCGAACACTTTTACAAACCGGACTTTTTATCTTGGCCCATGATGCCATGCACCAAAGTCTTGTTCCCAACAGTGCAACACTCAACCATGCGATCGGTAAATTTGCGATCGGACTCTATGCGGTGTTGAATTACAATCAATGTCTTCGTAATCACCAACATCATCATCAAATCCCAGGCCAAGTTGGTGATCCAGACTTTCACGATGGGTCCAACTCTCAGGCATTAGGCTGGTATTTCCGGTTTTTACGAAACTATCTTCCCATCTCTCAAATGCTGCTGTTTCTCGCAATTGTTGGCAGCGGACTGCTTGGATTGATTTTCGTCCTGCAAGTCCCAGTGATGAACTGCATCTTGATTTGGATGGTCCCATTGATCCTAAGTTCACTACAGTTGTTCTGTTTTGGCACTTATTTGCCCCATCGTCATCCAGACAATCTAACTCGAAGTGCCTACTATCCAAAGGTCATCTCACTCCTGGTTTGCTATCACTTTAGCTATCACCAAGAGCATCACACCTATCCAACCGTTCCATGGTACGCCCTACCTGACTACAAACTCTAGCAAAATAGTTGCTTCCACAAATAATTTATTTTGATGGGTTGACACTAGCGTTTGTATACTAGTTTGAGTACAATCAGATAAGAAAATCATTACAGTTAGATAACTTTACTTAACCATTGTTGTCAAATCATTAAAGCAGCTCTCTACTCAATTAGGAAAACAGGTCGTACCGATGGTCAGTGAGGTGGAATGGTCTAATACAGAACGCGAGATTGCTCACAGAGCGCTAGAGATAGCGTTTAAGCGTGAATCAGACATGATTGTGAAGCTAATTCGTGAGAAGTCTGGCGAGATTACCTGTTTGGACGACCTGTGGAAACTGCATGATTTTTTAAGTGCAAGACGACATGACATTGACGGCAAGTACGATGACAGTCAGTCGATGTTTGTGTTTGTATTCGCGCGGCTTATTAAAGAAGGTCTGCTGACACTAGACGAGCTGGATGGTCTCGATCGAGCAAAGGTGAGCAAGGTCAGTTTGATGACTAGAATGTGAGACCGTGCTCCTGATAAAACAGGATAAGGACTTTATCCTGTTGCGGTCGTCGAGGATAGAAGGACTCTAGCGATAATTTGTAAACTGAAGTGCTACGGGATATTCTTCTTGCTTCATGCGTACCATAACGGCTTGCAAGTCATCTTTTGACTTCGCAGAAACTCGTACCGCATCGCCTTGGATGGAGCCTTGTACTTTTTTGTATTCATCACGAATTAACTTCGTAATCTGTTTGGCGATTTCTTGGCTAATTCCTTTTTTTAAGGTTACTTCTTGACGGAGCCGATTACCACTAGCAGACTCAGGGGTACCGTATTCAAAAATCTTCAGAGACAATCCGCGCTTTGATGCCTTCTGCGCCAAAATATCAACGATCGCCTGCAAGGTCATGTCGCTCGACGTATTGATCACCAACATATCTTCTTTTAGGTCTAACGTCGTCGCCGTGTCCTTAAGGTCGTAGCGACTGTTCACATCTCGACTCACCTGATCAATGGTGTTCACCAGCTCTTGGCGATCGAAATCACTCACGATGTCAAACGAAAAACTAGCAGCCATAGACCTGAAACCATCCTTGCAACTATCTGTACTTGACCCTTATCCCATGCTCTGGGTCACACTGGCAAACATCAACGAAAACGCACAAATTGAGCCTACTGCAAACATCATCGATCGGAGCAACGGAATATCTGCAATGTAAAATATGGGAAATAGCACCCTTGCTGCTACGTGAGCCATCACCTGAACCCGCGCCGTCTCATTGTCCAGACCTGAAGCATAGGCCATTAGTGCAGCGGCTGTAAAAATTGCGAACGCTTCCCAGGCATTTTGATGGGCCCAATTGGCTCGTTTTGCCCAATCCGGCAGTTTGTCAATCATGGCACGGGGAGCCGAAATATCGTAATCATTTGTCACTCGTCCATAGGCTACAGCTACAAATGGCAAATAGACTAAAACCGCCTCAACTGCGATCGCTCCAAGCAACAGCGTCTTCATTGACAAATCAGAAAACAGCATCGCCCTATCCTACAAAAACAAATATTAATCTAGATAGAAAATAGTCACTAACTTCCGTTGTTCTTCTGCGTCACGGCACGTCTCAAGCAGGGTCCGGCTATCATGAAATGCAAAGCAAATCAATTGTTGACAGCGTGAAATAATTTCCTGATTGCACATCGAACTCGCCTCACCCAACGCCAGCTCATTGTTTTCAGGATGCTCTACCAAATGCATCACCGTCTCCAATTGCTCACGAGATTCGCGGGGTTGCCGATCGAGACTTTGAGGTAAAATAACCGTCAACAAGCTTGGATCAGCGCGCAACGCACCTCGAATGACCGCAAAGTTTGTTCCGGTCGATCCAGAAGTCAAAACACGATTTCCTTCAGTCACGAGTGCAAAAATCATTACCTCAATCAGCTTTTGATGGGTAATGGGGACATGACGAGATCCCAAAATTGCAATCCGTTTCGATCCAGTTTGCTGAATCGAAGCAAGTTCTTGTAAAAAATCATCTACCTTAGGTAGTTCAAGCGACTGGCTCATGGATGCAGCTAAAACAACTTTGGCATTCTATCAGAATCCCCTCGATTCGAGAACTGTTCCACTAGAACTCTCGATTTTGCGCCATGATGAAGGCACCCGTCATACTGAGAAATCATGGCTACTTCGGCAAGCTCCATCCATTTAAACCACGAGCTAAAGCAGCAACCAAACCATCCCTGGGCGAAATGTGTTCAGCACACTGCGATCGGGTTCGATCGGACGGACCTACAGGTTTTATCTGGCTCAATTCCCCTAGATTTGCGCGGAACTCTCTATCGGAATGGTCCGGCTCGATTAACTAGGGGCGATCGATCGGTGGGGCATTGGTTTGATGGCGATGGTGCAATATTGGGGGTGACATTTACCGATTCTGGTGCGACGGGTATTTATAAGTATGTTCAGACGGAGAGTTACAAGGCAGAAGAAAAAGCCGATCGGTACTTGTTTGGGGGCTATGGCAGTCATGGGTCTGAGTCTTGGCTGGGCCGCTGGAAGGGGTTGAAAAATGCAGCTAATACCAATGTTTTAGCCACGACCGATAAGCTGTTGGCGCTGTGGGAAGGCGGATGGCCCCATGAATTGGATCTTGAAACTTTGGAAACGGTGGGGCTGAATTCGTTATCAAAATTGACCTCAACTACGCCATTTTCTGCCCATCCAAAAGTAGATCCGAAGACTCATGAAATTTTTAACTTTGGCGTGAGTTTTGGGCCTAAAAATCAGCTTCATCTCTACCGCTGCAATCCCCAAGGCACCATAATTCAGACCCGCACCCATGAACTGAGTAGCGCGACCCTGCTTCATGATTTTGCGATGGTGGGCCGCTATCTGATTTTCTGTATTCCGCCGTTGCCGCTGGATTTACTGCCGTTGATTGCCAAAACTAAGACGTTTTCTGAGGCGCTGACTTGGAAACCAGAACAAGGCACTCAGATTGTGATGTTCGATCGCAACACCCTAGAACTGGTCCGAAGCATTACGACGGATCCATGGTTTCAGTGGCATTTTGGCAATGGCGAAGAACTGGCGGATGGCGCGGTGCTGCTGGAATTGATTCGCTATGAAGATTTTGAAACGAATGCCTATGTTCGAGACATTCCTACGGGAAATCCCCAGACTTACGCGCCGTCGCGTTTGATGCAGCTTCATATTTCGCCCAATAGTGATGCTGTGGTGTGCTGGGAAACATTGTGGGATAAGTCCTGTGAATTCCCCACCGTCAATCCTCAAGTTGTAGGCAAGCCTTGGCGTTATACCTATTTTTCAACCTATCGTCCCGGCACAGATTCTAAGTCTGGTGAGTTGTATGAAGCATTCGGGCGACTCGATCGGCAAAGTGGTGAGGTGACAATTTCCGACTGCGGCGCACATCATTACATTTCAGAATCTGTCTATGCGCCAGGAGAAGCCGATCGTGGCTCTGGTTCTAACGATCGGGGCTGGTTGTTGTCCGTTGTTTTTGATGCCAAGACCGATCGGAGCGAAGTGTGGATTCATGATGCAGATAGTGATTTAAGTGAGCCTGTATGTCGGCTTGCATTGCCAGAAATCATTCCTTTGGGATTCCACGGGACGTGGCGATCGCACCGCTAGACCAGAGAATAATTTGCCTTTTTCAGCTTCGATCGCTCGTTACGTGACCTTTGAGGTGATACTAGTTACGCACAACCCTTGAGCCGATCGCGCCTAAATAGAAGACAGAAATCTATGAAATCTTACCTAGCGGCTGCCATTCAGATGACCAGCCTTCCGGATTTGAGAAAAAATCTGACCCAAGCCGAAGAGCTGATCGATCTCGCGGTCCGGCGGGGTGCAGAACTGATCGGGCTACCCGAAAATTTTTCGTTCTTGGGAGACGAACTCGCAAAAATTGCCCAAGCTGACGCGATCGCATCAGAGAGCGAAAAATTTCTCAAAACCATGGCCCAGCGTTACCAAGTCACCATTTTAGGCGGCGGCTATCCGGTGCCCGCTGGCAATGGCAAAGTCTACAACACCGCGCTTTTAGTAGACAAAGACGGGAACGAAGCCGCTCGGTATGAAAAAGTTCATCTGTTTGATGTGGATGTGCCCGACGGCAACACCTATTTAGAATCCGCCACCGTCGTTCCAGGCAGTGAGTTTCCAGCCACCTACAGCTCAACCGATCTAGGCGTATTGGGTCTATCGATTTGTTATGACGTGCGGTTCCCGGAACTCTATCGCCATCTAGCACAGCAGAACACCGAAGTGCTTTTTGTTCCGGCCGCATTTACCGCCTACACCGGGAAAGACCACTGGCAAGTATTACTTCAAGCCCGCGCCATTGAAAATACCTGTTACATGATCGCCCCGGCTCAAACGGGCTGGCACAACAGCATTCGCCAGTCCCATGGTCATGCGTTAATTATTGATCCTTGGGGAACAGTATTGTCGGATGCGGGAACAGAACCAGGGTTTGCGATCGCAGAAATTTCACCCAATCGTTTAAAACAAGTCCGTCGTCAAATGCCTTCGTTACAACACCGAGTTTTTGTTTGATCTGAACTGAATTTGTTCGGATCAGCGGAGTTTGCCTGCCCAATTTTCAGCAATTTGTATTAATCTGGTGTGCGGCTTTTAACATCCTGACGATCGGCCATGAACTTTTTAATAGTCCGATCGGTCTACCTTGACTAGCGTTGTATCTCCACACGTCCTCACTTCGTTTTCCTGTAAATTTTGCGCCTCATTCTCAACATATTGACGATGCCTTTACTCCCCCGGCCCATGCTTCCTAAAAAAAATTTACTTTTTGGTTCTGTTTTAGCGGGTTATCTTCTGCTGTTGGCATTGCCAGCTCAAGCGGGAAAACTGCTCCAGTGGAACTTTGATTCACGACAAAATCAACTGGAATTTACGACAGATGAAGGCGTTCAGCCCCGTGCCCAATTCGTCACGAATCCCACAAGGTTAGTGATTGACTTGCCAGGGACCAAGTACGGACGTAAACAACTAATTGAGCCGATCGTTGATGCCCCTGGTGTGCAGTCCTTACGGGTAGGACAGTTCGACCCGCAGACAGCCAGACTTGTCGTGGAGTTGTCTCCGGGCTATGTGATCGACCCGAACCAAGTGAAATTTGAAGGGATATCGCCTAGGCGTTGGCGGATTACGTTGCCAACGCCCATTCAGCAGTTAGCATCTCAAGGCTATAGCACTACAGGTGTTTCGGTTCCGGCTCCCAGTAATCCCGTGTTTAATCCTAGTCCGCTACCTAAGCTCCCCATGGCTCGGACTGAGGTGCAAGGGCTTCAGGTGACGGGGGATGGCTTTTTTATTCGGACTAGTGGAGACGCGCCGCAGATTCAGGTGACGAAAAGTTTCGATCGTCGTCAAGTCTATGTCGAGCTTCAAGGCGCAACTCTGGCCAGTAATGCCAGCCCGACGGATACGCTGGTCAATCGACTGGGGGTTAGTCGAGGTATATTATCCCAGTCCCGCTCTAATCCGCCAACCGTCCGCCTGACGTTGAATGTCATACCGAATAGTGGTGAATGGCAGGCGAGTCGCACGTCCGATGGTAGTGGTGTAATTGTGATTCCGCGTTTGGGAAGTACGGCACCGGATACACCATCACCGAATGCGCCGATCGGGACATTGAATACGATTCAATCCGTGGATATTGAGGGCGATCGGCAGTTGGTAGTGCAGGGTAGCGATCGGTTAACCTTCAGTGGCAATTGGGACCGGGCTTCGGGTGGATTCCGAATTGTGTTGCCATTCAGTAAACTGGCCCCTAACGTTCGCGGCCCTGTCCTGACTGCTACGAGTCCACTTCTGCAAGTCAAACTGCGGCAAGATGACCCACAAACGGTGTCGATCGTTGCCTTCCCCGCCTCCGGGGTTCAGCTCGGCGAGCTCAACCAGCCCAGTGCTCAAAGCCTGATTCTGCAATTACGGCGCAGTGGATTTCAAACAATTCCTTCACCCACGCCGCGCCCAACTATCCCTAGTGTTTCTAATGGCCGTCAAGTGGTGATTATTGATCCGGGTCATGGTGGGCCTGATCCGGGTGCAGTTGGCATTGGTGGGATTCAGGAAAAAGAAATTGTGCTGGATATTAGCAGTCGAATTTCGACCATTTTGGAGCAGCAGGGCGTGTCTACGGTAATGACTCGAACTTCTGATATTGACCTGGATCTAGAGCCTCGGGTTGCGCTAGCCGCTCAAGTGCGGGCAACGGTATTTGTCAGTATCCATGCCAATGCAATTTCGATGTCTCGCCCGGAGGTCAATGGTTTCGAGACTTACTACTACGACAGCGGCTATGATTTGGCCCGGATGATTCAAGCCAGTGTGTTAAAGACGGTGCCGATTCGCGATCGGGGGGTTCGAAGTGCTCGATTTTACGTGTTGAGAAAAAGTTCAATGCCTTCGGTCTTGGTGGAAACTGGATTTGTCACTGGGGCGGAGGACGCGGCGAATTTAGCGAATTCTGGCTATCGTCAACGAATGGCAGAAGCCATCGCCCGTGGTATTCTCCAGTACATCCGAGGCGGTGGTTAATTCTATTTTCTCGTGACTTATCTCTGCGTGTGAGGATTGAGATTGTGAGTGATGTGACGAAAAACCGCTTGCCGATCGGAGTGTTCGATAGTGGAGTGGGTGGGCTGACGGT
>JAYVUU010000097.1:0-2020 GCA_043787635.1 Synechococcales cyanobacterium | reverse complement strand
GAGATTCTGGATTAGTTTCTGGATTTACTCTCAAGACTTCTGTTAATCATTAGCTATCCCTGACCAAGCCCAGGGAAAGGATTCACACCCATGACTCAGCGTTTAAAAACGGTCTATAACGAGACCGTTGTTCCAAAATTAATGGAACAATTCAGTTATACAAATATTCACCAAGTTCCCAAGCTGACTAAAATCAGCATTAACCGGGGATTGGGTGAAGCGTCTCAAAATGCTAAGGCACTAGAAGCGTCCATCAAGGAAATCTCAACCATCACCGGACAACGCCCCGTCGTTACCCGTGCCCGGAAGGCGATCGCAGGCTTTAAAATCCGCGAAGGAATGCCCGTTGGGATGATGGTGACATTGCGCGGTGAGCGGATGTATGCGTTCCTCGATCGATTTGTTAACCTAGCTTTGCCCCGCATTCGTGATTTTCGTGGGGTTAGCCCCAAGAGCTTCGACGGACGAGGCAACTACACCATTGGTTTGCGCGAGCAGCTTATCTTCCCGGAAGTTGAGTATGACAACGTAGATCAAGTTCGTGGGATGGATATTTCAATCATCACCACGGCAAACACAGACGAAGAAGGTCGGGCCTTGTTGAAGGAATTCGGAATGCCCTTCCGCGAGAATTAATCGGTTCATCGAGAAAATGGCAGCTTATAAAGAGCGCACCCAAGAGGCAAATTAATGGCAGTTAACGACACCATTTCAGACATGTTGACCCGCATTCGTAATGCAGGTCTCGCTCGTCATGAAATCACCAATGTGCCTGCCACCAAGATGACCCGTAGCATTGCAGCGGTTCTCAAGGCGGAAGGATTCATTGGCGAATACGAAGATTCGGGTGAAGGTATTCAGACGAATATCGCTATCACCATCAAATACAAAGGTCGCAATCGCAGTAAACCGCTGATTACGAACCTGAAGCGTGTAAGCCGTCCTGGTTTGCGTGTGTATTCCAACTGTAAGGAATTGCCTAAGGTTTTGGGTGGAATTGGGGTCGCAGTGATCTCAACCTCCAATGGTCTTATGACCGATCGCCAAGCCCGTCGGGCAGGTGTCGGCGGCGAAGTTCTCTGTTACGTCTGGTAGATTCGTCATCAAGGTTGATTCAGTATGTCGCGTATTGGTAAGCGTCCGATTCCGGTCCCTGATAAAGTTACGGTGACGATCGAAGGTCAAACCGTAACTGTCAAAGGTCCAAAGGGAGAACTCTCCCGCACATTGCCTCCTGAAGTCGAAATACTTCGAGAAGGCGAAACTGTTCTCGTCAATCGACGGAACGAATCTCGTCCTGCCCGTCAGCGTCACGGCTTATGTCGTACATTAATTGCCAATATGGTTGAAGGGGTCTCCCAAGGCTTCATCAAAAAGTTGGAAATTCAAGGCGTGGGTTATCGGGCTGCGGTTCAAGGCAAGATCTTGAATCTCGCGATGGGGTATAGCCACCCGGTGAATATCGATCCTCCAGAAGGAATTTCCTTTTTGGTGGAAGGTACCACAAACGTTACCGTCAGCGGAATCGACAAAGAAGTTGTAGGTAACACCGCAGCTCGGATTCGGGCCGTGCGTCCTCCTGAGCCTTACAAGGGCAAAGGGATTCGTTATGCTGGCGAAATCGTCCGAAGAAAGGTTGGTAAGACTGGCGGTAAGAAAAAATAAATCATGAAAGCAAGAAGTCGCAAAGAATTAACTCAGCGTCGTCACTCTCGGATTCGTCGTGCTTTGTCCGGAACGGCTGAACGGCCTCGGATGGCGGTATTTCGATCGAACCAGAACATCTATGTTCAAGTGATTGATGATGTTACGCACAGCACTCTGGTTTCAGCATCCACTGTTGATCCTGAAATTAAAGGCAAGCTTGAATTGGGTTCTAATTGCTCCGCAGCAGTAGAAGTCGGCAAGCTAATCGCATCTCGTGCGAAGGCAAAGGGCATTGCACAAGTTGTATTCGATCGTGGTGGAAATCTCTACCATGGTCGGGTGGCAGCTTTGGCAGACGCGGCCCGTGAAGGCG
>JAYVUU010000096.1:0-14862 GCA_043787635.1 Synechococcales cyanobacterium | reverse complement strand
GAACAATTGAATAAAATTTCTGAATCTTCGTCTTGGATTGGTGAACTAGACCAAAAACTATTCAAAAAAAGAGCTGTCGTAGTAGCTTCAACGATCGATGCCTCCTTCGATGCACTCACAGCAGATAGTACGACTCCTGAACCATCCTCCCCTATTACCGAACTCCGTACAGCATTTTGGCGATGTTTTCCAAGTCAAGGCATGGAGTCCAAAACGCAGACGACGGGAGATAGATTTTTTCACGTAGGGAGAAAGGGTTGTCAAATTGCAGAACGGCCCAGCCGCGAACCGATCGAGGCACCATCTACTCGATTGAACGAAGCGCTGCGGGCTAATGACTTAGATCTCTCTAAGCTGAAAGCTGTTTATCAAGGCGACCAGCGCGTTATGACGCTGGCTGATAACGTTGTGTTTGTCGTTACGCCGGAGCTGTCTAAGACATTAGGTTCCAATGGCGATTTGGCTACGATCGCATGGGTCAACTATCTGCGCGTCGCCGTCGGTCAACCCGAAATAGAACTCGCCAAGGCCCAGTTGGATCTGTACGGCTTAGAAGAAACACCAGAACTTATTACGGGTGTAGCATCGTGGTACGGTCCCTATTTTCATGGTCGCCTGACCGCAACGGGTGAAGTTTATAACCAGTTTGATCTAACTGCTGCATCCCGAACACTACCCTTTGACACCTATGTGAAGGTCACAAATAAAATAAATGGTAAACGCGTCGTTGTTCGGATCAACGATCGGGGTCCCTATGTGGATGAACATCTGCGAGTGTTGGACTTGTCCTATGGCGCTGCCACTTATTTGGGCAGCGATGACTCAGGTATTGTTCCGATCGATGCCGTCATTTTGAAACCTGCACCCGGCTCCAATTTACGAATGGGTCAAAAAATTGCCCAAACATCACTCTAAATAATCTGACGTTGTGGGGCTTTGCTTCCTCAAGCCCGTACTAAATCTGCTAATATTGTTAAGAGAGATGAAGTTGAACAATCTTAGATAAGGATACTGACATGGCATTCGAGCAAGCACCCCTACCTTTCGCACCTGACGCTTTAGAATCCGCTGGGATGAAGGCTGAAACGTTTGAATATCACTACGGGAAGCACCATAAAACCTACGTCGATAACCTCAACAAACTGATAGAAGGCAAAGCTGAGTTTGCGGGGAAATCTCTAGAAGACGTGATTGTCATGACAGCGGGCAACGCAGACCAAGCAGGAATTTTTAATAACGCCGCTCAAGTGTGGAACCACAGCTTCTTCTGGAATAGCCTCAAAGCAGGCGGCGGCGGTGCACCGACGGGTGATTTGCTGACGAAGATTGAGACTGCGTTTGGGAGCTATGATGCATTCAAAACTGAATTTGCAGCAGCAGCAGCGACCCAGTTTGGAAGCGGTTGGGCGTGGCTTGTAGAAGACGCAGGCGCTCTCAAAATCACCAAGACCGTGAATGCTGACAATCCTTTGACCAAAGGTCAGAAGCCATTGCTGACTCTAGATGTGTGGGAACATGCCTACTACATCGACTTCCGCAATGCTCGCCCCGGCTACATTGCAAACTATTTGGACAAGCTTGTGAACTGGGATTTTGTGGCTGCTAACTTAGCCGCGTAACTATCCCAATATCCGATTAAAAGGGGAGGTGTTCTGACTTTAGAACACCGTCCTTTTTCATGAGCAGTTTTGGAGTGAGCTATCCCATGCGTCGTCTTTTCAATCTAGTCACCACGGTCGCACTGTTGTGTCTCTTTGCCTTCCCACTATCTTCGATCGCCGCCGAACTCCCTGCTGAATCGCGGCTTAAGGATAAGTACGATCGGATTGCAACCCTTCGCGATCAGGCATTTGGCGCAACTAATCAGGGGCGATTTGGGGAGGCGGAAGGTTTGTGGAGTGAGTTGATTGAGCTGCTTCCGGACAACCCCGCATTGATTAGTAATCGGGGCAATTCTAGGGTTAGCCAGGGGAAATTGACTTCTGCAATCGAAGATTTTAACCAAGCGATCGTTTTATCTCCGCAGTCTTCCGATCCCTATCTCAATCGAGGTGCGGCCTATGAGGGACTGGAAAAGTTTGAAGAAGCGATCGCCGACTATAACCATGTGATTGAACTCGATCCAAATGATGCAGCCGCGTACAACAATCGCGGAAATGCACGAGGTGGATTACGTCGATGGAATGAAGCCCTGACTGATTTTAGGAAAGCCGCGTTACTTGCACCTGACTTTGCGATCGCCCGTGCTAATGGTGCGCTAGCACTGTATCAACTCGGCAACATTGACGAGGCTCTTCGTGAAATGCGAAACATTATTCGGAAATATCCCCGCTTTGCAGACATGCGCGCCGCCTACACGGGAGCGCTGTGGGTGAATGGTTCGCGAGATGAGGCAGAAAGCAATTGGGTATCTGTGCTGGATTTGGATGCACGATACAAAAACATAGAATGGGTCAAGACAGTTCGTCGCTGGCCGAAGGATATTACCGCAGCATTGGAGAAGTTTCTGACGCTTTCATAGGATGTTTCCGCGAATGATGTTGAACCTAGCCTCCCCAAGAGAACTCTTCATCAACGCTTGAATGTTTCTGGCACTCGCGGACATCTGAAGGAACATCTGTCTCAAGACCATTGGGTTTTCGTCTAAAATAGGACTTGTAGCATTAGGCAAAGGTCGCGTATCGAAACCATTTATGGTCGTCCCCAAGGACTCAAAACCAGCCAAATTAAGAAGATTCAACGGATTTATCACGATCGGCTACCGATCGACAGCGTCACTACGCCTGAGTTTGCCCAGCGCCTCGCCAGTGTCAGCACCGATATTGGTGAACCGATTTGTGCCTATGTCAATCGTCGGGGACAAGTGATTCGCGTGGGAGTCGGTACGCCGCGCCAAACCCAAATTCCACCGAAAGAACTGCCTCGTTATGGGGCCGATCGGCTTAGCGGGATCCGGTGCATCGCCACCCATCTCAAACTGGAACCGCCGAATGAAGCCGCACTGACTGCCATGGCCGTACAGCGACTCGACTCACTGGTTGTATTGACCTTGACAGGCAGCGGGTTTCAAAAGCGCGGTGGGGGTGGTACGGGCTATGTCAAAGAAGCTTACTGGTGTCATTTATTGCCGCACCCAGAAATCGCGTGGCAAATCTCGAATCCGATGGGCTTGGAGGAAATGCTCGACCAGCACTTTACTGAATTTGTTGAAGAATTAGAAGCCGATTTTCAACGACAATTCGTAGCGCGGGCAGTCGATGACGATCGGGACCGGGTTCTCGTGGTTGGCTTAGAAACGGAGCAAGTCACCAAACAACGCTATCAAGATGGCATTGAAGAAATTAAACGATTGGTCGAAACAGCAGGCGGTGAAGTTCTAGAAGTGTTGCGCCAAAAACGATCGCGGCCCCATCCTCGAACTGTTGTGGGGGAAGGCAAAGTTCAAGAAATTTCATTATTGGCCCAAACGATCGGGGCGAACCTAATTGTGTTCGATCGAGATCTTGCGCCCATTCAACGTCGTAATCTAGAGGACAATATCGGCATTCGGGTGATCGATCGAACTGAAGTCATTCTCGATATTTTTGCCCAACGCGCCCAATCAGGAGCGGGTAAATTGCAAGTCGAACTCGCACAAATGCAATACATGTTGCCGAGATTGGTCGGACGCGGGAAATCGATGTCTAAACTTGGGGGCGGGATTGGAACTAGAGGACCGGGGGAGACTAAGTTAGAAACCGAACGGCGGGTGATTCAACAACGGATTAGTAATTTGCAACGTGAAGTGAGTTCATTGCAAGAACATCGTATGAGGCTCCGACAAAAACGGCAACATGAAAGGGTTCCAAGTGTGGCGATCGTGGGCTATACCAACGCGGGTAAATCTACGTTAGTGAATGCCTTAACTAATTCTGAAATCTATGCTGCCGATCAACTTTTTGCGACACTAGACCCAACGACACGACGATTGATCATTCAAGATGCTGAGACGGAAGAAAACCGACAAATTCTACTCACGGACACCGTTGGATTCATTCACGAATTGCCACCGCCGTTGATGGATGCCTTCCGTGCGACGTTGGAGGAAGTGTCTGAAGCGGATGCGATGTTGCATGTTGTGGACCTGTCTCATCCGGCGTGGTTGAGTCAAATTCGATCGGTGATGGATGTGTTATCTAAACTACCAATTTCACCGGGTCCGGCGATTATTGCATTCAACAAAATGGATCAAGTGGATGGCGATCGGTTAATGGAAGCAAAAGACGAATATCCTCAAGCACTGTTCATCTCAGCAAATGAACGGTTGGGGTTGGAAACCTTACGTCAGCGGCTTTGTCAATTGATTCGATATGCTTGTGAATGATTAATTAATCGATTTATTCAGGTTCGATCGGAGGCAAATTAACTAAAATAACATTTTGATAAAATGCCTCCACTTCTACCGTCAATCCAATACTTTGTAGGGTTATATTTTCTCCTTCTTCATAGACCGTGAGTTCCCAAGTGCCGGAATTTCCGCGACGGAAGACTTCAACCAATTGAGTTTCTGAACTGACCAACACATATTCTTGAAGGGTGTTCAATTGTCGATAAAGTTTAAATTTTCCGCCTCTATCATAGGCTTCAATACTAGGCGATAGAACTTCTACAATCAAACAAGGAAATTGAATAAACTGTTGGGCTGTCCGATCTCGATAGTCGCAACTCACACTAGCATCTGGATAGGTAAACGGCCCTTCTTCAGAAATACCCAATTTACAGTCTGAATTGTAAGTGACGCAGCCACTGCCCGAAACGTGAGATTGTAAGAGGCTCGCAACATTTAAACCAATGCGACCATGAACAATTGTTCCACCTGCCATAGCATAAACGTCTCCATCAAAATACTCGTAGCGCTGTTGTTGAAGTTCTTCCCAGTCAAAATATTCTTGTGGGGTAAAGCCAGGTGATTTAAGAGCTGCAATCATAATCTTGTTCTCAACTTATGAGGATCACGTCTTGATTATAAACCGTAACCGATCGGCTTCAAATTATCACCCCACACAATCATCGTCGTCGTGCTTTACTCACCATTTTACGAGACAGACGAAGTTTGAGGTTTTCCTCTTTTGCCCAATCTTGGAGAATGCGAAAAAACGTTTGCCGATCGCCCGCTTGAATGACTGCAACTTGGTCTGCTGTTTCAATCACATAGGGATAACCACCGCCGATCGCCACTTCCCCTCGCACCCAATTAATAATTTGTTCTGCACGCCCTGCTTCATATACCCACAGGGGAAGTTCAAGCCTTGCAGGAAGCCCATCGCGGTTTGTTTTTAAATAGGTAAATGCAATCCGATCGGCATGTTTACCATACACCTCTAAAATTCCCGATCGGGCACAGCGAAAGATAGGAGTCCGATCGCCCCATTCCATAGATTTATCCAATAACTTTGCATCATGAATAGATTTGTTATCTTGCAATCCAAACAAACTTTGTAACATCCCAGTTAAATCGCGGGCTGTACTGGTATCAATGTAAGCGACAACCGGAACTTTGAAATGTTCACTTGCATCTAAAAGATTCAAGACACAACGTACATAAGTGTCTTGGGTTTCCTGGTCAAATGCCTCGGCAAAACTAGCCACTAATGAACCATCAAAAAACGCTAATGCATTTTCCATACCTTCATGCTCTTCAAAGTAATCAATAATTCGCTGCGTCTCCATCTCAAAGCGACGCATATTTACTTTACGATCGGCCACAGCCCCGCCTAACCGATCGACTTTGAGATCCTGCGGAGTCATAATGTAGGATTCAATGTCTTTAAAATATTGTCCGGTTTCAGTGTGTAAGTTTTCAAACCAACCAATCTGCACCAGCGCTACCGGAATGGATAGGTCTTTCCCCGGATAGATTTGTGACCCATCTACAGCAAACGTCGAAACCCCTGAAAGCTGCTCTCTGACCCAAGCATTACTCTGCTCCCGCGTTTCCCACTTCAACCCGCAGGCCAAAATCCAAGTTTTGAAATCATCCAATAATTCTAGAGGCATAGCCCCACAACCCGGTTTGTCCGCCAGTCTACTCTGAAGTTCATCCGTCGAGAGTGTAATCGCTTCGGCTAATGCGTTTTGATAGATTTCAATTAATCTAAAGGTCTCTTCGTCAAACCGAGAAAACTCCGATCGGCGTGCATTGAGCTGACTTAGGATTTGGCTAGGCTTAAGCGGCATTGCGATCGGGGGTAAACAGAGATCAAATCAAAGATAACGCTCTCAGCTTGATAGTTCAAGTGTTTTGGTAGTTCATCTGTTTCTGCTAGTGTTTCGCTGTATGTTTTAGGAACGATCGGGGTATAGACTAACGTTAGTTTTAGTAATTTGTTTCACTTAGTCAGGAGTGATTACCTAATGAGCACAGATCAAAATGCATCACCCACGCCATTAGTCTGTAGTGTTTGCGGGGTTCAGATTATAGAAGCGATCGGACGGGATGTGGTTATTTTTGCAACGGGGGCTAAATCTACGCGAGAGATTTTAGCCCAACGGGTTTGTCAACATGTCAAAGACCGACCAGGTTGCATTAATAAAGCTGGGTAATTGTGGGGACTACGCTACTTGACCTATCTCGATTAGCATTGAGCCCCGATCCCCCTAGCCCCCTTGAAAAGGGGGAACCAGAGCAAACCTTAGTTCATAGTTCCCCTTTTTAAGGGGGATTTAGGGGGATCGGGGCTAGCGGATGACGGGCTTCAGACTTATAGGTGTATAGCAGCCGATGAATCCGAGGGAACGTCATTCAATAGTCTCGTTAATCGGAAAACGATCGATTAATTGAACCGCCCGCACCGCATTGTCCTTCAGGCTCCGAGAAGCATGGGGAACATAGGGAATCTGCGACAAAATATCCAGAGTCCGACGCATCATTCTAACAATGTCGCCTTCGTCCATACTAGTATTTGCCGCTAGCTCCGACCATTCGGTTTCCAAGGCCCACTGCTCCACAATGCTCACCAAGTCTTCTTCTAACCAAATGGGAATCATCACATCTTGACGGCGCTGACGTTGGAAAAGCTGACGACGTAATGGACGCAGAGTTTCAACTACTTCGATGACGGTCTCAGACAGCGCATATCGACTCCAACTATCTGGGCGAGCTGCTTCTGTAACCAATGCCGCACAAACGGCTGCTAAATGGTGTGGGTCCAGATCGTCCAATTCACCCGACATCACCGCTAATCCCAGCCATAGCTCGTTGTCCCCTCTAATCGCGGCGATCGCTTGCCCGATTTCTGTCGGCTGCAATTCATCCAACGCCCCAAATTCTTGCAGCAGCTCAACTAAGGCTAGGAAGTCGTTCCAATGTCGTTGGCTGTGGCGGCCCATTTGAGAGGTGACGGCGGCTAAATCGCCTTCCAGCAGTTCAATCCGACGCTGAGCCTTGACAATTTTGGCCCGATCGCCCCATTTGTGAACCGGATGATTATCGATATTGGCCTGAACTCCGTGCATCCGTTGCAGTTGGGCATAGACTTCGGGGGGCAGAGTTTCAGCGGTGTCATAATCGAGTTGGGGAATTTGGCTAGCCAGTAAGGCAGAACTCTCGTTACCTTTACGAGACTGACCAGGGCGGGGCATCAAGTCATCGGGAATGGGCAGGCGATCGATCGCTTCTAAACGAGGAATATCGGGACGCAGTTGAACCACATCAGCAATACTAGCAATCCGCCAACGGTTATCGCGGCTGAGGCATAGTAAATAAGGAAGCTGACCCGGACCCGATAGTTTGGTGACGAGTACGGCAGAAATGGGAGTCGGTACCTGAACGGTATTGCCTTTAAGCAGCAAAGCAGTTCCGGCTAACGCATAGGGCAACATCAAAACCAGTTCATCCGCACGAGATTCGCCTGCTTGAAGCTGAAGAGTTTTGAGTAAACGTTTCTCTTCGCGGTGTCGATCTTGCAGCTTCTCGTACTGAGCTAAAAGCTTCCAATCAACCGACGCGACCCGTTTTTTCAGGGCCGTAAGTTCGCCTTCAATCCGATCGACTTCTGCGCGTTGAGGCTTGAGGGCAAAGGATGCGAGATATTGGGCAAAACTGCGTTCAATCAGTTCCTTAGCCTGCTCCAGAGTATGAACCTGCAACAGATTCAGCACCATGCCATAGCTGGGAGTAAATTGGCTAACGAGTGGATCTGCGCCGCCCGTTGCGAGTTTGGCTGCTTCCCGTGCGCCTTCGTAGGGAGTCTGGACGGTTAGAACATAGCCAACTTTATCCATTCCACGACGACCCGCACGACCGGACATTTGCAGAAACTCGGAGCCATTTAACAATCGATGTCCAGCATCGGTCCGTTTGCTCAATGTGGAAATAACAGTAGTTCTCGCAGGCATGTTAATTCCAGCGGCTAAGGTCTCGGTGGCAAAAACAACTTTGACTAAGCCCTGTTGGAATAGCTCCTCTACAAAAGCTTTCCAAGCTGGAAGCAAGCCTGCATGATGGGATGCGATGCCCCGGACGATCGCACTCACCTGACTTTCGCGGGCAATTTCGGGGTTCCGATCGATAAATGCCTCAACCTCAACTTTGATTTTGTCTGACTCTTCAGGCGTTAGTAAGGTCAGCCCTGCAACAGCATCCATGGCCCGATCGCAGCCTCGACGACTGAAGATAAAATAAATCGCAGGCAGCATCTGCGCTTGATTAAGCTTTGACACCACAAAAGAAATTGCCGGAGCTTCGGGTCGTTTTTCACCCCTAGGATTTGAACCGCGTGGCCGTTGTTTGCCCCCTTTTGGCTTCAACATTGGGCTGATAGCCGTCCCCGATTCATCTAAGAGTGGAAAAATTCCCAGAGGATTTGCGAAGGAAAATTGGAGCGGTACAGGTCTAAAATCGGAGTAAATTAATTCGGTTGGTCCATGAATTTGATTAATCCAATCCGTAAGTTGATTACTGTTTGCGACCGTTGCCGATAACCCAACCAGCTGAATTTCAGGGGGACAATAAATAATCGATTCTTCCCAAACCGTCCCGCGCTGACGATCGTTCATGTAGTGACACTCATCCAAAATCACCGCCTCCACCCCCAGCATTGAGCCACCTGTTTCGCCGATCGCTGTTCCGTAGAGCATATTTCGGAAAATTTCAGTGGTCATGACAACGATCGGAGCCTCGCGATTAATCGACGTATCCCCCGTTAATAACCCGACTTGATCGGCCCCAAACTGATTACGAAAATCGCGGAACTTCTGATTGGATAGGGCTTTCAGTGGAGTGGTATAGAAAACCCGACGATTGCGCTCAAGGGCGCGATGAATGGCATATTCGCCAACTAATGTTTTACCGGATCCCGTAGGCGCACAGACAACGACCGATTTGCCCATATCCAGTGCCACGATCGCATCGAGCTGAAAGCTATCTAGTTCAAAAGGAAATACTTCAGACGGGTCGATGCCAAAGAGTTCGGGGGAGTTAGTCACAGGGCACAAATCGAGGGATGACAGTATACACGAGTTCCTCAAGTACTCTAGTGTACGATCACTTTTGCCCCATGGCCCATTTGCGTATGATCCAACAAACTACTGTAGATTGAGCTATAGCCAATCTCGCGGAATCCTGAATCATGCCTCCTGATAGTGTCGGAACTGATTTGTGGGCACAGACGCTTGAAAGGTTAAAGCTGAAGATGAGTCCACCCACGTTTGATACTTGGATTGCCAAAACGGTAGTAGAACGCTTTGAGGCGGATTCTCTAACCATCCAAACGCCCCATCCGTTCGCCCAAAAGTGGTTGACACGGTACTATCTGCCCACCATTCTTCAGGCTGTGCAAGATGTTGCAGGTCGTCCGATCGAGGTTAAGTTAGTCAATTCAGTTACAACTCAAGATCCCACCACTGAATTTGATGATGCAACATTGCTCAGAACATCCTCTAAATCTATTAATAATTCCCAAAATACTAAACCTTCGGCTCAACTGTGGCAACCACCCTCAGCCCAAGAATTTCGCCGATCGGAATTAAACTCACGCTATGTTTTTTCTCGTTTAGTTGTGGGTCCCAATAACCAAATGGCCCATGCGGCATCACTGGCGGTTGCAGAGTCTCCCGGTCAGGAATTTAATCCATTATTTCTCTGCGGTGGTGTGGGTTTAGGTAAAACCCATCTGATGCAAGCGATCGGACATTATCGTTTAGAAATAAATCCCGATGCACGGATTTACTATGTATCAACTGAACGGTTTACTAATGATTTAGTCACTGCGATTCGTAAAGACAATATGGATGCATTTCGGGAACAGTACCGGGAAGTTGATGTGTTGCTAGTGGATGATATTCAATTTATCGAAGGCAAAGAATACACCCAGGAAGAGTTTTTCCACACGTTTAATACCTTGCATGAAACAGGGAAACAGGTCGTTCTAGCGTCCGATCGGCCCCCGAATCAAATTCCACGGCTACAGGAAAGACTATGCTCTAGGTTCTCCATGGGATTGATTGCAGATATTCAGCCGCCAGATTTAGAAACGCGCATGGCAATTTTGCATCGGAAAGCGGAGTATGAAAATATTCGCCTACCTCGAACTGTAATTGAATATATTGCTTCCACCTATACTTCAAATATTCGTGAACTTGAAGGAGCATTAACACGAGCATTAACCTACACCTCGATCGCAGGCTTACCCCTGACGGTGGAGAACATTGTTTCGGTTTTAAATCCACCTATGGCGAAAATTGATGTATCCCCGAATGTAATTTTCGATGTGATTATTGATTATTTTAATGTTCCATCTATTGATTTAAAAGGGACATCTAGACGGCGCGAGATTAGTGTGGCTCGTCAAGTGGGTATGTATTTAATGCGTCAGCACACCAGTCTTAGTTTGCCAAAAATTGGTGAGGAGTTTGGCGGAAAAGATCACACAACGGTCATGTATAGCTGTGAGAAAATCGAAAAACTTAAAGAGTCCGATCGGGACTTTGCCCAGACGCTGAAGTTATTGAACGATCGAGTTCAAGCTACGAATAAAGCTCGCGATCGTTAGATTTAGTTTAAACTTGAACACTGACCCGTTTAATTTTAGATTCCCATGAAACTCGTCTGCATCCAATCCCATCTCAGTAGCCATTTATCGTTGGTGAGTCGCGCAGTCTCGTCTCGTCCGAGCCACCCGATTTTGGCTAATGTGCTGTTGAGTGCAGACGAAGCCACCCAGCGAGTAAGTCTATCTGCCTTTGATTTGAGCTTAGGGATTCAGACCAGTTTCCCCGCCCAAGTGACCGTAGGCGGCACCCTGACTATTCCAGCAAAGCTGTTGGGAGACATCGTGTCTAAGTTGCCAGACGGTGAACTGAGTTTGAATGCGGCACCGGACACAAAAGCGGATGAAGATGAAGGGTGTATTTTGGTGACGTTGGAGTATGCGTCGGGCAAATACCAGATGCGAGGCTTGAGTGCAGACGAGTTCCCTGAATTGCCCATGATTACAGATGGTGATTCAGCCCAGCTATCCGCCGAAGCGATGATCGAAGGGTTGCGAAGTGCGCTGTTTGCGGCGAGTGGGGATGAGACTAAGCAGGTGCTGACAGGGGTTCACTTGAGTGTCCAAGATGAGGGACTTGAGTTTGCGGCGACGGATGGGCATCGGTTGGCGGTGGTGCAGACGGTTGCTCACCCTGATGATGGCGCGGGAGCATTACCAAAGTTAGATGTGACGGTTCCGGCTAAAGCGCTGCAAGAGGTGATTAAGATGCTCGATCGGGGCAGTAGTAGCACGGTGGCGGTGAAGTTTGATCCGGGACAAATTGTATTTGAGTGGGCAGAACAACGGTTGACCAGTCGGCTTCTAGAGGCGCAATATCCCAACTATCGCCAGTTGATTCCCCGTCAGTTTGCGCGTCAAGTGACGATCGATCGGAGGGCGTTGTTGAGTGGGTTGGAACGAATCTCTGTGATTGCAGACCAGCACAATAATATTGTCAAAATGACCCTATTGCCGGAGTCCCAAACAGTTAGTTTATCGGTGGATGCGCAAGATGTGGGAAGTGGTCAGGAGACGATCGCGGCACAGATTACGGGTGAGGGAATGGAGGTGGCATTTAATGTCAAGTATCTGATTGAGGGATTGAAGGTGATCAACACCACAGAAATTCAAATTCAATTAAATACCCCAACGAGTCCCGCAATCTTGACCCCGTTGGGAAGTTTGAAGATGACATACTTAGTGATGCCTGTGCAGGTTCGATCGTAGAAATTTGCGTCAATTCGAGTTCTAGAGACAGGGCGGAGATCGGATCTGGAAATGAGCAAACTAAGGTAATCCTTTATAGTTTGCTCATTTTTTTAATTTAACCGATCGTCCCAAAACCTACACAATCACGAAGTTCACTAACTTACCCGGAACAACAATTATTTTCTTCACCTCTTTCCCCGCAATATACTTCTGCGCCACTTCAGAAGCGGTTGCTAACGCCTGAATCTCATCTTTAGTAGAAGCAGACGGAACAATGATGCTGCCCCGTGTTTTGCCCAAAATTTGGATGACGATCGTAATTTCATCGACCACTAAAGCCGTTGAATCAAGCACCGGGAAGGTTTGGGTATGAATAGATTCAGAATTCCCGATAGAATGCCAAAGCTCATCGGCAATGTGGGGGGCAAACGGTGCCAATAATCGAAGTAGGGTTTGAATTCCTTCAGCAAATACAGGCGAATCTTTTTGGGTGAAATCATTTAAAGCATTGTTGAGCTTCATTAACTCAGAAATTGCCGTATTGAATTGATAATCATCACTCAAATCCTCTGTAATTTCTTTAATTGAAATGTGAATTGCGCGACGTAAATCTTTTTCAGATTTCGAGAAGTTGCCAGATGCGATCGTCGCGGCATTTGCCTTTACCCCCGATTCGGTCACAACTCGCCAAATCCGATTCATAAACCGAAACTGACCTTCCACATCGGCATCATCCCACTCTAAATCTTTCTCTGGCGGGGCTTTGAATAGAATAAACATGCGAGCTGTATCCGCCCCATATTTATCAATTACATCGCTAGGAGCCACACCATTATATTTAGACTTAGACATTTTTTCATACACTACGTCCAATGTATCGCCTGTATCAGGATCAACAGGACTTGTAAGGTCAGAGATAGTTTCAGGGGTAATGTATTGACCTGTTTTTGAGTTTTTGTAAGCCTTGCTTTGAACCATTCCTTGAGTCAGTAAGCGTTTAAACGGTTCGTCACAATTGAGCAACCCCCGATCGCGCACCACTTTAGTAAAGAACCGCGAATATAACAAATGCAGAATCGCATGTTCAATCCCACCCACATATTGATCGACTTGCATCCAATCATTTGCGATCGTCGGATCAAATGCGACCCGATCATTCTGTGCATCGGGATAGCGCATGAAGTACCACGACGAACACATAAACGTATCCATCGTGTCGGTTTCACGTTTGGCCGGAGTTCCACAACTAGGACAAGGAACATTCACCCAAGATTCCAATTTAGCGAGGGGCGACCCCTTACCGGAAAACTCGACATCTTCAGGAAGTTCAACCGGAAGCTGATCGTCAGGAACTGGAACCGCGCCGCAATCTGGGCAATGAATAATCGGAATTGGGCTGCCCCAGTAGCGCTGCCGTGAAACCAGCCAATCGCGCAGTCTGTAATTAACCGTGCCTTTGCCTTTAGTTTGCGACTCCAACCATTGCACCGCCGCCGCCACACTTTGATCTTTGCCTTTGCCTGCTGTAATCCCATCCAGTGGACCAGAATTTGCCATTACTCCAGAATCGGTAAATGCTTTGGTAATGGTATTGCTGTCTAGAACTTCACCGATCGGTTGAACCACGACTTTGATTTCTAAATCAAACTTTTTCGCAAATTCAAAATCTCGTTGATCATGGGCTGGAACTGCCATAATTGCGCCCGTCCCGTAATCCATCATGACGTAATCTGCAATCCAAATCGGAATTTGCAAATCATTCACCGGATTGATCGCATAGCTTCCGGTCCAAACTCCAGTTTTCTCCTTACCTTCAGCCGTCCGATCGATTTCGCTTTTGCTCGCCGATGCGTCTTGATAAGCCTGGATTGCCGCAGACTGTTCGGGTTTAGTCAGTTTTTCGACGAGTGGATGTTCCGGCGAAATCACCATAAAACTCGCACCCCACAGAGTATCTGGACGAGTGGTATAGACCGTTAAATCTTCACCAATTTCGGTGGCAAAGGTGACCTGCGCGCCCGTCGATTTACCAATCCAATTGGCTTGCATCGTGCGGACCCGTTCCGGCCATCCATCCAATTGATCCAAATCCTGAAGCAATTGTTCAGCGTAATCGGTGATCTTAAAAAACCATTGCCGCAACTGTTTCCGTTCAACCTTCGCCCCCGATCGCCACGATCGCCCCTCACTGTCGACCTGTTCATTGGCCAACACCGTTTGATCAATGGGATCCCAATTGACGATCGCCTCTTTTTGATAAGCCAGTCCTGCACTGACAAACTGCAAGAACATCCACTGGGTCCATTTGTAGTAATTTGGCGAACAGGTGGCGATTTCTTTATTCCAATCAAATGAAATGCCCAAGGCATCGAGTTGCACTTTCATTTGAGCAATGTTTGAGTAGGTCCATTTCGCAGGATGAATATTCCGTTCGATCGCAGCATTCTCCGCTGGCAATCCAAAGGCATCCCACCCCATCGGATTCAATACCCGAAACCCCTGCATTCGTTTCAGTCGTGCAATCACATCGACAATGGTGTAAACCCGGACATGTCCCATGTGGAGATTCCCGGACGGGTAGGGAAACATAGACAGCGCGTAGAACTTGGGTTTACTACGATCGGTAGGCGTTTCAGACAGCTTT
>JAYVUU010000095.1:0-3989 GCA_043787635.1 Synechococcales cyanobacterium | reverse complement strand
GCCGACATTTATGGGAAATCCGTTAGCTTGTCGGGTGGCGCTGGAGTCGGTGCGATTAGTGCAGTCGATGGATTGGGCGGCGGCGGTCGCCAGGATTGAGGCGGGGTTACGACGCGGCTTAGAACGGGCGCGGGGCTGTGCGGATGTGGCGGATGTGCGGGTGTTGGGGGCGATCGGGGTGGTGGAGATGCGTTCACCTGTGGATGTGGCGGGGATGCAGCGGGAGTTGGTGCGGCGGGGTGTGTGGGTGAGACCGTTTGGACGGTTGGTGTATGTGATGCCGCCGTTTTGTATTTCGGATGAACAGATTGTTTGTTTAACGGAGGCGATCGTAGCCGTATGCTGCAACGTCCCTTCTCAATTCAACCCTGATACATCTGATACAGATACCTCTGATACAGAGGAAACACTATCAAGACTGGGAACTTGATTCCCTGATTCCCACCGTTCCAGTACTACCGCATTGGCGACATTGCCAATGACATTCAGAACCGTATGAAAACTGTCCATTAATCGATCGACCCCCGCTAAAATTGCTACTCCTTCCAAGGGCAACCCCGCCGCCGCGAAGATCGTGGTCATCATAACAATGCCCGCCCCTGGTACCCCAGCCGTACTAAACGAGACTAAAATCGTACTGAGGGCGATCGCCAATATCAAATTCGGAGTCATAGGAATATCGTAGAGTTGCGCAATAAAAACTGCATTAAATGCCTGACCCACGGCCATTCCGTCGCGCTTTAATGCCGTGCCCAAAGGAATCGCAAAACTCGCGATCGTCCCAGATAAACCATAGTCTTCAGCATTTTTTAACGACACAGGCAACGCCGCATTAGAACTCGCCGTCCCAAACGCGAGCGATAAACTGGGAAAGAAACTTTTCAGAAACCTCAAGGGGTGAGCTTTGAGTAAGACCAGGATTAATAGATAAAATCCAATCATTAATCCGATCGCCAACACCACCCCAATCATGTAAGTCAATAGCCGCACTAATATTCCAACCCCTTGTTCCGCAATCACCGAAGCCATTAACGCAAACACACCAACAGGAGCAAGATAGAGAATTAAAAATAGGATTTTTTCACTAATAACATAGACACTTTCAATCAATGCCACAAACGGCTTAGCGCTCACGCCCGATCGTTGAATGCCAAGACCAATCAAGGCTCCAGAAATAATAGTTTGTAATAAATTACTCGTACTCAATGCCATCAAAGGATTGGTGGGAATCAATTCCACTAGCCAATCAATCAGGTCAGGAGCCTTCCCCGTTATTTCAACCTGAGTTTGAACAAGACCCGTTAAGCCAACACCCGGCTGCAAAACGATCGCCGTTCCCAAACCCACCGCGACGGCAATGACACTGGACACCAAATAGCTGAACAGGAGTTTAGCCGTATATCGTCCCATTTCGGAAGCATTTTGAATCCGAGTCAGCCCCAAGATCAAAGCCGAAAAGACGATCGGGACCACCACAAACTGAATCAGCCTCAAAAAAGCTTGCCCCAAGGGCGCTAACACATAATGATCCAGGGGAATGATCCACAGGGGAAACCACTCATGCAACGCTGCACCAAAACCCGCACCGATCGCCAAGGCCAAAAGAATAACTGTGGAAAGACTCATCAATTAAAAGGGTTTCATAGCGAGAAATTCATCCTTAAAACTAGCGCACATCTATCCAAAATAGTGTCATGAGAATATTACAGCCCCTCGAATACCCAATCTAAAAAGTCCACAGGTGTGGAACTCCAATCTAGAATTCAAAATCATCAAGTTTTGGAAGATTGGGTGGCACCACCACCAAAGCCGCCGACACCTTATAGCCTTCCCGCTTCGTCGCAGTTTCAATGGCGATCGCCTCAATCTGAATCTCCAAACTGCCCAAGGGTACGGTGAATGTAGTGATCGCTTCCATGGCGCAATACTGAGCGTCGGGGACAAAATCGACCAAATAACGCGGACCATCCAGCAAGGTGCGGGTTTGCCGATCGTTGATCCAAAGTTTGACGTAGAGCTTCGGCTGGATCATCGGCAGCTTCACCCTCACCTTCAACGACTGCCCCGCCACAACTTCATCCACGGCCTCAAGGTCTAAACTCGGCGTGGGCACCAGTTCATCAGCCCCAATTAGAAGCGGATTGTCACCCGTATCCAACGCAGTCGGAACTGAGTTGAACGCCCCATCATCCAGAATCACCACGGATTCAGAAGAAGAGGCTCTAGTCGAGGCAAAGGGATTGACAGAAGCTGGGGGAGCTGGGGGAATGGCGTTGACCGCCTCCATTTGGGTGTCCTCTGCGAAGGCACTCATGCGATCCATGAACCGATCGGCTAAATTCAAGGATTCAAAGCGATCGTCTTGAGCCGATCGATCGGGAATGTGTTGAGCATTGATGTCGATGGTGCGCATATCGTCTGGATCATCGAGATCCAGAGGAGCGGTGGTATTAAAGACAAATTCTGACTGGTTTAGATCGAGATTGTCGTCTAGGTCACTATCCAAAAATGCAGCCTCTAGCCCATCCTCTGAGGAGTAAACGTCCTGATTGCTTGCTTCGGGAACGGTTGGAACGTCTGCGACAAAGAAATCTTCCGGCTGAGTGAGATCATCAAACGACAACTTGCCCATCACCGGATCATCAACCACAAGACTCTCTGACAAGTTCTCTACCTCAGCTTTAGGAGTCGGAGCCGTCGGAAACGTGGGCAAGGAGAGGGCAGGCCGATCGTCGCGATTGGGGTCGGGTGAGTAGAGCTTCGGGGGAATCTGGGATTTCGGCGAAACTTGAAAAGAGGCTTGAGCATTGGCAGGTTGATTCACCAGACCCAAAAACTGATCGTCAAACTCAGGGCCAGGTGCCTCAGCGGGCGGATGGGGCAATTGGTCAACAGTGGGCGCACGGGTCTGGAGGGTGAGGTCTTGAATGGTTGCCAACACATCACTCAATGGGGCAAACAAGGTAAACCGATCGACGGCTAACGTCTCACCTGTGCGATCGTCCATCAAGCACAGGTCACCCATCAGCATGGATCCGGGTAATGTCGCCGGAATGGTTAAACCGAGTTCTAGCTGAAAGGGCAGTGTAATTAAAGGATATGGGGTCGATCGTTCCACCACTAAGTCTCCCCGCTGTGGGTCTCGAACTCGGATTACAAGGGTGCATCCCGATAATGATCCAGGAATAGTCGCTTGAACGATGCCTACAATCGCGATCGTCTGTCCCGCCTGAATGTCGTAGCTGTTCGGCTGAAGCGAAAGCGTAACGGTTTGGCGATCGATTAGGGGAGCTGGGGGGGCGATGCCGATCGGTTCTGGGGCGATTATTTCTGCAATGATCGGTTCTCTGACTTCTAGAAACTCCGGTTCCAGGAATGAGGTTTGCGGTAATTGCAACTCTGGTTCGGGGTGGGGCTGTGACCAGTCCGGTTCCCATTCGCCCGCCACATCCGATTCTTTGGGCAATACGTGCAACTGAACTGAATACTGTTGCGGTCCCCCTCGGACCACTTTACGAGTTCCAGCATGTTGGACTTTTATCGCCAGCTCCCAAATTCCCGGTTGCATCTGGGTAAACGGAATCACCAGCAACAGCCCCATGGCATTGCTTTCACCCGATCGGATTTGGGTTCGTCGTTTAATCGGGAACTCATGGGTAGACTCGTGGGTAATCCGAATCTCCATCAACGTATCCAGCATGGCAGTCTTCGCCATGACCCGATAACGCCCTTCCAAAATTTCGACATCCGGCGATTCCAACGGCAACCAGGAACGATCGCCTTCCTGTTGCAATAGAAATTCCCAGTTGTTTTGTCGAGCCATGATGAATCGTGAGTCATAAGAATTTCGTTAGTCTAACCCAGCACAAGAAGACCGCGTTGAATCTTGATCATCGAAATCTCCGTGAAACCCCGCCGTTTTAGGGCGGGGAGGTAGAGGAGCGTCAGCTTTGCTGGCACACCATGTTTACTTAAAACTAAACAGTTAA
>JAYVUU010000094.1:0-21380 GCA_043787635.1 Synechococcales cyanobacterium | reverse complement strand
CCAGCCCTGCCCCAAAATCTGAGCCAGCTTTCTAAGTTTGCCGGGGGATTCAATGAGGAGCAGTTTAGACATTGTGAGCACCGTACCGTGGTTAATTCTCATAGTACATTTATTCTAAAATCCTGACCTGTTTTTTAGATAAGTTCTGTTGAAATCTAAATTCCCCGTCCAAGAGTCTTCTACAATGTTAATTAAATTCATAATCAATAAATTAATCTGTTGTCCGAATGCCGATCGCGATTCCTCTAACACTTCTCGCCCTATTTACCGTTCTATTCGGTGTTTTTCTGTGGCAAAATCTAGAGCCAACGGTAGCCCTCGTTTTCCTCGGCATCACTTTACCTAAGCTTCCTCTCGCCCTTTGGATAGTGCTTGCCTTGGGGATTGGTGCTGGAGTAAGCCTTACCCTTCTGGTGTTGCTCTCTGTGCGTCGTAGCGCAAAACCGGGGGGTTCTGGGACCGTCTCAGATGCGTGGGAGGATGACGATTGGGCACAACAACCGACGAGCGATCGACCCGTCAATGGCGAGGTGTGGGATGATGGCGGCTGGAGCGGAAAACCGCAGCCGATTAAAGCCCCCGATATTGATGCTGAATTCCGGGTGATTACGCCGCCGACCCGATCGCTCGATGATCTTGACTAATAATCTTGGCTAACCTGTTCACCTACCTCAAATCTCAGCCCAACGCCCCATGTCTCTTCCCAATCTTCAAGGCACCAACGTATATCTGATCGGCATGATGGGATCAGGCAAAAGTACGATCGGTGCAATTCTAGCCGATCGACTAAGCCATCAATTTTTTGATACTGATGCGCTGATTGAACAGATTAGCGGTCAAAGCATCACAGAATTGTTTGCCCAATCGGGTGAGAGTACCTTTCGTCAACTCGAAACACAGGTTTTACGAGAGTTGTCGAGCTACCTCCGAAAATTGATTGCCACGGGCGGCGGCATTGTCGTCACTCCAGAAAATTGGGGACATCTACGATCGGGAATTATTATTTGGTTAGATGTCCCTGTTGCCGTATTGTCTGCGCGTTTAGCAAACGATACAACTCGCCCCCTTTTAACAGGTGATTTAGAATCTAAATTGAATGCTCTTTTTGCCGATCGATCGCCCTTGTATTCCCAAGCCGATTTACATATCAAAATTTTGGGTCATGAAACACCCGAAGAAATTTGCGATCGGATCTTAGTCGATTTGAATGCGGCTTTAATTGCAAAAGCAGAAGAAAACGCGACCATTCTTAAGCTCAATCAAGCTCAGCCATTTCATGCCCAATAAAAATATCATTCAAATCTATCCATCCGATCGCAGAATCTAGTAATCTAGATCACACACAATGCCGCTGCTTCCATCCCTATGACCATTGCTCTCGATAACTGCCTGTCCGACGCGTCCGTGCGAGTCAGAATACTGAGTGAAGCTCTGCCCTATATTCAGCGGTTTTCAGGCCGAACTATTGTGGTTAAGTATGGTGGGGCGGCGATGAAAGACAGCACGCTGAAGGATCAAGTCATTCGCGATATTGTCTTTATGGCATCGGTGGGAATCCGGCCCATTGTTGTCCATGGTGGCGGTCCCGAAATTAATGCATGGCTGACCAAATTGAATATTGAACCGCAATTCAAAAATGGATTGCGCGTCACCGACGGCCCAACTATGGACATTGTGGAAATGGTTTTAGTGGGACGATTGAATAAAGAAATTGTTGAATTGATTAATCAAGCAGGTGGCTCGGCGGTGGGGCTATGTGGTAAGGATGCGAATTTGATTACGGCTCGAGCTTCAGACCAAGAGGGTATGGGGTTTGTGGGGGATGTGGCATTGATGAATCCGCGAATTCTAGATACTCTGAGTGCGGCAGGTCATATTCCAGTGGTTTCTAGCGTAGCAGCAGATGAAACAGGTCAATCTTACAATATCAATGCGGATACTGTGGCTGGGGAATTAGCGGCGGCAATGGGGGCGGAAAAGCTGATTCTATTGACGGATACGCCCGGTCTCATGATGGATCCTGAATTGCCGGATAGTTTGATTGCACGATTGGCAATTAGTGAAGCCCGGGCTTTGATTGATGATGGTACGGTGAGCGGTGGCATGATTCCTAAATTGACCTGCTGCGTCCGATCGATCGCTCAAGGGGTTAAAGCGGCTCACATTATCGACGGACGTGTACATCATTCATTGCTATTAGAAATTTTTACGGATGCCGGAATTGGGACGATGGTAACTTCATAAATAATTAGGCAATGGTTTAAAACTTGTCTATCGCCAGACTTTGAATCGGAACCATCAGAACACCCATACGATCGCTCTTTTGATAGGTGCCTTTCTTTGGACCTGGACTTTTCGCATTTGAAAATAAGAAAAACCCACCCACTAATATTGAAAGACCAGCCAGCACTGCGATCGCAATTTTAGCTGGACTGTAGGGCCGATCGCCTGATACTTCTCCAGTTTGAGCATTGACCATAACCCGGTATTGTTTATTGTGGTATCGGTAGGCGGAGATCCAAACTGGCAACATAATATGTTTAAAAGTGACATCATAATGCTGGGTATTAATGCTGCTAACAGTTTGAGTGTCGCCGCCAATGTCATCAGAAACTGTTCGATTGAGCTGCGATCGCATTTCTTCTTTTGCTTTTACTAATCCCATTTCTAATGAGACTTGATGGCGCTGTGCTTTAAATCCGGCGAGATAGGATGGCGAATAGGGCAACAATTGTTGAAGATTCCAGCCGCTGAGTTTCTTGAGTTGTTTGTCCTCTAATTGTTTGGTTGCCGGGATTAATATATCATCAAAAAAACATGAAACATGTCCTGAGACTGGGTACCAGTGAGTATGTTGGACTTGACGAGTATGCGATTCAGTTTCACCTTCTGAATTGATGACGGTATAGCTCTCAGTCATATAATAGTACTCGCCTCGACTTCCGGTATAGTCACTTTCGGTTTGAGTATCATAAGTCCAGAAGGGTAAATAGACCCCTTGCATTCCTTCCTGTTGGGCTAATTTTTGGAGTGAACTGGGTAAAAACCAATTATTTCCAAGCCAGTTGTGGACGTTGGTTTGAGCCTTTTTCTGGGTTACCTTACAGGGAATTACGCCGCCCGGTTCGATGACAGGATGCGCTTTTTCACCTTTGCTCACGATACTTGTTCCACAAAACGGACATTTTCCCGCAACATCTGGGGGTTCAAATGTCACCTGCGCACGACAACTCGGACAGGAAACTTCTAAGGCGGTTTCGGACAGAAGGACGGTTTTGACTTTATTACTGGATAAAAAGTTGTCATAGGAAAGTTCCTGAACGCCATCTTCATCCTGAGGAATATCTTCCTCATTGGAGCAATAGATACATTTAAGCCGTCCTGCCTTTGGATTAAATTCTAGTTTTCCACCACATTTAGAACAGGGAAATTCTTGGAACGATCGAGCCGAATTAGGAGTTGTAGAAGTCATATACTGTTAGCAATCAGGTGAATGAAGCGCAAATTCAGGTCGCGGATTTAAGTACAGATTCAATCACATGGGCGGTGGTGGAACTGAACCTAAAATGCTCACCATCTCAGGGACTTCGCTTGCTGCAACCCATCCAGCCATTCCCGATCGCCATACAAAGGTTTCATGAGTCAATCCATTTTGAATCAATTGTTCAGCAGGGAATGGACCAAAGTTTTGACCATTGCGAGAGATGTGCCATTGAAGGGCTGGCGGTGGCGGGGGTGGGGCTTGTGGTGTTGATGGCGCGGGGGCTTGTGTGATGGACTGTGGTTGTTGTGTTTGATTGCCAAATGCATTCATCATTTGTTGTCCCATGGCAATGCCAACCCCAAAGTCGAGACCGGGACTCCCGACTCCGTTGGGATTGTTCGCTGAGGCTTCGATCGCATTGGCAGCTTGGAACTGTGAATATTGCTGCATGTTGCCAAGAATTCCCATGGAGGCCCGTTTGTCTAGGGCTGTTTCAACTTCTGGCGGCAGTGAAATATTTTCAATTAGCAATTGGGTCAGGTCAATGCCAAACCGTTGAACCTCAGTAACCATCGATTTGCGAATGATTTCACCCAGTTCGCCATAACGGGCAGCTAAATCTAAAAGTGGAATTTGGCTGGCTCCCAAATTATTGGCAAATGAGGTCATAATCATGTTGCGGATTTGATCATTCACTTCATCAACTTGAAACAGCCCATCTGTGCCGACCAATTCTTCTAGCATTTGGCGGGGATTGACCACGCGAATATTGTAGGAGCCAAATGCCCGTAGCCGGACTGGACCCATTTCGGTATCTCGCATCATAATTGGGTTGGCGGTACCCCATTTTAGATTGGTAAAAATGCGGGTATTGAAAAAGTAAACTTCGGCTTTGAAGGGAGAATTGAACCCATATTTCCAACCTTGCAATGTGCTTAGGACTGGCAAATTCTGGGTCGAAAGTTGGTGCATTCCGGGATCGAAAACATCAGCAACTTGTCCTTGATTGACAAAGACTGCTTTTTGTCCAGGACGGACGGTGAGCTGGGCACCCATTTTAATTTCGTTCTGAAACCGCTCAAAACGATAGGCGATCGTGTCATTGGAGTTATCCAACCACTCAATGATGTCAATAAACTCGCCCCGAATCTTACCAAAAAGTCCCATCAAATTTCGCCTCACAGAATATGGCTGCCTGTATGAACTACAAGGTACCCATTTAGATTCCAGAAACTACTATCAATCGAATTGATTAGTAAAACTACAAAAAAGGCGATCGTTATTTGAGTACGATCGCCTTCTCACTATCCGAACTATCTAACGGAACTAATCACTACGCAACAGTTGAAAGAGTATTCTCTTCTTCTGGTTGCGACTGTGGGCTAAATTGGAAAATTGAATACACCACATCACGGCGAATATTCACCATCATATCAAGGAAGATTTCATAGCCTTCACTCTTATATTCAATCAATGGATCCTTCTGACCATATCCACGCAAACCGACCGTCTCACGCAAGCCTTCCATACTTTGAAGGTGTTGGAGCCACAGCGCATCAATACGTTGCAAAATGAAATAGCGTTCCACTTGTCGCATTAGTCCGGGCTGTAACTTCTCAATTTCAGCCTCCTTCATGTCATAGGCAGTTCGCACCTGTTCGTGCATGAATTCCTTAACTTCAGGCAATGACAGATTGCTGAGTTGGTCGGGTGTTAAGTCAGCCAAAAGATACACAAATTGTTGAACCTTTGACACTAACTTTGCCAAATCCCATTCTTCCGATGGCAAATCAGGATCAATATACGCATCAATCACATCATCCATTGTTCGTTCAGCGTATTCAATCACCAATTCACGCAGGTCTTTCTGATCCAGAACTTTGTTGCGAACAGCATAGATTGCTTTACGCTGATTGTTCATCACTTCGTCATATTCAAACACCTGTTTACGAATGTCGTAGTAGTAGGTCTCGACTTTTCGCTGAGCATTTTCCAAGGACTTAGTCAGCATTCCCGATTCAATGGGCATGTCCTCTTCAACCCGGAATGCGTTCATTAGACCCGCCACCCGATCGCCCCCAAAAATCCGCAGCAAGTTATCCTGCAAACTTAAGAAAAACTTGGTGGTTCCCGGATCGCCTTGTCGCCCTGCTCGCCCGCGTAGCTGATTATCAATACGGCGTGACTCGTGGCGCTCGGTCCCGATGACGTGCAACCCACCATCGCGCACCACTTCTTCGTGCTCTGCGTCGGTGAATACGTCGTATTCCTTACGGATGGCACGATATGCGATGCGTAGTTTTTGAATAGCCGGATCTTCTGTGGGTGCTTTTTCGGCAGCGGTCGCAATTTTGTCTTCCGCGTCGAGTTCAGTTAGGGACTGCTCGCCATATTGAACAACCGCCGCCGAGATTGCCTCACGAATAGATGCTTCAGCCGATTCTGATAGCGCCGTTGGATAGATTTCAGGGCTGGCGTTCCAGTTTTTTGTTTTGCGAACTATGCCGCCAAACCCTTGTGCTGGGGGGCGATCGCCTTGGAATGGCATCAGCGCATTGGCGGATTCAAATATGTTTTTGTCGTCCTCTGGGCGCACCAAACGAGGCATCAGATATTCCCGCAGCTTCAGGCGCGCCATGTAGTCGGAGTTGCCGCCGAGGATAATATCAGTTCCACGTCCGGCCATGTTGGTCGCGATCGTCACTTGGCCTTTGCGTCCGGCTTGAGCAATAATTTCGGACTCCCGTTCAACGTTCTCCGGTTTAGCATTCAGCAAATTGTGGGGAACATTGCGTTCCGATAACAGCTTAGACAGAATTTCAGACTTACTGACGCTGGTCGTCCCCACTAGGATCGGACGCGCGGTGTTGCGGTTCATCGCTGCACATTCATCCGCGATCGCCGTCCATTTTGCATCTTCGGTCTTATACACCACATCCGACACATCCTTCCGAGAAATGCTGCGGTTAGTCGGAATAGTAGTGACTTCGAGGTTGTAAATTTTTCCAAACTCAGCCTCTTCAGTCTTCGCGGTTCCGGTCATGCCGCTTAGCTTTGGATACAGCAGGAAGAGATTCTGATAGGTGATGTTGGCGAGGGTTTGGGTTTCGTTTTGAATTTCTACATTTTCCTTAGCTTCGATCGCTTGGTGCAGTCCATCACTCCAACGACGACCGGGCATCCGACGACCCGACGACTCATCGACAATGACAACCTCCCCATCCATCAAAATATAGTTAATGTCATTCAGGAACAATTCCTTAGCCTTGACCGCATTGAATATGTAGTGCGCCCAAGGATCGGCTGGATCAAATAAATCCGCTACCCCCAATGCCCGTTCAGCTTCAATAAATCCTTCATCGGTCATCAAGACATTACGCTGCTTCTCATCCACTTCGTAGTGTTCATCTCGGATTAACGCTTTGGCAATTTTGGCCGCGCCTTTGTACTTCTCGGCGGGCCGATCGAGCGGTCCCGAAATAATCAGCGGGGTCCGGGCTTCATCAATTAAGACTGAATCGACTTCATCAATCACACAGTAGTTAAATCCCTGCTGCGACACTTCATCCATGGTGTTAGCCATGTTGCCCCGCAGATAGTCAAACCCTAGTTCACTGTTGGTGGCGTAGGTAATATCGCAGGCGTAGTTCTTCTTACGGTCCTCTGGTGTCATTTCCTGCTGGATTAGCCCAACCTCTAAGCCCAAATATCGGTGAACTTGACCCATCCATTCCGCATCACGACGAGCCAGATAGTCGTTCACCGTGACAACGTGGACCCCATACCCTGCCAGGGCGTTCAAATAGGAAGGCAGCGTCGCCACCAGGGTTTTTCCTTCCCCGGTTTTCATCTCAGCGATCTGACCTGCATGAAGGACAATTCCGCCCAGCATTTGTACATCGAAATGACGCATTCCCAAGACGCGCTGTCCAGCTTCGCGGACGATCGCATAGGCTTCAGGCAGAAGATCCCAGAGTAGATTATCCATTTCCTTAGAGTTTCGCTCAACCTTGGAAAGCTGGTTGCGAAACTCCAAGGTCTTGCCCTTCAATTCGTCGTCAGAAAGTTTTAAAATGTCTTCTTCAAACGCATTAATGTCCGCAACGATCGGCTGGAATTTCTTAAGTTTACGTGCGTTTGGATCACCGAAGAGAGCTTTAAACATGGCGTAGGGCGACAATTACGACGAGAATTGGGCAAGTTGTGCGTTGAGGAATTTAAGACAAACTAAATCGGATGCATAACACTCAAAGCACAGCAATTCTATCACTTTGGTCAGAGATAGCACGATCGGGATGACCGATCGCTCCCATGGCGGATGTCTAGACCGTGCAATTATCCATTTTCCTGAAGCAATCGATCGGATCAACTTCTGTTAAAATTTAGGCGGTCTGTATCTGTGTTGTAACAATGGAAATTGGAGATAAGGTACGAGTTCGTCGTCTGCGCGATCGCGTCCCTCAACAAGTAATCGAGAAGCTTGGAAAAATCGGTACGGTGTCTGGCTACAAGATGGTCGATGGCAAGGGGCTGGGTCGTTTGGTCGAGTTTGAAGACAAGTATGCCACTTGGTTTTTTGAAGATGAATTAGAGACAGCGGGTTAGAGCTTTTTGTCTCTAAGTTCAGAGATCTGATGGTTCTAGATCTCCAAAATTCGTTAGATTAGGGCAGGAGATTACAATTTCACTGCCTTATTTTTATTTTTGATATTCTTAACGTGTTTCCTAGTGTGTTTTCTATGGCATTTCTTCTCACATTTCTAGGCAAAGGCGGCGCGGGTTGCACTACGGTTGCGATCGCGGCGGCCCAACGTTTAGCGTCTCAAGGCAAGCGAGTTCTGTTAGCGTCTCAAGATGCCAGTCCGGCATTAGGCTTGATGTTGGGAGTGACGACTGGACCGGACCCAATGACGATCGCCCCTAACCTCCAAGTGGTGCAATTGCAGACAACGGTGTTGCTAGAGCGGGCTTGGGAAGATTTGAAAACCCTAGAGTCGAAATATTTGCGGACCCCATTTTTCAAAAATGTCTACGGTCAAGAACTAGGCGTGCTGGCGGGGATGGATAGTGCCATGGCGCTGAATGCAATTCGCCAATGGGACAACGACTACGATGTGATTATTTACGACAGTCCAAGCAGCCCGGAAATTCTGCGGATGTTGGGGATGCCGGAGATTGTGAGCTGGTATATCCGGAGATTTCGACAAGTGTTTATTGATTCGGATTTGGGCAAAACCCTATCGCCCTTCATTCCACCCATGGCTGCTGCGGTGATGAATATTAATCTGCTGGCTGATAATTTTGCCCAGCCCACCGCCGATATGAATGGGTTGCTTGATAAAGGAATTGAGAAGCTGTCCGATCCCAATCAAACGATCGCCTACCTGGTCACCACAAACGATCGAGTCTCCATTGCAACCGCTCAATATCTGTGGGGCAGCGCTCAACAGGTCGGGCTGAATGTTGGCGGTGTGATTGTCAACCCGACCCTAAATCCCATGGGGACTTCTGATATTTCTTTGGGTGATGCGTTTAACCCATTGACCATTACGACGCTTCCCTACGGGGCAGAAAATAGGGATACGATCGCCGCTAGCCTGCCAGACTTTACCCAAAGCAGCAATGCACCGCGCCCAGTGACGATCGACAAAGCTGCTCGTACCGTCACGTTATTCTTACCTAGCTTTGATAAAAAACAGGTTAAATTGACTCAATATGGCCCTGAAATTACAATAGAAGCGGGCGATCAACGGCGAAATGTATTTTTGCCCGCAGGACTAAGTGGATTGCCTGTCGCAGGTGCTAAATTCCAAGACGGTTGCTTGATTATTTCGTTCTAAACCCACTCACCTATTAATCCTATGACAGACGCAAAACCAGAACCCCAGACTTCAGATGTGACGGAAGTGAAAGACACCCGATCGGCCCGTGTCCGCCAAATGATGGGGATGAAAGGTGCTGACGTGAAGGAAACGTCGATTTGGAAAATTCGGCTACAGCTGATGAAACCCGTGACCTGGATCCCATTGATGTGGGGGGTGTTGTGTGGTGCGGCTTCGTCGGGCGGCTTCACTTGGACGTTTGAAAATGTCGCGATTTCCTTGGCTTGTATGCTGATGTCGGGACCACTTTTGACGGGCTATACCCAAACCATTAATGATTATTACGATCGGGAAATTGACGCAATCAACGAACCCTATCGCCCTATCCCATCTGGGGCCATTTCGTTAAAACAGGTTCAAGCGCAGTTTTGGGTGTTGTTATTGGCCGGAAATACGGTCGCTGGATTACTAGATTTGTGGGCAGGACATACCTTCCCGACGCTACTGTCAATGTCGCTCGGCGGATCACTGGTGTCCTACATCTACTCCGCACCGCCGCTGAAGTTGAAGCAAAATGGCTGGTTGGGAAATTATGCGCTGGGTGCGAGTTATATTGCGTTGCCTTGGTGGGCGGGTCATGCGTTGTTTGGTCAATTGAACTGGACGATTGTTATTCTGACCCTGTTTTACAGTTTGGCGGGTTTAGGAATTGCTATTGTCAATGACTTTAAAAGTGTTGAAGGCGATCGGGCCTTGGGTCTTGATTCATTGCCTGTGATGTTTGGCATTCAGAAAGCTTCGTGGATTTGTGTGTTGATGATTGACGTATTTCAGGCGTTGATGGCAGTCTATTTAATCAGCGTCCACCAAAACCTATACGCCACAATTTTAATCCTGTTCATCATTCCGCAGATTACCTTTCAGGACATGTATTTTCTCCGTGACCCCGTTAAAAACGACGTGAAATATCAAGCCAGTGCGCAGCCATTCTTAGTACTGGGTATGTTGGTAACGGGCATCGCCTTGGGTCATTCTGTTATCTAAAAAAATAGTTACACGGCAGGAACCAGGGGCTTGAGAGCTTCCGATATTCCTACGCCACAATACCCAGCACTTGATATCTGTACTTCACGAAAAATTGGAGTAAGTTGGAAGGAGTTTGTTGGGTGGGGAGTTATGGTGAAATTATTGGGGCGGACGATCGGAGGCTTAACGATCGGGCTACTGGCTGCGGGATTCTGGTTTGGATCAAGCTCAATAGCCGCAGAACTTGATGAACCATTGCCTGAGACCGTCACTGATGTCGCAGCATTGAGCGACGTACAGCCGACTGATTGGGCTTATCAGTCGGTGAAGACCCTGGTTGAGCGCTATGGCTTGATGAATAGCAGCAAGATTTTTCGGGGAAATCAGTCCTTGACTCGGTTTGAGTTTACGCGGGTGATGAGTCAGGTTATGGAACAGGTGGGTCCGATCGCCACGGAAGACGATCTTCAAATTATCCGTAAATTACAAAATCTTTACGAAGAAGCAGGGTCTGATCTGCAATCGAGAACGACCACGTTCGAGAACTCGGAATCCCGTCTCACCCATCAGCAGTTCTCCACCACTACGAAATTCAGCGGCACCAGTGACCAAATTCTCACCAACGGTAGCAGCAATTCCAAGAGCAGTGTTGTCTCCAGAGTTCGACTGAACTTTGATACGAGTTTCAGTGGAAGAGATCTCCTCGTGACACAGCTTGAAGCGGGAAACGCTGGACTGGACGCAGTGGGACTCAATCAGCAGCGTCAGGGCAACAGACTGTCTACGCTGGGTTCTATTGCGGATGGCGGGGGACTGGATGCGGTAGGGGTTGCATCAAATGTTCGGATCCGTAAGTTGTACTACAGTTTTCCTGTTTCCAAGACCGTGAACTTGACCGTGGGCAGCGTGATTCCGCCCAGTGACTTTATCGATCGCAATCCCTTTGCGAATAACTCTGGTCGTAATTTTGCCTCTAGCTTTTTCATGAATAATCCTTTAGTGGTGCAAAATCTAATCGATCGGACGGGGGGGGCAGGCGTGGTGGCGGAATGGGCGATGCGTAAGGATTTAAGTTTGCGTGGATTATTGGTGGGAGCAAGGTCTAGCGATCCGCAAGTTGGTCTATTTCGAGATCAGTATCAAGCCACAATCGAAGGTGAATATCGATTATCAACCCGGCCCATAACGGTACGAGCGCAGTTTACAAATGCCACGGTGAACGGGAGTCAGGTGAATGCGCTAGGTTTAAGTGGGGAATGGATGTCTAGTCGTCAAGTGGGGGCGTTTGCGCGGTTGGGGATTGCTCAGTATTCGGGTTCAAATACGGTTTTGGGAGGAAAGTTTGATGCAGTCCCCATGACTTGGGCGATCGGTGGAATTGTGCGAAATTTTGTCATTCCGGGGTCTAAGGCAGGACTGGCGATCGGTCAGCCGTTTATCACGGGTTCGTTAGGCAATGCAACCCAGACGAACGTTGAGGCTTATTTTGGTTTGTTGGTGAACGATCGGATTAATTTCAGCCCTTCGATTTTGTATGTGATTAACCCTGACAATCAAGTGGCTTCTTCTGTGTGGCAATGGGCACTACGCATGACGTTTGATTTCTAGCGGGTTGTTACGAAGCCAAAAGAATGGCAGAGCAAGAACTCAATCTCAATGTACATAAAAGTAAGATTTAATTTTATGTTCTGGGAACTAATCCTAATGAGTAGTGTTAAGATTGGAAAAGGAGTAAAACCTAGAATTTCAATATTTTCACATAAACCCTTCAACAAATGAATACTTTGGAATAGCGGTGTATCTAGGGGTAAGCTTTTAAGAAAAGATGACAGAAAAAGAGGCGATCGCATTAGCTGAGAGATTATTAGAACGGAGGCGCTTAACAACAGTCCAAAAAATTGCGTTTGAGCAATCTTGGCAGGGTCAAAGGTACTCAGATATTGGTATTAAAGAAGGCTATGACCTTGGCTATATTAAAGACGTTGGCTCAGAGCTATGGCGATCGTTATCTGAAGCAGTAGGCGAAAAAGTAACTAAAACAACTCGTGTGACGTACTGGAAATAGGATCAGTCACATAACGTAGGGCATAACAAAACTGGTAGTGCCATCTCGTAAAGGATGAAGAATAATTGTCATTCTTAGAAGTCTGACCAGGTAAGGCTCCCATAATTAAGCTTTTTCCTCTGCCCTTTACATAAATACACCACCAGATAGTCTAGTCCGACACATTAAATGTTTCCATGCTTCTCTTGCCAAACGTAATTTTCTTCATTCCCACAAGCTTATAATTCACACCACTACAGGATTTATCGCTATTAGGAATACTAAAAGACTCTGTCTTATTCACACAAAATGAAGAATCTTTACCGCCCCAAGATAAGTTATCACTTTGTGCAAAAACATAAATGTCACCTTGGTATCCTCTGCCGACATTTACTGTTTTACATTGTCTTGGTTTCACCTCGTACCATCCGTCCGACCGCCATCCACTAGAGCCTGGAAAAGATGAAAATGCCCCATAAACAGTTTCATTGGAGGTTTTATTACAGAACTTGATTTGAGTCATGACCCGATCTCTTGGTGTTGGGGGTTCGACTTGAATTGTAGAATCAGCAGCATACGCTTTAGAAATTGGAAAACCACACAGCGAAAAAACTGATACGAATCCGATACAAGTCAAAGAAAAGTACTGAGCTTTCATGAAACTTACCGCCTTAATAACTATAGTCAATTTATCGGTAGAGATAAAGTTTTATGGTCTGATAAGGTCTGAAAAAGGTCTGACGTTTCTGCCGTATTCATGTAAATGTTTTTGATAAACGATAATTTTCTAGTCATAGTATAAGTAGTAGTAAGGGTTTAGGGTGAGAAATGACAGAAGATGAAGCAATCGCATTAGTCACGCAATTATTAGAATGGAAGCGCTTAACAACAGTCCAAAAAATTGTGTTTGAGCAATCTTGGCAGGGGCAGAAGTACTCAGATATGGGTATTCAAGAAGGCTATGACCTTGGCTATATTAAAGATGTTGGCTCAGAGCTATAGCGATCGCTATCTAAATCGTCAAACGAAAAGTGACTAAAAATAACTTGCATGACGTACTACAGCGGTATGCTGAGAAACATGAAGAAGCTGAGCATATCGCAATCAACTAATGCCCGTAAAGAATGGGGGTGAAGCGATCGCCTTATTTTTTCCGCGTTGCAATAATAGCAAAACCTAATCTAGGCTCTTCAATTTCAGGTAGACAACGTTGAGTAGGCTGAACCATACATGTTTGAATTATCTTAGGGGTTTTGACAGCTTTCACGGAAATGTCGAAGCCCTTAAGATTTAAAGATCCGTTGCCAGTCAAAATTGATACTATCTGTGTGGGAACCAACTGTTGTCCAATTTGCGATGTAAAAGTGGTCATATTAACGACTTCAGATTGCATTTTTTCTTCAAGTTGTCGAACAAGTTCTGGACTATACGAACCAGCAGTTAAGGCACCTATAATTATATTTGTGCCTTGAGTCTTTACTGATGCCCAATTGACGAAAGATTCTGAAGAAAAATATACAACTGATCCTGGATGCCTCGAAATGATGTCGTTTCTGACGTTGTTGTATTCGTCACGGGTATTGTCTCGGAACAAGGGGGGCGTAATACTTACACTCTGTAATAAACTAGCCATAGTTGGCATTTCACCTTTTAGCATTGAGGTAATAGCACTGGCATCAAGTTTGTATTCGCCAAGAGCACCGCGACCACAACTAAATACTGGTTTGGATTCTGTAGTAGAGATATTAAATGTATAGTCATATTTACAGGTTGTTGACACACTGGCAGCTGTGGCTGGTGTAATAGTTTTCCACTGCATTTCTACACCATCTGGCTTTCTAACATCTACCCAATTATTACATCCATCTTGTTTAGTGCCAGATGGAACTTGCTTTTCTACCCATTTACTGCATCCAGTTTGTCTAGGAATTCCAGGAATAACACATTTGCCAAAAGCTTTTTTTGCACAAGGGACTTCCATCTTTGGAACAAGACATTCTTTTACAGTGCTGTAGGTTGTGACCATTCTTGGGACAGAACACTCTCTGTTTGTTCGGAATTTAGGGACGGGTACTTTTTCTCTAATCTCAGGCACGCGCCAACTATGCGCGGCTTTGACAGCAACTACAAATGAGATATAGTTCCCTGTGAGATTGTACTCAAGCTTCTCAATGTTAGAACTACCATTGTTACCAATCTCCAATTTACTGGTTGCTGATTTAATTGTCTCGGCTTCCGATTTCCATTTGCTAGCAATAGAGCTTAATTCAGGTACACAAGCAAGTAATTTGGGATCGATTGGCTGCAATAAATCTATAGACTGAGGTGTAGTCATGGGGTTCTTATAGCAGGCTTCAACATCAAATGCCCTCACTTCTTGAGGCATTGCTAATGTTGTAACAGCCGTAAAAATGGTCAATGATCCAAATGTACTGAGATACTTCATGATTTTATTTCTGAGTCAAGATGAATTTGTTACAAACTACTCTTATAGGGAAAACCAATAGAGTTTACTTTCTTTTTGAAGCAGCTTCTTGAGCTTTTTTATATGCTTCACCTCCATTTTTGAGGACAGCAGAATAATAAACATCTGCAAATCCATTACACCTTGCCTTGAGAGCTTTTCCAAATATAGTGTTATGGTCTCTTGCACAGATGCCGAGCATTCTATTGTGAAATGCTTTGTCGCATTCTTGTTTCGATTTACGGTAAGTATCGTAACATTTGTCATGTTCAACACAAGCCACATTGAATTGTCTACTGGAAGTAGGAGTAGCTACATAACGCAGAGCATAATACGACCAGCCACTTCCACATCCAGCAGGTTCAGCATTTGCGGGTGAAGATGGAACGATTGTGAGAGGAAAGATTCCAGAAATCACAAAAGCAGCACAAGTAGCAAACTTACCAATTATTTCTTTCATATTTAACCCTTTATTTACTGACTGATACATCTTGCAAAATGCTATATCGTTGCTAACAGAAAATTAAGTCTGTTAACTCAGCTAATGAAAAATCCGAATTTTTCAACTAAGCTTTTTAAAGCTTTTGGAGCCTACCCGTTGAGTTCCAGACATGGTTATCGTCAAAAATATGTAACTCTAATACTTTCATTGATTAAGACTCCTATTTACTTGGCCAGACACGACTACCTCAGTTAGTTAAAGCATTCAGTTGAACTCGAATGAGTACTTGTTAGTTGCCTTCCTAACTAGTACGATCGCTAAGAAATTAGAATCACATCACGTACACCATCATTATTTCCAGTCACAGGACAACCATACTCCCTTCCCACTATAGAATCAGACCTTGGAAAACAGACCTTGATTAAATTTTAGGCTTGGCTAATGTCTAATTTAACGCTGGGAAGGAAGTATGTATGAGTTCTCAGTCAAGTAATGAATAAACTTAGAATGTTCCTCGAATGCGGAAAGAACCCGTTTGTTGTGAGTTGCCGTTACAGCCTCTTTGGAAGGTAATACCACATTCCCTTTTAAACACATAGTCTCTCTTTCGATCACTATAAATTTGAGCGCCATAAGTATACCCCCCTGTCTGATTTGGCACCACCAAAGTTACTTTATTTTCTCCAATGGCAGCTACTGGGAAATCAACAGATTGCCAACCTGTATCATCATTTAGCCCTGTTTCTAACACTAGTTTTCCATTGATATATAAAGAACAACTATCATCACAATTGTATAGTCGTGCTTGGTACGTTTCTCCCGCATAGGCTGGAGTTGAGAGCGCAAAGCCCAAAGTAGCTAAGACGATAGCTTTTAAAGTAAATTGAGTAGAATTTCTAAACATAGTGAAAATTAATTAGATTTACAGTACAAAGTTGAGATTCGGAAAATCAAATTTTCCTTGTGTTTAATCTAGGCTTTAATGCAGGTTTCAAGGGTCTGATAAAGGTCTGATAAAGGTCTGATATTTTAGGTGTATCTGCATAAACTTTATTAACATATAGGGCTTATAGTATCGATACAGTTTAAATATCGACCAGTTTGAGGCTCTAAATGTCAAGTGAAGAGGCGATCGCATTAGTCACGCGATTATTAGAAGGGAGGCGCTTAACAACAGTCCAAAAAATTGTGTTTGAGCAATCTTGGCAGGGGCAGAAGTACTCAGACATGGGGATTCAAGAAGGCTATGACCTTGGCTATATTAAAGATGTTGGCTCAGAGCTATGGCGATCGCTATCTAAAGCATTAAACGAGAAAGTCACTAAAAATAACCTGAATGACGTATTACAGCGATATGTCGAGCAACAGGAAAAAGCTCAGAAAATTGCAAAATTACAAACAATTAATGCTCGGATAAACTGGGGTGAAGCGATCGATGTCTCGATTTTTTATGGACGATCGGAAGAACTCACAAAACTGAAATTATGTATTCTTCAAGATCATTGCCGCATCATAACGATTATCGGAATGGGTGGTATGGGTAAAACCTCTTTTGCGATCAAACTTGCCCAAGAGATTCAAGACGAATTTGATTTTGTAATTTGGCGATCGCTACGAGATGCCATGCCCATTGACGAATATCTAACAACATTAATTAAGTTTTTTTCACAGCAGCAGGAAACCGAGCTTCCCAATAACACCAGTGGTAAAATCTCGCGATTAATCGAACTATTAAAGCGATCGCGTTGTTTGATGATCCTCGATAACTTTGAAACTATATTACAAGGTGGCAAACAGTCGGGAGCCTATCGCACGGGCTATGAGATGTATGGCGAACTGCTGAAGCGAGTGGGGGAAATTGCTCATCAAAGCTGCCTGATTGTTACTAGTCGCGAAAAACCCCAAGAAATCGCTTTAATGGAAGGCGATCGTCTACTTGTACGGACGATGCCTCTGGCGGGGTTAGACATAGACGCAGGACAGCATATTCTCGATGACAAGGGACTACATACCGTTGATGATAATTTGGAACGATTAAGAGTCCACTATCGTGGCAATCCCTTAGCCCTGAAGATGGCCGCAAATACAATTCAAGATTTATTCGCGGGGAACATTTACCAATTTTTAGAACAGGGAAATTTTGCTTTTAGTGGCATTGGAACCTTAATTCAGCAACAATGCGATCGCCTCTCACAGCTAGAGCGATCGGTCATGAATTGGCTAGCGATTAACCGCGAACCTATCACCATCTCAGAGCTACAACTAGATTTGACGATCGAGCTTCCTCAATCCAGGTTGATCGAAGCAATAGAATCTCTGCTTTGGCGAAGTTTGATTGAGAGCAGTGCGTTTGGTTTTACGCTACAGCCCGTAGTCATGGAATCCGTAACCGAATCTTTGATTGAAAACATTGTCCAAGAGATATTGTCAGAACAGCCGCAGTTATTTCTGACTCATGCATTGATCAAAGCTAAATCAAAAGACTATATTCGCGACAGTCAGATTCGCGTGATTCTTAAGCCGCTATGCGATCGTCTATCCATAGAAATCATGTCTCCGCAACAATTGGTGAAAAAACTAAATTGCCTCTTGACACATCTGCAAACCAATTACGCTAAACAAATAAATTACGGCGCGGGTAATTTACTAAATCTATTCTGTCAATTGCAAACAGATATTACAGGCTACGACTTTTCACAATTGAGTATTAGACAAGCCTATCTGCAAGATATCAATCTGCATCATGTAAATTTCACTGAAGCAGATTTTCATAACTGTACCTTTACTAGCACCTTCGGCGGCATCACATCGGTGACCTTCAGTCCAAATGGCGAGCAATTGACCACTAGCGATACCAATGGCAGTATCCATATTTGGAACTCAAAGGATGGCACACAGCTAGCCACTTGTATAGGACATAATAGTTGGGTGTGGAATGTAGCCTATAGTCCGACTCAACCCATTCTCGCGAGCTGCGGACAAGATCATGAAGTACGACTGTGGAATAGTCAGACTGGAGAACTTCTTAAAGTCCTTACCGAACATACAGGCATTGTTACGTCTGTCACATTTAGCGCTGATGGGCAGTGGTTAGCCAGTACGAGCGGCGATCAAACTGTACGGATTTGGAATGTCGAAGGAGAGGTCGTACAAACTTTTTATGGTCATCATGCTTGTGTCTGGAGTGCAGCCTTTCATCCCGATGGTCAAACTATCTTCAGTGCGGGCGAAGACAATCTAATTCGGCGATGGAATATTGCTACTGGAGAATGCCTACAGACATTAACAGAACATCAAGCATGGGTTAGGACGATCGCCATCAGTCCTAATCGACAGCATTTAGTAAGTGGTAGTTTTGATAAAACCTTGAAAATCTGGGATATTGCTACAGGAAACTGCCTAGCCACTCTAACTGGACATAAACAAACGATTACATCTGTTGCCATCAGTAGCGATAGTAAAACGATCGCTAGCAGCAGCTATGACCAAACTGTAAAACTTTGGTGCATCGAATCTAAACTATGTTTGCAAACCCTACAACGGCATACTAATTTTGTTTGGTCAGTTGCGTTTCATCCGACTCAGGCAATGCTTGCTAGTGGCGGTGAAGATAATACGACTCGTCTCTGGAATATGCAGACGGGACAATGTACGACAACTATTCAAGGTCATAGTAATTCTATCTACGCGATCGCATTTAGTCCCAAGCATCAACTTATGGTTAGTGGACATGAAGACCAAACCATTAAACTTTGGAAATTTAATCAACACTTCTTTACTGATTCATCACCGTATTATCCTTTTCAAACCCTGCACGGACATACTGGACGAGTACTATCGATTGCCTTTAGTCCTGATGAGGAGATTCTTGCCAGTGCTGGTCCCGATCATACGGTTAAACTCTGGAATCCTCACACAGGCAATTGCTTAAAAACGTTTCGCGGTCACATCAGTTGGGTATGGGCGATCGCCTTTCACCCCAACAGTAAGCTAATTGCAAGTGTTAGTTACGATCACAGCATCAGAATATGGGATGTGGAGACAGGCGATTGTTTACATCTATTCAAGAACCATGCTAGTGCCGTCTTAGCGGTTGCCTTTAGCCCTGATGGCAAATGGTTAGTCACGGGTGGCTATCAACAAACAATTAAACTATGGAATACTGAAACATGGGAATGTGTGCATACGTTAAAAGCTCATCTGAACCGAATTTGGGCTATTGCCTTTAGTCCAGATAGTCGTGTCTTTGCCACTGGCGGTGACGACTATCTAGTAAGACTATGGGATGTAGAAACGGGGCAATGTCTCAGCATCTACACAGGACATACAAATCAGATCGTATCGCTATTATTTAGTGCAGATGGCAAGAACTTGATTAGCGGCAGTGCCGACCACACTATCCGTATTTGGAACCTTACGACCAATGAATGCACTAGTGTTCTTTCTCAGCATGAACATTGGGTATGGTCACTATCTCAAGTTTTAGATAATGACACTGATGAAACCTTTCTCTTGAGCAGTAGCCAAGATGCAACGATCAATGTTTGGAGTCTTCAGGATGGAACTCACCGCAAAACTCTACGATGCCGCCTTCCCTACGAAAAAAGTATTATTACCGATACAACTGGATTGACAGAAGCGCAGAAAATGACATGGCAGGCATTAGGGGCGATCGTTTGATCAAATTTTGATCGAGTCATTGCAATTTGACAGACCGATCGTAAAATACCGAAAACGTTTTAAAGCTCCAAGATATTTGAAATCGAAATTCCGACCCAATCCTTAGTTCTTGTATCACTGATCACAAAGCGCTATCCTCAAGCATGGTTAAACCATAAAAGCGCCACTTGGTAAATCTCTTGAGCAGTCCCGCCTACCTCCTCGTCACCCATGGAAGCCGTAACCAAAAATCCCAGGCTTCTACTCAAACCCTGCTGGAAACCCTCAAGCCTCACTTACCCAACGCCCAACTTTTCCACGCCCAGCTCGAAGGCGCAGACCAACCCCTCCATCAACAAATCCTGCACATCACCCAACAAAGTCGTAACCAAGGCACCGATCGGCTTCACATTCTGCCCCTCTTCCTAATCCCCGGCGTTCACATCATGGAAGACCTGCCCCAGGAAGTCACTCTCGCCCAGAATAGCCTTTCCCTCACCGACCCAAGCTTTAAACTCTCCACCCTCGCCTACCTCGGTCAACAGATCCAAAACCATCCCTACTTATTTTCTACCCAATCGGGTCATCAGCGCCTGCTCCTAACCCATGGAAGTAAACGACCAGAGAGTTTTAAACTCATCGAAACCCTCGCTCAAACTCTCAATGCAAGCCCTGCCTACTGGTCGATCGAACCGAGCCTAAGCACCCAACTCCAAACCCTCACCGAACAAGGTCATCAACATATCCAAATTCTTTTTCACTTCCTTTTCCCCGGCACCATCACCGACAAACTCCACGACATCATCCAAGCCCACCGTCAGCAAAATCCAAACCAAACCCTCATCATCACCGAACCCCTCGCTAGTCTGCCAAGCTTCCAAACCCTCATCGCCCAGATCCTAGAAACCAGTAGTCATGCAGAATCTCGAATCTAATTCCCCTTGCTCCTTTGGGACCGTCTACCTCGTCGGCGCAGGACCGGGCGACCCTGGACTCTTCACGCTCAAGGGAAAAACCCTGCTTGAAACGGCTGACTGCGTAATTTATGACGCTCTCGTTAGTCTGCCGATCTTGGCCATGATCAACGCCGCCGCCGAAAAAATCCACGCGGGAAAACGCAAAGGTCAACATTCTCTACTTCAAGAAGACACTACCAAACTCCTAATCGAGAAAGCGTACCAATACGATCGGATTGTCCGGTTAAAGGGCGGCGATCCTTTCATCTTTGGACGGGGCGGCGAAGAACTGGAAGACCTAACCAAACTTGGAATCCCCGTTGAGATCGTCCCCGGCATCACGTCCGGCATCGCCGCCCCAGCCTACGCAGGCATCCCCCTCACCCATCGCAATTACAGCTCCAGCGTCACCTTTGTCACAGGTCACGAAAGCGCCGAAAAATATCGCCCTGCCATCAACTGGACCGCGATCGCCCAAAGTGC
>JAYVUU010000093.1:0-17681 GCA_043787635.1 Synechococcales cyanobacterium | reverse complement strand
GAGTTTGGCGGTGATCGATTCACGTCCGGCAGTCTTACGATCGGCGCGAGCATAGCCGTAATAGGGTAACACCGCCGTAATCTGTCTCGCCGATGCCCGTTTGCAAGCATCGATCATAATCATCAGCTCCATTAGATGATCATTTACCGGACGACAAGTCGGCTGCATAATGTAGACATCACACCCACGGATCGATTCTAGGATCTGAACATAAATCTCACCATCAGCAAAACTCTTCCGGATGATCGGAGTGAGTTCAATACCTAGATAACGAGCCACCTCATTCGCCAACATGAGGTTCGAGGTTCCAGCCAAAAGGCAGAGACGGTTGTTGTCAGATGGCATTACGGGAGCGGTCGGGAAAGTCAAAGTTGCAGAACGAATCACATCAAGCCCTCAAACGCTTTGAACACAAAGTTAGCATTGGGATTTAAAACTCCCAGATAATGGAATAAATACATGAAAAGTCAAATCCTAAAAGATATAAAAATAGATTTATGTGAAGAAGACTGAATTTTAGCGCGAAATCGTCAGCGCGAAATTATAACAGGATAAAAGTTAGGATGTTTACGTCCAGCGATCGAGTCTTCAATGACCTAGAGACTGGCAAGACGAGGATAAAACTGTCCATGAACCCAAGACTAATAAAATTATGCCCCTAATCGATCGGATTACCGAAAATATTAAAACAGCCATGAAAGCCAAGGATAAAATCCGGCTAGAAACGTTTCGCAGTATCAAGAAAGTGCTGATCGAAAAAGAAGTCAGCGTTCGCCCTAGTGGTCAAACTGAACTGACTCCTGAACAAGAAATGGATGTATTGGTGGGGATCTCCAAACAGCGCCGAGATTCAATAGAGCAGTACACCAACGCCAACCGTCCAGATTTAGCCGAAATTGAAGCCTTAGAGCTGGCCATCATTGAGGAGTTTTTGCCGTCTCAGCTTTCCGATGATGAAATCGGGCTGGCGATCGATGCCATCATTGCCAAAGTGGGGGCAACTAGCGCCAAGGATATGGGCAAAGTGATGGGACCAGCCATGCAACAGCTTAAGGGGAAAGCCGATGGTAAAAAGGTCCAGGATGCGGTGAAGTCCAAGCTTGGCTAAGACCACGCTCCGGGAATTGCTGGTGGGGATCCTGAATTCATGAGCACGGATTCGTGAATTTGAAATTTGGACTCACTCAAGAAACTCGTTCCAAACCTAATACAAAGCAGTAAACTTGGACTAATTTTAAAAGTCCCCTCGTACCTATGCAACCACCGATTCCGACTGGCACTGTCCTACAAAACCGCTACCGATTGATCAATCTACTGGGTCAGGGCGGTTTTGGTCGTACGTATTTGGTGGAAGATCAGGGGCGATTTAATGAGTTGTGTGCTCTCAAAGAGCTGACCCCGCCGCAAACAGGCTACGGGTTGGGCAAATCAAAAGAACTCTTCCAGCGCGAGGCTCAGATTCTCTATCAAATTGAGCATCCCCAAATCCCGAAGTTTCGGGCGATGTTTGAGGAAGATGAGCGATTGTTTTTAGCTCAGGATTTTGTTGAAGGCAAGACCTATCGAGAGATTTTGGACGATCGAAAGAACCGGGGATTTGTATTCTCCGAGCAAGAAGTTGTGCTGTTGATGCAGCAAGTGCTTCCAGTGCTGTCCTATCTCCATCAAAAAGGAATCATTCACCGAGACATTGCACCGGACAATATGATTCTGCGCGATGCAGATAATCTCCCGGTTCTGATTGATTTCGGTGTGGTCAAGGAAATCGCGACTCGGCTCCAGCAAAGTGGCACCAATCAACCCGCCACTACGGTCGGTAAGCTGGGCTATGCCCCGATCGAACAAATGCAAACAGGCAACGCCTATCCCAACAGTGACCTCTACGCCTTGGCCGTGTCCGCGATCGTCCTGTTGACCGGACGTGAACCCCAAGACGTTCTAGATGCGAACACCATGGTCTGGAGCTGGCAGCGTTGGTGTCAGGTCTCGCCGGGATTTGCCCAAGTGATTAATAGAATGCTTAGCATCACTCCCAATCAGCGCTACGCTTCAGCCACAGCCGTAGAGCAAGCCCTCGCGGGTCGATCCAGTGCAGGGGTTCAACAGACAATCGCGCCCAATGAAGCTCCCAATCCGCCCGCACGTCCCGCGATCCCATCGTCTATGGCCACGATTGCAGTGGTCCGTGACAACGATCGGAGTCTAGACGAGAGCTTAGAGCCTCGGCCTGGGAATCGATCGCCCAATGCAATCCCTAAACAGACAACCCTATGGGATGATCCCTGGGCGATCGCATTAATCGGGGTCGGATTGGCGGCCTTGGCGGCGATCGGAGTTTGGGCTTTGGGTCGTCCCTCTAAACCTGAAATTGCCGCGTCACCAGAAGTAACCGTCGCCCCGATCGCCACAGTTTCTCCTACCCTAAAACCCAGCATTAAGCCCACTCCCAAACCCAGCGTCAAACCCTCAGAAATAAGCGAGAGCCTAGACCTCACCCCCGATAAACCTACGAGTCGCAGTGGGAAATTGACCGCAAATCAAACCTTGATCCTAAACTTTGCAGCCAAACAGGGTCAAACTTTAGATGCGGCGATCAGTGGTGAGGGGGTTCTGATGACCCTAAGTCGTCCTGATGGTCAACTCTTGGGCGATCGGGCCAAGCGCGTTCCAAATTGGATGGGTGAACTGCCGTTGACTGGAGACTATAGCATCCAGCTTAAAACCGTCAGGGATGTCGAAAAATCAGATTATAAAATCGATTTAAAACTTGTTGACCCGGTCAAGCCCACCCCGGTACCCACGCCCACGCCCACGCCCACTCCAACGCCTACCCCAACGCCGGGACCAGTGGAACGTATTTTATTCAAACCCGGCGCAGTTACAGGTGTGGTTTCAGGTACCGCCACCGAGCAACAGGTAAAACGCTATGTCATCGACGCGAGGGCCGGACAGTCGATGGAAATCACGCTTCAGGGTGCGAAGTTTAATATCATCGGGCCATCCGGCAATCCTATTCCTGATGCAAGCAATCGATCGACATGGCGTGCACTCCAGGTGCCAGGGGGCGATTATCAAATCGAGATTGTCACCACCACCCCAACGGACTACTCGCTCTCTGTGACGATTCAGTAGCAAGCACTTTAAGGTTACAAATTCATTTTAACTAAACGGATATGCCTTCACTTTTTGTCGTCGGAACGGATACGGACGCAGGTAAGTCAGTGCTGATAACGGCATTGTTTGCCTATTGTCAAACCTATGCGCCCCATCGATCGGTCGCACTTCTCAAACCCATACAATCGGGCAACGGCGATCGGGAACTCTACCAACGGCTATTTAAACTTAGTCAGACGATCGATGAAATTAATCCGCTTTATTTCACAGCGCCCTTAGCCCCACCGATCGCCGCCGCCCAAGAGCAACGGCATGTCGAAATTGAACAGGCTTGGACTGCCTATCAATCTTTAACCCAGCGATATGACTGGGTTTTGGTGGAAGGAGCTGGAAGTCTGGGTTCTCCCATGACTGGACAAACCACTGGGGCAGATCTGGCGGCAGATTGGCGGCTCCGCATTGTGATTGTTGTGCCCGTCAAACTTGGGGCGATCGGGCAAGTCGTGGCAACGGTGGCGCTAGCCGAACGATCGAACCTCCAGATCCTAGGGATTGTTCGTAGCTGTCTGGTCTCTTGTAGCGATGAGGAGATTGAAAATTGGGCCAATCAAGAGTTAATTGAAACCCTAACCGGGATTCAGGTCTTGGGGACATTGCCCTACTTGGCGGACTCAGAAGATACGGTGGCTTTAGCTCAAGCCGCATCCAACTTAGATCTAGAACTCTTGATGCCGGGACTTGCATAATTTAGTGGCTAACATCACAGATTTTAGTTACAGTCAGCCAATTTGCTATGGTACATTGGCCTAAATCATAGGAATAGGAATATTTTATGTCTGCCGATAAGTCTAAAACAACAGGCGGAGATGCGATCGATATTGCGATCGAAAAGGGCATTGATTTTGATGGGTCGGCCATTCCATCGGCAAAACTAGAGTTGTATAAAACTGTAATGGGGATGGAAGCCGATCGTCAGCGCAGCGGCGTTTCTAATACAATGCGATCGAGAATTGTACGAATTGGGGCAAAACATATTCCTCAAGATGAGTTGAATGCCAAACTGGAAGCCGCAGGGTTTGCACCGCTAAAGGATAAGGATATTGCATTTTTCTATGGTCCTAAATAAGTCTCAATCAGTTGTCTAACGTGATTACTAAATCCTTAGTTCCATTCATAACGACTGAGGCTCCGGCGATCGATTTACTTGTAAGGGTCGATCGCCGGAGCCATCTTCTGGTTTTGCAGTATAAGATGACCGGGGCAATCGAGTCTGTATTAATTGCTGAACCTGAAATTCCCACCCGACAAATGGGACTTTGGGAGACGACTTGTTTTGAATGCTTCTTTGGGATTTCGGGTCAGGATTCCTATTGGGAAGTAAATCTTTCGACGGTGGGATATTGGAATATATTTAAATTAGATCATTACCGATCGGGATTACGGGAAGAACTGGCGATCGAAGAACTTACAATATCAATTGACCGATCGATGTTTTCATTAGAGACTATATTAGATTTGAGTGTATTGGGACTAGAAGCCAATGATCTTGAGCTTTCAGCAACAGCAGTGATTGCCGATAAATTTGAGGGAATGAGCTATTGGGCTGTATGTCATGCAGGAATAGATGCTGACTTTCATTTGCGAGATAGTTTTGTAATACAGATGAATTCAGTTTGAGACTTGTTCCAGTTAACAGGTCTCAGATCGCTCGTCGATGATCATGGCTGTATAACTGCGATCGTCCTAACTCTTGTGCAAACGCCGATCGTTCTGCATATCCAAACTCCGCTGGCACTGTATCCGCCATCAACGCCGGACTAATCACATAAAGTGTCGATCGAATGAGTCCCAATTCTTGATTCTTACTTTTCAATTCCGAAAGCGGCACCAATACAATTTTTTCATCGTTCCAACCCAATCGATAGCAAATAGCCACAGGGGTTTCAGGCGGATAATGCAATAGTAATTTTGATTCAACCTGTGCAATATGTTTTGCACTTAAATACAAGCAAAGACTCGATCGATGAGCTGCCAAACTCGAAAGCTCCTGATTATCCGGCACAATTGTCCGACCACTCATACGCGACAGAATAATCGTCTGGACTTGCTCCGGCATCGTCAGTTCTACCCTCAGCCTTGCCGCCGCCAATTGGTAGGCGCTCACCCCCGGCACAACTTCAAAATCTAAACCCGCCGCCAGCAGCCCCGACATTTGTTCTTGAATCGCACCATACAAACAAGGATCCCCGTCATGCAATCGCACCACATTTAAACCCAATCTCGCCGAAGTCGTCATCAACGTCAGCATCTCTTCCAAGCTTTTATCCGCCGTCGTGATCAAACTTGCCGTCGGTCTTGCGATCGTCACAATTTCCGGCGGAATTAACGAATCGGTATATAAAATAATATCTGCATTGCGAATCAACCGATCGGCCTTCACCGTCAACAAATCAGGGTCGCCCGGTCCCACACCAATGACATAGATTTTACGAACTGTCATACTTAATCAACCAACGAAGAATTATAAATTCAGACTTAGTTGCCTCGAAGATTTTCTTTTGGGGAATGAGACATTTTCGAGAACCACCACAAACCCACCGCTCCAAAAACAATTCCCATTAAACTCACCAACTGGGCCATCTTCAACGGTCCCGCCATCAGACTATCCGTCCGCAATCCTTCAATCCAAAATCGTCCACAGCCATAGGCGATCGCATAAAAACAAAACAGCATTCCCGGCTTCAACCGCTGACCAAACTTCAATACCAACAGCATCACCAACCCAAATACTCCCAAATTCCACAATGATTCATACAAGAACGTCGGATGATAATAGGCCACAGACTCAAATCCAACCATTCGACGATCGGGCGGAATCAACAACTTCCAAGGCAAATTCGTCGGGGCACCATAGGCTTCTGAATTAAAAAAATTTCCCCACCGCCCGATCGCCTGCCCCAAAATCAACGATGGCACCACGATGTCAGTTAGTGTCCAAAACGAAATTTTTTTCCACCGCGCAAAGACCCATCCCGCTAACATTCCCCCTAAAACTGCACCATGAATCGCAATCCCACCTTCCCAAATTGCAATCATCTTTTCTGGATGGCCGACATAATCCTGCCATTGAAACAGCACATAATAAATCCTAGCCCCCGGCAACGCCCCTAACACCAGCGCAAACGCCAGATCCGCCACCAGATCCGGATCTATCTTGCGGCGTTCAGCCAGCCAAGTTGACAGGTTCACCCCTAAAAGCACAGCACTGCCAATGAAGATGCCATACCAGCGCATTCGCAATGGTCCAAACTCCAACGCGATCGGACCCGGTGACGTAAATTCAAACGCCAACAATTGCGAAATCATACAATCTCCCCAAATCACCGTTCAACAGAATTCAACAATACCGCGATCGCCGTTGACCCGCTAGAATATAAAGCCATTGTCAATGATAGTTCCTATCTCTCCCCATCCATGAACGCCCCATCTCTGCTCCCTAGTCCCGCTGCACCGCCGACCATTGCTCCGCTAATTGGCGCAGATGTGGCTGAATTGACAGCTTGGATGCAAACCCAAGGACAACCCGCCTACAGGGGAAAACAATTGCACCAGTGGATTTATCAGCGGGGCATTCGATCGTTATCGGAGGTGTCGGTATTTCCCAAGGCATGGCGAGAAACGGTGGCAGATGTCAACATTGGCCGATCGCGCATCGCCTTTCGAGCGCCCTCGAAGGACGGGACGGTAAAATTTTTGCTTGAAATGACCGATGGTCAAATCATTGAAGCCGTGGGCATTCCATCCTATCGACCCGGCAGCCAAAAACTAGACCGCTTGACCGTCTGTGTCTCGTCCCAAGTTGGCTGTGCCATGGCCTGTGATTTCTGCGCCACGGGAAAGGGCGGCTTTAAGCGCAATCTGGAACGCCATGAAATTGTCGATCAAATTTTGACTGTTCAAGCAGATTTTCAAGAACGGGTCAGCAACGTGGTGTTTATGGGCATGGGTGAGCCGTTGCTAAATACGGAGACCGTGCTGGAATCGGTCCGATCGATGAACCAAGACATCGGCATTGGTCAACGGTTTATCACCATTTCCACTGTCGGAATTCCCGGTCAGATTGCCCGTCTTGCCGATCGACATTTACAAGCCACCCTAGCCGTCAGTCTCCACGCCTCCAACCAGCAAGTCCGGGAACAGCTCATCCCATCCGCCAAACGCTACCCCTTAGAATCTCTACTTGAAGAATGTCGGGATTACGTCAACATCACGGGGCGGCGCGTCAGTTTTGAATACATTGTGCTAACGGGGGTAAACGACCAGACACAGCATGCCCATGAGTTAGCTCAATTGGTGCGAGGCTTTCAATGTCATGTTAATTTAATTCCCTACAATCCCATTTCTGAGGTGGAATACCAACGCCCAAACGATCGGCAACTTCAAATTTTTATGGCCGCATTGAAGGCAAAAAATGTAGCCGTCAGTGTTCGCCGATCGCGTGGCTTGGATGCTGATGCTGCTTGTGGTCAATTGCGGGCGAATCAACTAGAGTTGCAACGCACGGAAGTTTAGTAACTGAGTTCAAAGCCTATGAAAGTTATTGCGGGATGCGAGTTACTGTTAAACGCCGACCAACCGACCCCAGTGATTCTGATGCTCCGGCCTCGGAGTGGACTAGGGCAATGGATTGTACAAGAAGAATACCAGTTAGAGCCAATGACTCCAATCGTGGAGTACACCGATAGCTATGGCAATTTATGTCAACGCCTAGTGGTACCCGCCGGGAATTTTCGAGTTTGTACGACTGTCTGCGTCGAGACCGCTGATGCGATCGATGTGGAGCATGAAGCCCCTTTTATTCCTGTGGAAGAGTTACCCGAGGATGTCCTACAGTTTCTTCTACCCAGTCGCTACTGTCAGTCTGACCAGTTGGGCGATTTGGCGAGTCAGATTGTAGACCTAGAAAAGCCAGCCTACGAGCAAGTTCTCACTATTTGCGATTGGATTCACACTCAAGTGGAATATCGATATGGCACAAGTGACGCGTCTACCTCAGCAGTCGATACAGTCGCCAGCCGAGTCGGAGTTTGTCGCGATTTTGCCCATCTAGGAATTGCCCTATGTCGGAGCTTAACCATACCCGCCCGGATGGTAGTGGGATACCTGTATCAACTAGACCCGATGGATCTCCATGCGTGGTTTGAAGTCTTTGTCGGTGACCGTTGGTATACCTTTGATGCGACCCAAGCCAACCCTCGAGGCAACCGGATTGCGATCGCCTACGGTCGGGATGCCGCTGATGTGGCTTTGATGAGCAATTTTGGGCCGATTGAACTAGTAGACCTGAAGGTGTGGGTGAATGCCGCTGAATGACCTGAGGGGGTGTTTAAGATGTTCTGAGAACAGATAACTGCCCCCTCCTCCTGACCCAGTGCAATCCATCGCACGGTCGCCTTGCCCCTAAATCTAGTAGATACCGGACTCTATCTGGCTATCTACCCAAATCAGGACGATATTCAAAATGTTTTTGTACATTCACACTCCTCTGCCAGAAAGCGCGAGGATTTTTGGTTCAGCGAGACCACTTAAACTAGAGTCTAGAAAAATGCAGTAGAACCACTTAGATTCAATTTTCAAGGTGCAGTGCTTCGCTGCTTGGCAGCTTCCACTACTCGCAGTCTACTAAAAGCCGTCCTAAAATGGCGGAGCTTTAAACCCAATTTTTTGGTAAATAGTTACGTGTAAAGAGATAAACAGCAAAAATTAGATAAAAATGGAGAAAATCAAAAGTGTCAAACGTCTTACAGGCAATATCGAATATTGCAAAAAACCCTATCCAAGAATTGAAAAATAAATATTCAGGAAGAAATACAGTCAATAATATTGGAGAAGCTCTTGAAACATATATTCAGGATGCCTTTGCCAACACTATAAAAGAAAATAATTTATCTAAAAGAAATCAAGAGATATCAAATACTTTTTCTTATTTAGGCAATCAAAATAATCCGCCTGACATAATTTTGAAAAATGGTGATGCTATCGAGGTTAAAAAAATTCAAAGCAAAGGGTCTGCAATTGCTCTTAACAGTTCTTATCCCAAGCATAAGCTCTATTCGACAGACCCAAGAATTACTGAAGCATGTAAAACATGCGAAGAATGGGATATAAAAGATATTGTTTACGCAGTGGGAGTAACAAGTGATGAGAAATTAAATCATCTGTGGTTAGTTTATGGCGATTGTTATGCAGCAAGTAAAGACATATATTCCAGAATTGGCGATAAGATAAAAGATGGTGTTCTGGAGATTTCAGACCTTGAATTTTCAGAAACAAAAGAACTTGGGAGAGTAAACAAAGTAGACCCTCTTGGCATTACCAATCTACGAATTCGGGGAATGTGGCATATTGACAATCCTATTAAAGTTTTTAAAGACATTTATTCAGCAAAAGAGTCAGACTCTTTTAAGTTATCTTGCATTATGAGAAAAGAAAAATTCGACTCATTTCCTAGTGAGGACAAATCATTAATTGAAAACAATAGCGATATATCTATTTCAGATGTACAAATTAAAAATCCTAATAACCCTGCGCAGTTGCTTGATGTAAAACTGATATTAATAGAGGTAAGACAATGAGAATAGTTTCGCTTTTTTCTGGGGCTGGAGGGTTAGATAAAGGTTTTGAAGCGGCGGGTTTTAATACAATATGGGCAAATGAATATGATAAAGATATATGGGAAACTTACGAGAAAAACTTTCCCGACACCATGCTAGATCGACGATCAATCAGAGATGTACCCTCTGAAGATATTCCTGACTGTGACGGAATTATTGGAGGTTCTCCGTGTCAAAGTTGGAGTGAAGCAGGGGCTTTACGGGGAATTGATGACCACCGAGGTCAATTGTTTTTTGAATATATTAGAATATTAAGAGATAAAAAACCTAAATTTTTTCTGGCAGAAAATGTCTCAGGAATGTTGGCAGTGAGACATTCCGAGGCGCTAGCAAATATAAAAAAACTATTCACAGAGAGTGGGTATAAATTATCTTTTACATTATTGAATACTGTTGACTATGGAGTACCTCAAGATCGTAAAAGAGTAATTTTTGTTGGTATTAGGAATGATTTAGATTTCGCATTTAAATTTCCTCAACCATTAAGGTATAAATTGGTATTAGAAGATTGTATATTTGACATTCAAGATTCAGCACTTCCTGCAATGGATAAGCAAAAAACGAATTCTAACAGGTGTATTTTTCCAAATCATGAATACATGATTGGCGGGTTTTCTACAATGTATATGTCAAGGAATAGGGTCAGAAGTTGGAACGAACCATCTTTTACAATTCAAGCGGGGGGAAGACATGCACCTATTCATCCTCAAGCACCTAAAATGAAATTTGTAGAGCAGGATAAGCGGATATTTATTGAAGGCAAAGAGCACTTATACAGAAGATTGAGTGTCAGAGAATGTGCAAGAATACAAACATTTCCTGATAACCATATTTTTTACTATGAGAATTTGATGGCGGGTTACAAAATGGTTGGGAATGCGGTTCCTTGCAGCTTCGCATACTGCCTAGCTGAAAGTATAAAACAACAAATATGGCAACATGAAAAATCGCATAACAAATCGTTGCACATGGACACTCTTTTTGCTCTGCCCCAAGCTTGCCAGTAGACTTCAATGTTAATAGGTTGGGAGACTCAGTTAGTAAAGGACACAATACGATTTTTAACGACACGCCCAGCGCAAGCAGTCTGCGTGCAATGACGGCTGACAATCTCACTAGTCGATCGTTTAAAAAACAATTTGTTTAACGATCGCAAACATACCAAAGATAGACAATAAATAGCACAGGGGTCGCAGTTGTGTAATCCCTGCGATGTAGCTCAAACTATGACCCACGCGGGAAACCAGGATCACCGCTGAGGCGATCGCGGTAGTCGAATCATGTCTTCCGGTGATGTGGGCGATTAGGATGACGATCGCAAGCATTGGTAAGTTATCGTGATGATTGCGCTGTGCCCGATCGGCTCGACCAATCCAAGGGGCGATGTTGGTTGGCGTTTCTTCTCGATTGCTCAGCCCCCATGCGCCGCCCATTGCTTTCATTTTGCCGATCGCAGGCGTGTGATTCAATATCAATGACCACAACCCCAACGCCAGCAGACATCCCAAATCAATTGTCATTCTTAAAGCCCTACTAGAGTGTTTATCTCATCCTTTTAAATCATAGCAAGCTTGCCGCGATCGTCCTAAAGTTTTCCTTACGCCATGTTGCATCAACGCCCCGATCACATTTAATCTCTAGAACCCGTATGCCTTGATTTGGGAGAGTTTTCAGCCGATCGGTTAAATGCTCCCAATTTTGAATGTGTTCATACTCAACTTGATAGGTTTTACAGAGAGTCTCAAATTCAATATTCTGTGGGGTTGAAAAGAATTCCTCAAAGGGTGGATTAAATTGGGCAATTTGCAACATGCCAAAAATTCCGCCGCCATTGTTATTGAGTAATACTATGGTCAGATGACCTCGTAAATAGGGTTTGATTAGAAATCCATTGGTATCATAGAGCAGTGTTAAATCACCCGTGAGCATGACCGTCGGCTGATTGTTGTGGGCTACGCCAATGGCAGTACTCAGACAACCATCAATACCATTCGCGCCGCGATTGACGTGAATTGGGTAGGCTCGATCGTTGGGTTTCCAGAAATATTCCACATCACGGACGGGCATACTATTGGAAATAAATAAGGGTGTATTTGGTGGGAGAACTTGCGACAGGAGCCAAGCAGCTTTGCCTTCAAAAAGATTGGTGGTGGATTGGAGGAGCCGATCGATCGTCTCGCGAGTTTGATTTTCTGCCCTTCCCCAAGCGTTTGAATAGTTTGAATCTTGGGTTTGTAATGAACTTTCTAATGAATTTGCAAACGTAGTCACCGATGTTAAACAATTGCGAGTTTTTCCATGAAGGGAATCGAGAGACCGATCGCCTTCGTCAATAATCCAAGTTTCAATCAGATTTGCATCTAACCATTGACGCAATACCTTACTGGTGGGCATTTCACCAATCCGAAGAACAAAGTCAGGCGTTAACGACTGTGCTAACTGTGGATTTCGTAAGATAGTGTCATACGTAGAAATAAGATTACGATCGAAAAGATGATCATAATTACGAACAGGAGATAGGGCTTCGGCTAATACCATAAAGCCTGTGAGCTTTGAGATTCGGGCGATCGCAGCAGCATAGGTTTCCGGATCTTCTGGCTGTGCGACTCCTGCAATGATAATGCCACGTTTTGAATTTGGGAGTTTCGTGGATTGATGAATTTGTGGTTGAGTGAATAGTTGTAAATGATCAAAAAAATCATCGGGGAGTCGATCGCACCAAAGTTCAACATGTGGGTCTACGATCGGAGCAAGCGGATCGCGAAAGGGAATATTGATATGAACAACTCCAGAAATTGGGTAGAGACATTGTTGATAACATTGTGCCGATCGTTGGCGAATGTACTGTAATCGCGATACATTCAATTCAGGTATGGTCAATTCTGTATAGTAATTTGGGAAATTACCGAATAGTCTTTGTTGTTCGATCGCTTGTCCTGCATTACAGTCGCGCAGTTCGGGTGGGCGATCGGCGGTCAAAATCAAAAGCGGCACTCGGCTTTCATGGGCTTCAATCACAGCCGGATAGAAGTTTGCGCCAGCGGTCCCAGATGAACAGATCAAAACAACTGGGCGATGAGTTCGTTTTGCAATTCCCAAGGCGAAGAAACTGGCCGATCGTTCATCCATTATGGGAATGGTTTCAATCTGTGGATGTTGAACAAAGGCTATAGTCAAAGGAGCTGACCGAGATCCAGGACAAATAATTGCGGTCTTCAATCCACAGCGCACGAGGGTTTCGGCAATGATAGAACCCCATAGAGTATTGAGATTACGTGAATCGAAAAGTGTGGTCACGAGATTTGTTTTGATGTCTTATTTGATTAGAACCGATCGGTTTGATTTTTCCAGGATGAATAGACAACGTTTAAACATCGCCCTGATCTACGATCGGAAGATGCAGCCGCGCTTGCCGACCGTGCATTTTACATGGACTTGTTTGCAGCATCCATTCTATGGAATCCACCGTTGAAACTAGTGGTCAGAAGCCTTGAGGTCTGTCTTGGTCGAACGTTTCACAGGACCAGCCGGACGATCGAACTCTCGACATTTTGCTTTGGCGGTCTCATAAGCGTCTTGGTAAGGCTTATCCCCCAACATCACATCACCATAATATTCGTAGGGCATCTTTCCATAGATCGGCAATGGATCGTCTTCCGGATAGTCTTCTTTGGCTTCCTCAACTGTTTCCGTCAGATCCTCTACCGTCAAGTAATGGGCCGGAAAATAGAACAGTTCTTTAGCCGTTTTCTTAAGAAAACGTAGATTCGGATCAATCCGACAAGACTCCAGTTCCACCCACGCATGTTCTGCGGGGAGACTGCCTGCAACGACTAAAAAGCCCTGAACATATTTCACGTCTGGATGGTCGGCTTCTAATGCAATCGCCGCTGCCATGGCATATTCAAAGGGACCCTTTGCTTTTTTAATTATTTTAGCGACTTGGTTCGATCGTCCCTCATCTAACCGCAAATCATCCAATTGAACTTTATCCACCTCTGACCTATCCATAGCACCTCAACCCTTTGAAACAGACTTCTAGTCTACCAAGCTCTTGCGGTTCCGGTTGCAGTCGTTTGTGACCTATTCAAGAGTCCAAGGGCTTCTGTTTCAATTGATTATTTAAATAAAGAACAAACTCTTGCAGCGTCTCAAATTCTCTAATATCCAATATCCATATTGTCTCCAATCCAAACTGCATCGTAAATTGCTCAGTCCAGACCAACTCCCAATCAAACCAACAGACTAATGGCAACTGTAAATCCTCAATCAACCGATCGCTCGGCAACAACTGCCCCACGTCCAACCCCGAACATTCGGCCAATAATTCATAGACAAACTCAGCCAGTGAACGCTGAACTCCCAACGGATACCAAAATCGTTGATGCCACTCTACAGAGTTATAGAGCGGACGATCGCTATGGCAATCATTCACCCGCTGACGAATGCCAGCGTCAGGACTCATATCTGAATAGGAACTTAGCGCCATCCAGCGATTTTTCAGTTGGTGTGTGAGCCGACTCAGCATGAGATGTTAGTAATAGAAGTACAGGAATAAAATTTCGTAGTTCTAGTGTTCCCAATCCGGAAAGATAATAGAAGAAATACCCACACTAAAGATCTCGCGCATACTATATTGATGATCAGCTATGGTGGCATCTTGTAAAATCGTCCTACAAAGACGGAATTTCTACCCAGGTGTCTGATGATGACTCAACTTTTTCGCCTTAATTTCAGGAACAACCTCAGCACGATCGTCCTTCTTTCAGGTCTAACCCTGCTCGTTGGTTCTCAAATTGCCCAAGCCGACGAACTCCCCATTCTCGCGAATCAATGTACTATTCGTGACACAGGCTATATCTGTACATTCAATCCGATCAAGGACAAAAACGACAAAATTGGTCCTTCACCGTTTAGATCCTACGAAGGCACAGTTCGTAGAGTAACGGGAGGCTGGCTTCCCAGTGGTTATGGCATCCTTGTTTATGCCGATGATCAGCGCTATGAAGGTCCGTTTGTCAATGGACTAAAACAGGGACAAGGTATGTTCTTATTCACTGATAATGGTCGCTATGAAGGCAGTTTTTCTATGGGTGAACCGAACGGGACGGGAACGTTTACCTTTGCCAATGGCGATCGGTATACAGGAGGAGTTAAGCGTGGGGTCCCCCATGGTCGAGGAAACTTTGCATTTTCCAGTAGCGGCACCTACGATGGTCAATTTTTTCTCGGCCAAGTCAAAGGTCAGGGGACTTACACGACTAAACTAATGCGTTGTCAAGGTCAATTCTTTAGTAGCAGCTTATCGGGCAAAGGAAGCTGTACCTTCGCCCCCGGCAGTGGCTATCAAAGCTACACCGGAGAATGGAGAAAAGGGCGTATGGAAGGACGTGGAACGGTTGTCTACACCGATGGCACGACCTTCTCTGGTCAATTTAGAGACGGTAAGCCGTTTGTTCCTGGCAAAGATAACAAGTAGTCAAACAGATGGGTTAAGAGGGAGGATGCCGAGCATTGTGTCTTCCCTTTTGTTAGAAATTGCCCGCTAACTCAGGATACATTGGCTTCCAAGGACTTCAAGAACTCAGTATTCACGCCAGATTCGCGCTTCAGCGCAATTTTGCCAGTCCGAGCAATCTCCTTAATTCCAAATTTCGTCAGCAGTTGAACGATCGCCGCCATTTTACCCGGATCTCCCGCGATTTCCAGCGTCAAGGAATCTTCAGCAATATCGACGACTTTGGCTCTGAAAATATTCGACAGTTCCAAAATCTCCGATCGGGTCTCGCTGGTGGCCATCACTTTTAGAAGAATGAGTTCGCGCTCAACCGAGGGCACTTCTGTAATATCTTCGACTTGTAAAATATTGACAAGTTTATCCAGTTGTTTTGCCAATTGCTCAATGTCTTGCCGATCGCCGGGAACCACCATCGTGATCCGTGAAACGCCCAACTGCTCCGCCGGACCCACCGCCAAGCTTTCAATATTGAATCCACGCCGCGCAAACAAGCCCGAAATTCGGCTCAGCACCCCCGCTTCATCTTCCACCAATACCAACAACGTATGCTTCACTTAGACCTCCATCAGCCAAACTCAATGCAGCGCTTTTAAATTGACGCAAAACCCCAACTAAAGCAGCTACGCCATGAAGTAAAACTTTAGCTCATAGGACTGGCAATCCCAAGCAATTTTTCACTTAACATTTTTTCTGAACAAGCGATCGTCTGAAGGTGAGAACCTCTGAGAAAATTTAACAGAATTTAACCTCAGACTAATTAGGTTGCGGTATTGTTCAGAATAAGTGTTAGTACTATTTTGGAGAAAGATTATGGGTTGGCTACAACGAATTTTCGGTGGAGAAACTAATGAGACTACCGCTGTACCTGAACCGACACCTGAAGCATCAGAAGACAGCGCGCCCGCCCAAGACGAGATTCCGGCTGAACGTGTGGGTTTGAATGGAGAATATGATCAAAGTGGTCTCGCAAAACGTGTTGCGGCGGCTTTTGATCAAGATTCATCTGTTGCAGACATCGAGACTGTCTGGGTTGCTCAAACAGGTGGGACTGTAGTCTTGAAGGGCGAAGCTCCAAGCCAAGATCAACTTAATCGCTTGATCGAGATTGCTAATGAGCAGAATGGTGCGGCGGCGGTGGATGCAGAGCAAGTCACGATCGCGGGCTGATCCCAAGTCGTAACGCTAAATCAACAATAGCGAGGATGACATGGTAGATGGACATCCTCTTTTTCAGTTCCTAAACTACTAGGGAGCTTTTCTCTTGGTAGAACCCACCATGACGCGAACTTCAATACCGTTTTCTTCTAAAATCACGATCGGTTCAGAACTCGAATTAATTTCAATCCGTTTGACCAAAATCTGGCCATTAGAAAGCAGTTGTCCGACTCCGACATAGCGACTAGTCGGCTCATTGGGAGCCTTGACGATCGCTTGAACAGTATTGCCTATTTTCACAACACCCTTTACTTCAACTTGCCGAGCCAGGGTCGGTTGGGGAATCGGCGGTAGGGTCGGAATCCCTATAGGCTTTATGGGCTGAGGTGGTGAAGGTGGAACACTTGGCAGCTTTATGGGCTGAGATGGTGAAGGTGGAACACTTAGCGGCTTTAACGACCGAGGATTAGACCCGCCCGGCTTGCTAGGAGCTGTTGGCTGCGGACCGAAATTCTTGGGGATGGAAGGAACGTCTGGGAATTTAATCTCGGGAAATTTTGGTAATTCAGGCACAGTTGAAGCTTTGTCGCTTTCCAGCTTTCCAGCCCCCACAACTCTTGGTGTTGTGAATGCAATCAGGGGAGGCAGGCTAGAAAATGGGTCACGATCGGTCTTATTAGATTTAATATTATTCTGAACTGACCTAGCACGCTCATCTGGATCAGTGGACTTAAGCAATCCTGGAATCGAATTAGGGTTCTTAGATTTAGACTCTTTACTGCCCTTTTCATCTTTACTTTTCTGAACCACCACTGTCCCCGTCGAAAACGTGGAAGTTTTTCCAGACGAGGGTTCGGGCGATGCAGCCGTTGCACTGGGAGAGGCGGAAGGAGTGGTCGGAGTCTTAGCATCCTCACCACCACAAGAAGTCATCCCGATCGCTAGTGCACCTGCGATCACCCAAGAAGCAGGTCTACACATTGTTCATCCCCCACAAAACTTTCCTTCAAGATACTCGCTATTTTGATAACTGACGCAGTTTATAACTTCTTGCCCTTCACCGCCTAGATGTTCCGAGTCTCCGACCCAGTGCAAATAATACCTACAGAATGTCATGCTGTGTCTGTACCATTAGACTAGTCAACTTTAAATCGTCTCTTTGGGTGATGTTATGCCTCCTCGGTGGTCTCGTGTTCCAACTCGCAATGATCCAGATTTTC